>NZ_JAMPMI010000021.1:0-75623 GCF_028478065.1 Providencia sp. PROV255 | reverse complement strand
CGAACTATTTAGAGTAATAGCGCCAATCTAAAATAACGAATAAAAACCATCAAAAAACAAGTAATGCATTTGATTGGTAGTAGGGTGCCTCTCTTGTCACCTCGCCACCATTCGAACTATTTAGATCAATAGAGTCAATCTAAAAAACAATAAAAAAATCCACTTAACGAAGTGGATTTTTTTTATGTCTTGTACCTGGTGATACAAAATTAAATGCGAGTGGCTGCTCTTTGTTGAGCTTGTGTAATCAATTCTTCATTACTCGCGTACATCTCTTGTAAATAGCGGTTATAGGTTGAACCTAACTCTGAGTACCCTTTCATATCATTGATTAGCTTTTTAGTATCTAGCTCATCTTTTGATAGGCGTTGCTTTGCTCGTGAAGTACGCAGTGACTCATAAGCATTATGGGTATTCATGTTCTTCATATAAGCAGTCACAGTATCTTCTACAGAAGTATAGGAAGAATAGCCTTTGACTTTACCTTTCTTAGTTTGGCAGCCGCTACCGCAGCGCATACCAAATAAATTACCGTTTTGCAGAGCAAGTTGTGAAGTACCCCAGCCAGACTCTGTTGCTGCTTGTGTTGCAACTAAGTGCGTTGGCATGATGTCGACACGACTCAATAGTTTGTCCCAATTTAAACGTTTTGGGTTACTACACTTCATACCATAACTATTACAGATTTGCTCAAGACGGCGCAATTCTTGGGCGCTCCATTTCTTGTTAGCTCGTACTGATAACAACCAAGTACGTTCAGCCATGATCTGCTTATTCACTTTTTCTATAACAGGGACAACCGTTTTCAAAAATGCTTTCTTTCGAGGTGTACCAGAAGGGTATTTACGTAAATCAGGGAGTGAGGTTTTAGCCTGACTTACATTCTGTTGCACAGTTTTATTAGTATACTCTTTATTGAGCATTGTGCTGGTACTGGTGGAGCCCATACTCAGGCTCGAAAATAAAAGTAAAAATAAGAAAGCGAAGACGGCGTTTGTCCTCATCGTTCGAGAGGGCATTTGCTTCTCCTAAGTATCTCTGAACAAAATTCGAGCGAATATTAGCAGATTAATTTTTTACGAGCTACATTTATCCGGGTGACATTAGGGAAATTTCTGTATTATTTTGTAGACTTTTTTATATTATTATGAATGAACTGATTTTAAATGGTGTAAAGTTTCTATTGGTATATTTTCATATGAAGAATAATAAATTAAACTGTTCATTTTTGTGGTGACTGAGCTTCACTTAAGTTAAATTTGAGTAAAAAGCATACAGTTCATGTAGTTATTATAGGGTTATTTTGTCTGAAAAATAAGCAGTTGATAGGCTGTTTTTTAACCAAAATGAGATCTCCATCGTTTTATTAAAGCCTATCGAGGTGACAAAAGTGAAATAAAATTATTATCTGTAAATGAGTAAAAAGTGATATTTAGCTTAAATTTTAAGTACGGTAATGTCAGGGCAAAGATTTATTGAGTGATTAATATGGATATCATAAATAGGTCTTTTAAGGTTTTAAAATTTGTTGCAGTAAATCTTGTTGTTTCGCATCGTCCGCTAGCTGTTGAAAATCTGACACCGTCCAATAAGAAGTTGGTTTGGGGAGCAGTTTCATATCATCAGTAGGGAGCAAACGCAGTTGTGCGAGCAATGACAAATCATATTTGAGATAGCGATCAGGCAACGTTAAAAATAAGCCTTCAGACGGCATAATTTGTGGAGGCATCAGAGGGTAACGTTGGTCACTTGTTTGGTAATCTCTTGTTAAAACAAGAAATTTCTCCGGAACTCTACGGTAACTGTTCCACCATAAACCATCAACGCTATCAAATATTTTTCGCGTGGTTTTTCTATCTTTGCTACCGAGCTGGTGAAGTGCCAGTGGAAGAATATTTTCCATTGATTGAGAATAAATGGCTAAAGAGTCTGCTCGGCCTTGTAGTATCAAAGTTAAGGCAAGACGGGAACCAAGTAAATTTGAGTACAGGTCTTCAGGGGAAAATGCGGAAATCCCTTCGGAAAATCCTGGTACAGATTGATAACCATACCACTGGGCAATTTCATGCCATACCGCGAGCTGGAAAGCCAATTTTGCGGCTAAGTAGGCGCTTAGGGTATAACGTTGTTTGGCAGATTGTGGTGGTTCAAATGCACTGAAATGAATTTGTCTATCCGCTAACTCTTCACTAAGTGACAGCGACCATTGTTGACCAAGGCGTGGGTAAATTTGGCTAAATAAGTAAAAAGTATAATCTGCAGTATCTCTGACATGGGAAATATCAATAAACCCGCTTTTATCTGTATAGAGTAAGCCTATTTTTTCATTACTGAGCCCCATTAATGCAGCAGAGGCACCTAAAAAGCTGTCATTATAATGATGTTCACCGAGGCTATCTGCTTCAACGATATTATCGATAGTGTAAAACGGGACAGGTAATCCCCACAGTTCAGCTTGCAAGTTGTAGCCAAAAGCGCAGCAAGCGCGCAAACCTTGTGGAGGAGCTAAGGAAGCAACCACAGGCCAAGCTTGTGAGGCCGCTTCAAAAGTATAGGGGGTAATTACAGGCTCAATGGCAGGCAATTCCAGTTTGTCATGACTTTGGCAGGCGGCTAATAAAAGCGCAATCCCCATTGCCAGAACCCATTTGAACATTAAAATGCCTCCCCAACCTGAAAATACACCCCGGTACTGTTGCGGCCGACACCTAAATCCAAGCGAACATTCATTCTTGGTTTAAATTCAAAACGGTAGCCAACACCTACGGTGGGCAACCAATGCCCTTGACCTAATTCGGACGCAGTATCGCTCATGGTTCCTGTGCCTAACCAACCAACAACGCCATGGCGCCAATCGAGTTTATGGCGGAGTTCTATTTGGCTGGTGAATATATTGTTATCACGATAACGGCCTTCGTAATATCCGCGCATGCGGTTACCATTACCGAGTAATGATAGCTGGTTCCACGGTACATTTCCGCTTGAAAACCTCGCATAATTATCGAATGCAATAATAGTCTCTTCGGCTAAGGTATGGTAATAGGCATATTGTAATTGGGTGGTTTGGAAGCGAGTATCGCTACCGAGGCTAGGTGCAAAATAAGTATAAACAGCCTCAAAAGCTTGCCCATGATAGACATTGGGTAGAAAATCTCGTGTGTCATAGCTGTAATATGCACTGATGCCTGAATTTAACACTGAACGACCCCCAATTGACTTGGAGAAATACTGTTTCGCACCATCATCAGGATCGCTGGCATTGATTGATGAGAAGTTCCAACCGAGCCCAACATAAGTAGAATCAGTCAGTTGGTATAAGGCTCTTGGAGTTATTTGGAACTCTTGAGAATGGTACTTTTCTTTATTGTGATCATTTTTCCCTGCAGAATATCCCTTACCCCAATAATAAGTGGGAATATTGTTAATGGTGCCGGAAACAAATAACCGCCACTGGTCGTTATCAATAAAATTATAATTGGTAAAATTTAAGCCAAATGCGCCGGTCGACGACGCAAAACCGCTTAAGCCAATAGAAGATGGCTGGGTTTGTTTATCTTCTTTATCTATTCGATATAAACCAACCAGTGCGGTGCCAATACCAATGCCCATTTCGGGGGTATAAAATGGCCCTGGTAATATGCCCCAATCTACAGTTTTACTTTCATCAAAGCTATTTTCCCCACCGAGATCGTTTAGCCAGCCATCGATTTGCTGGCGGTCAGGAAGAAAATCAGCTTTAGCAGGAAAAATAATAAAAAGGCTGAGCAAGACCAGCCTTTGAATAATTGCCGAATGCCACATTAAAAACGGAATTCCCCAGAAATATAAAAACTATTCCGGTTATTAAAACCGATTTCGGTTAACACATTAAAGTTTCGAGTGAGTTCAACCCGAGCACCGACAGTATTATTCCATTTATGGGCAAGATGCTGTTTAACATCGAATTTTGCATCGTCTGGTGCTAATGCCATTAACCCACTCAATTCAGGCGGTAAATCTAGTTTACTAATATCACCTTTGAATCGTTGAGTAATATCTTGATACATGGCACCAGTCCAAATTTGTAGTTTTGTATTACCTTGACCAGGGATCAAAGGTTCAAAGATAAATTCATAACCAACCCGAGGAGTTACAACAAAAGCAGTAATGTCACCGTCTAAGATATCAAGGCTTGTTCTGGTATAGTTAAAATCTAATGTACTAAAGAATTGGTTATACCCACCAGCGAAGGTAACACCACCACCATACGTTTTTCCTTTATAATCTAATTCAAAAGGCAGATTTTTACCGATATCAATTATATTCTCTTTGCCAAAAATTTTGACTCGAGCTTTTACGCTATCAAGATTTGTGGTTGATGTACCTTTGGTTTTTCCATAAACGCCATATACGTTCATAAATGGAAAGACCCAAGTATCGAGTTTTAGCATATGTGATTCATTCTTACTGCGTGTATGTCCTGTTTTAATCATTAAATCATCATTTAAATCGAATTTAACAAAAGGAATATTTACGCCCTTTTCTGATTTAAAGGCTATTTTATCAACTTTTATATCTTGACGCAGGTTCATATATCCATAGCCGATCCCAAAAGGTTCCGGTAAATCATACCCTCGAGCGCGGGCCTCATCGCCCCAAATCGGCAGTACTCGTGACTCTGTGGTAGAAGAACGAGTAATGCCGCCTTCGCTATTATTTTGTGGTACTCCAGATTCACTTACAGAGACTGAAAATAATGGACGATCGCTATCGGCAAAGCTCACAGACATGCTCATAATAGAAGAAAGGATCAGTGCAGTACTGAATTGAATGCGTTTCATAAAATAGGCTCAATATTTGGACAATAAAGAAGTGTAATAGATAAATTGTTATTAGTCGTACAGTGATGATTAGAATTCTATCATTAGAAATTCATTTTTAGATGGCGCTTAATGCTTTTTTGTTGATAAGTTGAACTAAAGAAATGCGCGTTTATTATTCATTTAAAATGGTTATATGAAAGGGATAGGGCAGGTGCCGATATAATAAACAATACCGGCACGGAGCAGGCAAAAGGCTATTTTTTAGTTTGCTGATGAAACTTAACACGCTCATGAAAATAGGCTTTCAAATGGTCTTCCATTTGGTGAATTTTTTCTTCTAAGGCGTTGACCAACACTTCATCGCTATTCATATCGAAAACGCGTTGCATTGCGAGATCATCGACATATTCTTTTTGTGCTTTGGTTAAATCAGCCATATTTGAATTACCTTTATTGAAATAGAACTTTTTGCTTCATCAATATAAAGCAAATTAAAGAAAGAGCATTATTGTGCCTCAGTCAATACCGTATGAAAAGTAGAATAACTGATTGTCGAATAATGATTATTTGTTAACTTAGTTGCAATACGAAGGATCAAATCACAATCTCAGTTTGTTAAGAATAATCACAATATTCTTAACGAATATAAGCTGATATCCTCGCCACAGTCACTTATTAATAGGTCTAAAAATGAATAATAAACAACACTACCTTGATACCGCAGCAGGTGAGGGCGAGAAAGAAGCATCAATGATGGTTGCTATTCCTGGTTCTGAGCTGACGTCTTTATTACTTGAGCAGCGTTTAGAAGAACAAACTTATTTCACCGAGGGTGAGATAGATTACATTCCAGAGGATGGCGGTTTTTTCTTTAGCTGTAAAAAAGATGAAGAAGAATTACGTTTTTATATCGCTTTAGTGGATAGCGACCCTGAATATACCATCAACCCTTATTTTGCCACTGACCCAATCAGCCCTGAGTTGTATGCAGAAGCAAGTGCAGCCCCTCAAGCGGTAATTGTTGAGTGCTTATTTCAAGGGCAACCATTAGTCAATTATCTGCAGCAGCTAAAGGTTATTCAAATCTTGGTGCCCGATCTATTACTGGGCTTGGATATTTCTGCCGCAGGGAAAGTGTTTACTCGTGAGTGGCTTAATTTCCAACTCATTGATGATTTGATGCCAAGCATTGATTCTTTGTATGTTGTTCATGCTATTTATGACCAAGAAGATAACGAAGACAAGCCGGAAGAAGAGCGTGCTCCGACTATGTATTGGTTCCACACGCACGGTTTGGCACGTTGTGGTTTGTCGGAAGCGGAAATTATTATACCGCACCCGATTGCTTCTTATTATGGTATTCCCGAACTGTTTTGGAGCTTCGTGAATAACAGCATTACTCACGGGAAAATCGTGTTTAATGAGCCCATTTTTATTGGACAAACCCAAACGGGCTATGAGTATTTAGTTGCAGTACCGTTTGAAGAAGGGCTGCTGCATGTAGGGAAATCAACCCCAATTGATGACTTAAAACCACTAGAAGAGATGAACTTCGAGTTTGGAGATGTGTCATCTGAACGTTTTATGGGGGATTGGCATGATAGAGATGAATCTCATCAACACCCATCCGCTATGCTGTTCCGTGTGACACAAGAAAACCCAGTATTAGAAAGTTTCTTTGAAGGTTTTGAAGATCAAAACGCCATGATGTTTATGCGCACCGATGAAGAAACGGCAGATATGTCGCGTAAAGCTAAATTGCGTTGGGAATATTTCACCCATATGTTAGATAACTATGGGCCAAAGCCGGTCGCTCAGAAGAAAGGCTTTTTTGCCAAATTCCTTGGTAAAAACGAGGAAGCTGAAGATTCTGAATGGCGCTTTTTAGTGAAATGCGGTATTGGCTACCATGATGCGGAAGAAGATTTCGATGGTCATGAACATATGTGGTTTGAACCTGTTTCTTGGCATGGTGACCAATTTGAAGGGCGCTTAATAAACCATCCTTTTTATGTGCAAAATATGCAAGAAGGGGAAGTTTATCCATTAACACGTGATGATATTACGGACTGGACAATTTATTTCCAAGACGGCAGCTATACTCCGGATACGATATATAAACTGCTAAGTGGTACTCAAGTTCACTAACTCGTCATACTTCAAGCTGCATGGGTGTTGACTGCACTTAGCCAGCCGAATCACATACTTATGTATGCTCATCGGTTTGTCTTCGTTTGTCGCCTACATGCAACGTAGAGTACAAAGGTTTATGTTAGACTGGGCGCGCAATGCGCCCAATTTAATGATGAAAGTTTAACGCCATGAATGAATCCGAGCTTTACCAATATGCCTTATTTATGCTTTCCCGCCGTGATTACGGTAAAGCTGAGCTATTTGCCCGTATGAAACGGCGTATGTATGAAAAAAATGAAGGCATTATTGACGAGCCTTTAATTGAATTGGTGCTTGAGCGGTTAAGTGAGCAACATTTTCTTGATGATGACCGTGTTGCAGGGCTATTAATGCAAGGTTATCTGCGCAAGGGATACGGCCCATTGCGGATAAAACAAGAAATGCGGCAGAAAGGTTTTCCTGAAACGATTGTGGAAAAGCATTTTGCTACTTTAGATGTAGATTGGTTTGAAAAGGCTGCATGGGTGCGCAGTAAGAAGTTTGGGGATAGTATTCCTAAAGATTTTAAAGAAAAAAGTAAGCAAATTCGTTATCTGCAATATCGCGGTTTTTTTGGTGATATGATTTATGAGTTATTTAGTTAATCAATTTTCCTCTTTAATGTGAAAAACATTGCATAGCTAAACAAAGCTGATTTTCCTATTCTTTATTAATATTTGGGGCTATCAGCTGTAAATGGGTAGCTAAAATAGATTTTTTATTTATTTCTCTTGTGTTTTAACGCATTTCTATATTAAAAATCATCTGCTGACATGATCATTGTCAGTGAATTTTGCTTAATAATTAGGCAGAGTAATTTTTTTATAATTACAAAATAAGACAGGCAGGAGAAATAAATGATTGAGCTCTTAATCGGCGTTATTGTCGCCATTGGAGTTGGGCGTTATATCATAAAAGGATATTCCGCAACGGGAGTGTTAATGACCGGGGGTATTTTACTTCTGATCATTACCGCTATTATGGGAAAAAGTATTTTACCAGGTTCTGTTCCGACGACGGGGTGGCGTGTAACAGATATTTTGGAATACATAAAATTCCTATTAATGAGCCGTGGTGGCGACCTTGGGATGATGATCATGGTGCTATGTGGGTTTGCATCTTATATGACTCATATTGGGGCGAATGATGTCGTAGTGAAAATCGCATCTAAACCATTAAAAATGATCAATTCACCTTATTTGTTGATGGTTGCTGCTTATATTGTGGCATGTTTGATGTCGCTAGCCGTTTCCTCTGCAACTGGCCTTGGGGTATTACTGATGGCGACGCTATTCCCTGTCATGGTGAATGTCGGGATCAGTCGTGGTGCAGCTGCGGCAATCTGTGCGTCACCAGCGGCAATTATTTTAGCGCCAACGTCTGGTGATGTTATCTTAGCGGCAAAAGCAGCCGAAATGCCATTAATCGACTTTGCATTTAAAACAACTTTACCGATTTCTATCGCGGCAATTGTGGCCATGTCAATCGCCCACTTTTTCTGGCAGCGTTATCTCGACAGAAAAGAAAATGTCACAACTGAAATGTTAGATGTTAATGAAATTAAAACTCATGCACCTGCTTTCTACGCTATTTTACCTTTCACACCGATTATTGGTGTTTTAGTGTTTGATGGCAAATGGGCGCCTGAATTGCATATTGTTACTATTATTGTTGGCTGTATTATTTTGGCAGCAGTCATTGAATTTATTCGCAGTTTCAGCGCTAAACACGTCTATAGTGGCTTAGAAGTTTGTTATAAAGGCATGGCAGAAGCATTTGCAACGGTCGTGATGTTATTAGTGGCAGCAGGGGTGTTTGCACAAGGTTTAAGCACCATTGGCTTTATTAAAGGGCTAATTGACCTTGCTCAATCATTCGGTTCAGGCGCTATAGTGATGATGATCGCACTGGTGGTGATCACGATGTTAGCCGCGATGACAACGGGGTCGGGTAATGCACCATTCTATGCATTCGTTGAGCTAATACCTCACTTAGCAAAACAAATGGGGGTCAATCCGGCTTACTTAGTGATCCCAATGCTGCAAGCTTCTAACTTAGGTCGGACTTTATCGCCTGTATCAGGGGTTGTCGTGGCCGTGTCTGGTATGGCTAAAATCTCTCCGTTCGAAGTGGTGAAAAGAACGTCAATCCCAGTTTTAGTTGGATTGGTTGTGGTCGTGATTGCGACAGAAATATTAGTGCCTGTCTATCTGTAAAACTTCAGTTTCTCAGATAAAAAAAGGGCTGAATGAATCATTCAGCCCTTTCTCGAATTAAAAATTAAATACTTTATATCTAAAATTTACTCTTTTAATTAATTGCGAAATTATTTATTTACAGAATAATTACGTGGCATTTGTTTTTTTACGTTATTAACGAGATCTACACCAAAAAGTTGAAAAAAATAGCGTAATTAAATTAGGTACTGCTGCTCATTTAATGCAAAATCTGCACATCTTATTTTAATAACGTTAATGATGAAGAACACAAGATGAGCACAATTGAAAAAGCAGTAGTCGCAGTAGATAAACCTGCCAGTAAGTGGACCTATAAGGATTTTACTTGGGTACTTTCTTTATTTGGAACCGCTGTTGGCGCAGGTGTTCTATTCCTGCCAATTAAAGCCGGTGCCGGGGGGTTTTGGCCATTAGTAGTATTGGCAATAATTGCCACTCCAATGATTTGGCTGGCCCATAAAGGGTTAGCTCGCTTTGTTTTATCTTCAAAAAATCCAAATGCGGATATTACCGACACGGTCGAAGAGCATTTTGGTAAAATAGGCGCAAATATTATTACCTTTGCCTATTTTTTTGCTATTTACCCTATCGTATTGATTTACGGTGTGGGTATTACAAATACGGTTGATTCGTTTCTTGTCAATCAACTAGGTATAGATCCACTACCACGATGGTTATTGTCTGGCGTGCTGATTGCTGCAATGACTGCTGGGGTGGTATTTGGTCGTGACCTGATGTTAAAGCTCACGTCTCTAATGGTTTACCCTTTGGTCTTCATTTTATTAGCTTTATCATTGTATTTAATTCCTGAATGGAATATGTCAATGCTAGAGGTGGCACCAGACTGGAGTTCAATGCCAGTGGTTGTTTGGATGGCGATCCCCCTTATCGTATTTTCATTTAACCATAGCCCAATCATCAGCCAATTCACCAAAGACCAGCGCCAACAATTCGGCAATAATGCTATTGTGAAAACAGATATGATCACTGGCGGGGCCGCATTAATGCTGACTGGCTTTGTGATGTTTTTTGTTTTCTCTGTGGTGCTATCATTAAGCCCAGCTGAACTTGCTGTTGCTAAAGAACAAAATATCAGTGTGTTATCACATATCGCAAATATCAATCCATCGCCAATCTTGTCTTATTTAGGGCCGATTGTTGCCTTTGCTGCGATTGTATCGAGTTACTTTGGCCACTTCTTAGGGGCTCACGAAGGTTTAGTTGGGTTAATTAAGTCTCGTTCTTCTTTTTCTGTAAAGAAAATTGAAATGGCATCCATGCTGTTTATTGTGATTACAACGTGGATTGTGACTATTCGTAACCCAAGTATTTTAGGCATGATTGAAACGATGGGGGCGCCAATGATTGCCGCTATTCTGTTTATTCTGCCTGTTGTGTCGATGAATATTGTTCCTGCGATGAAGAAATTTAGCACGTCAAAACCTGCACAAGTTTTCACCTTTATTTGTGGGTTAGCATCTATTACTTCTGTTATTTATGGCGCTTTCTTGTAGTTATAAATAAAGTTATATAAGAAACAAAGCCATGACCTGTATGGGTTGTGGCTTTTTTTATATCAATACGAAATAGGTTATAAGGATAGACATTGATATAACTAATTTTTAAGCTGAAAGGGTGATAATCACCATTGTCGTATCTATCTATGTGAAATAATTTCAAGTTCAATTAGTTGCTCGATATGACGTCTTAGGTAATATCTAGAGTTATCACAGCATCATAACAACATAATTATGAACCTCCTCTGGCAATTGCATTTTTTCCAGTGTGTCGTAACAAGGATAACGAATGAAATTAGAAACATTATCGATTCACGCGGGTTACTCTCCTGATCCTACAACCAAGTCTGTTGCCGTACCGATTTACCAAACGACTTCTTATGCTTTTGATGACACTCAGCACGGTGCTGATCTCTTCGATTTAAAAGTCGCGGGTAACATTTACACGCGAATTATGAACCCAACGAATGATGTTCTAGAGCAGCGTGTTGCTGCCCTTGAAGGCGGTGTGGCAGGGTTGGCTGTTGCTTCTGGAATGGCGGCAATTACTTATGCGATTCAAACAGTCGCACAAGCTGGGGACAACATTGTTTCCGTGGCAAAATTATATGGCGGAACATACAATTTACTTGCCCACGCTTTGCCACGCTTAGGAATTGAAACCCGTTTTGCAGAGCACGATGATTTAGCAGCGCTTGAAGCGCTTATTGATAACAAGACTCGAGCCGTATTCTGTGAGTCAATTTCAAACCCAGCGGGTTTTATTGTGGATATTGCTGCACTCGCTGAAGTTGCACATCGCCATGGTGTGCCTTTGATTGTCGATAATACCGTAGCGACCCCATATTTATGTCGCCCATTTGAACATGGGGCGGATATCGTGGTTCATTCATTGACTAAGTATATTGGCGGCCATGGTACATCACTGGGTGGAATGGTTATTGATTCAGGTAAATTCCCATGGGCAGAGTATCCAGACCGTTTTTCATTATTGATAGAGCCTGACGTGGCTTATCATGGTGTAAGCTATACTGAACATTTTGGCGCCGCTGCCTTTATTGCGCGTTGCCGTGTTGCCCCACTGCGCGGAACGGGTGCTGCATTGTCACCATTTAATGCGTTTTTAATTCTACAAGGGTTAGAAACTCTCGCGTTAAGAATGGATAGACATACTGAAAATGCACTAAAAGTTGCGAATTACCTCGAAAATCACCCTCAAGTGGAATGGGTGAAATATGCAGGGCTACCGAGCAACCCTGAACATCATTTAGCACAGAAATATATGAATGGCAAACCTGCCAGTATTATGTCGTTTGGTATTAAAGGTGGCCAAGAAGCAGGAGCTCGCTTTATTGATGCCTTGAAACTGATTGTGCGGTTGGTGAATATTGGTGATGCTAAATCACTAGCTTGCCACCCTGCATCAACGACGCATCGCCAGCTCAATGACGCAGAATTAGCACGAGCCGGGGTTTCCAGAGATATGATTCGTTTATCAATTGGCATAGAACATATCGATGATATTTTAGCCGACCTTGAACAAGCGTTATCTGCGGCCAAATAGCTTTACTTGGTATGAATAATAACCGGTTATGGTGAATACCCTGACCGGTTTTTGTTTATAAACTGCCGTACACTTTTTTGTATTAATGACTAATATTAAGAACGAATTAAATTTTCACCTTATTTTTAAATACTGAACTATTCTTTAAACACTCAGTCTTATTATTTGATTCTTATCTCTTTTTGTATATGAATTGTAGTATTCATTTATTGATTGTTTATATACAGTGACCTTTCTACCAACTAACGTTCGATTTGTTTAAATGAGGTTTAATTGCCATAACGATAATAGCTAAATAAAAAGAAAGTGTTTTTCAAATGAACTAAATAAAATTATTAAATATTAATAACAAGAATGGTTGAGATGAGATGATTATGGCAAACAATAAAGTTGCCTACCTTAAATGGTGCCTGTTATTCGGTTTTGTCCTAGTAACCTATTTTTTACCATTAAACGGTAGGTTATTGTGGCAACCGGATGAGCTGCGGTATGCAGAAATTAGTCGGGAATTAATTATTAGTTATAACTGGAGCGTTCCTGAACTTTTAGATATTCGTTATTTTGAGAAGCCTATTTTTGGTTATTGGGTAGGGGCTATTTTCCAAATGTTATTTGGTGAAAATAACATTTCTGTTCGCCTTGGCGTAGTATTTAGTACATTAGTCAGTGGGCTATTTGTGTATCTCAGTGCCAAAATGGCTTGGAAAAACTCACGTCTCGCTTTCAACGCGGTGTTTATTTATCTTTCAATGTTGATGGTCTTTACCATCGGCACCTACAATATTCTTGACCCCATCGTGACAGCATTTATCACTATGGTGATTTTCTTTTTTCAATGGGGGTTAACGACAAAATACTTCTCTCATAAATTATTCGCCTTCATGATGATGGGGGTAGCCTGTGGGTTAGGCGTATTAACAAAAGGCTTTCTTGTTTTAGTGCTGCCTTTACTGGTGTGTTCAGTAACTGCCATCTACTTTAAGCAATTCAAAGAAGTGTTTGTTTTCTCTTTTGTTTCGCTATTTACTGCTTTTGTCGTGTGCTTACCTTGGGCTTTTGTGATTGCCAGCCGTGAGCCTGATTTCTGGAACTATTTCTTCTGGGTTGAGCATATTCAACGTTTTATGGCGAATAATGCACAAAATAAGTCCCCATTTTGGTTTTATATCCCTATTTTACTCGCTGCGGTATTACCTTGGCTGGGGTACCTTTTTGGCGCACTACGCCACGCATGGCAGCAAAAAGGGTTACATATTTATTTTCTGATGTGGTTTATTGCGCCATTTGTGTTTTTCAGTATCACTAAAGGAAAATTACTGACCTACATTTTGCCTTGTATTGCACCTATTGCCATTCTTATGGCGGCCTACATTGAAAAAATTCTCACTGAGAGAAAAACACTGCCTATTCGCTTGAATGCATTGATTAACACACTAATTGGTGGCGCTATTGCTGGGGGAATTATTGTTTCTGCTTATTACCCTAAACTGAATGTGTTTCAGGCCGATGAAAGTGAAAAATTATGGTTAGCTGCGGGAGCCTTTATTTTTTGGTTATTGGTTGCCTTGGTCTCTTTCAAGCAACGGTTTTGGTATTTAGCCGCAGTGTGTACGGTGGCAATTAGCTTAACGGTAGGGCATGTGATCCCATCTCGTATTGCCAGTAATAATACTCCGCAAGAGGTGATTGCGAAATATCATCACCAATTAGCTGATAAATCTGTATTGTTAACCAATAATGTAGGGCTCGGTACCGCATTGGCATGGGTACTTAAACGTAGTGATATTACAATGCTTCACCAAACTGGGGAATTAGGCTACGGGCTCAAATACCCAGATGCCGCTAATCGGTTTTATAGCTTAAAACAGCTACCTGACTTATTAAAAAACTACCATTATAAAGATGTGGCGGTGGTCGTAGAAAGTTCTCAGCGTGAATTATTGGATGCATTACCCGGCAATCCAATTATTATTCGGGAAGGTAATCTTGTTTTAGCTTTTTACGAAGGCTAATAGAGTACTTTGTCATGTTGTTTGATAATAGCCGCCAAACCTAAATGGTTTGGCGGCTATTTACATTAGCGGGTAGGCTTACCTAAGGTATTCGGGTACGAGGTGGCATGGTTTTTTTCCGGACCTGCGGGGAGACCATGATAAATTAATAGCATTGCCATGCTATTGCTCATCGTATTCACTTCCACTTCGTTGACTGTACGGTTGTTACGTTGATGACGGCTAGCTAACGTATTTCTCATTGGGACGTCTCCTCAGTTTCTTTGATTAGGCGATTCGCTTCGGCAAGCTCATAGCGCCTTGGGGTTAGTGCGGTTGCACTGTGATTACGGGCTAGTAAGGTATAAATGGTCGGTAAAACAAACAGGGTAAACAATGTGCCAACTAACATACCGGTGACTATCACTAAGCCTAAGCCAAAGCGACTATTCGCTCCTGCTCCAGTGGCGAATAGCAGCGGAACTAAACCAATCACCATTGCCGCAGTTGTCATTAATATTGGGCGTAAACGAATTTGTGCTGCTTTGAGAATGGCATGTCGTCTATCTAGTCCTTCATTGGCTTGTAATTCATTGGCAAACTCAACCATCAATATTCCGTGTTTACTGATTAAGCCAATTAATGTGACTAAGCCGATTTGGGTGTAAATATTCAATGTCGCATAGCCAAGTGCCAATGGAATCAACGCACCACAAATTGAAAGTGGAACAGTAATCAAGATAATCAATGGGTCGACTAAACTTTCATATTGTGCCGCTAAGACTAAGTAAATAATGATGAGCGCCGCCATAAAGGCAAAGGCGAGGGTGTTTCCTTCTTGTTTATATTGGCGCGAATCGGATTGCCAGTCATGGCTAAAACCGGCGGGTAGTTCATTGGCAATATCATCTAAATAGGCAACGGCTTGGCCTAACGTGACACCCGGGGCGGGTATTGCTTGGAAAATTGCTGCATTCTGCTGATTAAATTGCGTGAGTTTATTTGGTTCAACTTGGGTATTGATATCGACCACCGTTGACAGTGGGATCAGAGGTCCCGCTTCTGATTTCACATAATGGCGTGAAAGGGCTTCCGGTGTTAAGCGTTGGCTGCGAATACTTTGAGGGATCACATCATAGGAGCGGCCATCCATCCCAAAGCGGTTAATATAGTTTTCACCCACTAATAAGGTCAGTGATTCGCCGATATCTTGCATGCGAATGCCTAAGCTATTCGCTTTTGAACGGTTAATACGGACTTCTACCACTGGGTTGTTGTAGTCAAGGTCACTATCTACCACCATAAATAGACCGCTTTCACGTGCTTGTTGCTTGATCTCTTCCATGGTTTTGTAGAGTACCGAATAATCCTGCGGGCTTCTGAGAACCATTTGGATTGGTAAGCCCCCCGTTGAACCTGGTAAAGCGGGTAATTGGAAAACAAAAATACTGTTCCCCTCAACATCACCGACACGCCCTTGTAAGTCCCCTTGGATCTCAGATGCGGCGCGGTCACGCTGTTCCCATGACGTCAAGTTAGTTCCCCCAAAGCTGGCGGAAGGGCCATCGGTTCCGTTAATAATCCAAGTACTTTCCGTTTCCGGTAATTCCATGAAAACATCATGTAACTTACGCGAAAAGCGTTCTACATACTCGAGGTTAGCGTGTTGAGGAGATTTGATTGCCGTTAATACGCTGGATTGGTCTTCCACAGGGGCTAATTCACGAGGGGCAGATTGATAAAGCAGTGGTAAGCTAATAAAGACACCAATGGCAATAACACCTGTTAACCAACGGTTTTTCAAAGAGAAATTCAATACAATGGTATAGTAATGGGCTAAGGTAGAAAAGAAGGTTTCTGCCATACGCGCCATACGCCCTTCATTTTGTTTTGAGTTCAACATAAAAGAGCTCATCACAGGGGAAAGGGTTAATGCCACAATACCGGAAACAATAACTGCACCGGCCAAGGTGAGTGCGAACTCTTTAAATAAAGCTCCTGTTAAACCTGACATTAGCCCTATTGGCGCATAGACTGCAGCCAAGGTGATTGTCATTGCGATAACGGGTCCTGCTACTTCACGAGCTCCAATTAAAGCCGCTAAAACCGGTGATTTCCCTTCTTCAATATGGCGATGGACGTTTTCGACGACCACGATAGCATCATCGACAACCAGACCAATCGCTAATACCATGGCGAGTAATGTCAGTAAGTTAATACTAAACCCAAATGCCATCATCAGTGCGGCTGCACCTAACATTGATAGCGGAATAGCTAAAATTGGGATGATTACGCTGCGAATTGAACCTAAACACAGGTAAATAACAACGATAACAATCAATAGTGCTTCAATTAATGTGCTAATAACTTGGTCAATAGACGCTTTAATAAAGCGCGAAGTTTCAAATGCCATTTCCACTTTGACACCGGGCGGCAATGTTTTGGTGATGTCAGGCATCAATTGATTCATACCGTCAACGATTACCAGTGGGTTACCGGTTGGTGTGGCAAACAAACCAAGGTAAATCGCAGGCTCACCATTCATTAAACCACTGGTTTCTGTGGAAGCGGCTCCTAGCTCAATGGTTCCCACATCTTTTAAACGTACTAATCCATTGCCGTCGTTGCGGATCACTAAATCACGAAACTCATCGACATTAGTGAGGTCGGTATTAACATAAACATTAGAAATAACGAACTCGCCTTTGACTTTACCGGGAGCCGCCTGGTAGTTGTTTTGGCGAACCGCTTGCGCAACATCGGCAGCGGTTAGACCTCGGCCGGCTAATTTATCGGCATCAAGCCATAAACGCATCGCCAACTGTTGCCCACCAAAAACTTGAACTTTGGCGACGCCGTCAATTGAGGAATACATTGGCTCAATGACGCGTGAGATATAATCTGTCAGGGCAGGAATGGATAGATTGGTACTGGAAAAACCGATATAAGCAACCGCAGTGGATTCCCCAGAGGAAAGCTCAATCACAGGGTCATAAGCTTCTTTCGGTAATTTATAACGAACTTGGTTCACCTTCGCCATTACTTGCGCAAGGGCTTGAGTGGAGTCTCGGTTAAGTTCCATTCGTACAGTGACAAGGCTGCTTCCTTGCACAGAAGAAGAAGACAAATAGTCGACACCTTCTACAGAGGAAACCGCTTGTGCGATGGGTTGTGTCACAAAGCCTTGCATCAATTTAGCTGATGCGCCAGGGTATTGCGTGGTAATGGTGATCGTCGAGCTTTCAAGTTGTGGATATTGGCGAATAGGCAGCTTACTCAGCGCAAATAAACCAATTAACACAATCAAAGCACTGACTACGAGAGCCAGAACAGGTCGGCGAACAAAAATATCAGTAAATTTCATTACGCCTTCCTTATGAACCTTGAGCTGTGTTAGCGACGGGTTCAGACAATGTATCTTGGGCAACAGGGGTGACTGCAGAGCCGTCGTTTAAGCGTAATTGCCCAGACGTGACGACTTTATCGTTAGCACTTAAGCCGTGTTCTATTTCAATTTTGCCATCCCAACGTTGTCCCGTTTTTACGGACACTCGCTTAACGGTCATCGCATCGCCTTCACCTTGCGTAATAAACACAGTATCGCCATAGGCGGTATAAGTGACTGCGGTTTCTGGGATCGTAATGACTTCATTACTGGCTTGGCGTACCACATTCACGTTGGCGTACATTCCTGCTTTTAGGGTGCCATCACTATTTTCCAGTGTGGCTTGCAGGGCGATAGTGCGTGATTTTCCAATGAGTGGGTCAATGGCAGTAATACGGGCTGGAAATGTTTTATTGGGATAAGCATCAACTGTAATATCAACAATTTGGCCTTGATGCAGTTCCGGTGAGGCTTGTTCATCTAAAGAGAAATTGAGCTTTAAGGTTTGGGTATCCACCAAGCTGGCAATGGCTTCGCCGGGGTTTAAATATTGTCCTTCATGGACTTGGCGAATACCTATCGTTCCGTCGAATGGCGCTCGGATCGTTTTTTGTGCAATTAATGCTTGGGTTTGACGGATTAGGCCTTGGGCAATATCACGTTCAGCACGAGTGCTATCTACTTGAGCCTCTGCCACTAAATGTTGCGCAGATAATGAACGGGTTCTTTCGTATAAGCGAGCCGCATTGCGCAACTGTGCTTGGTAACGTGATAAATCCGCTTGTTCAACGGCATCATTGAGCTGCACTAATAATTGGCCTTTTTTGACTTGCTGGCCAGATTCAAATGCAATTTTCGTAATACGACCATTGGTTTCTGCCGCGACCAACACTTGGCTGCCAGCTTCTAACTCACCCACACCGTAAAAGGTACGAGGCGCAGTATCTAAGCTAACAGGAGCCAATGCCACTTTTACTGGTGGATATTGGTAAGCTGCTTGTTCGTCTTCCTCGTTTTGGGCATAGGTCGAATAAATCGCGCTACCCGCCCCAACAGCGATTAAAACGGAACAAAGTGTCATTATTGTTTTTTTATTCATTAAATTTTCCTTCTATTTCTGCGCTTTTAACGCGAAATAAAGACCTCGAAAATGCCCTGCAATGGCGATAGCAATTAAGCCCCCAATAACAGCGATATGCTCAATTGCCCAAAACATTGCAATTTGAGCTTGTTCCCCCGTGTAGCTCCAAAAGGTGTGGACAACCACAATTGTGAGGAACAAAAACACGGCTAGCGCCCCAGTTCCAAGCCATAAAAGACGGTTAAATAGCACAAGAACTGAGCCAATTAACATGACAGCAGCAGAAGCAATGTTGAAAAACCAATCTGGGTGAAGACCCGCGGCACGCATTTCGGCCAGACTATTTTCATAATCAAAAACTTTGGCTAAACCAGATGAAATAAATAAAACCAAGATGAGTAAGCGAGCAATAATCCATAAGCTATTGCTTTCTAACATTTTGGTAATCACCGATGGCATAAACCTATCCCCTTTTAAAAAGTAACCTCAATTGACAAACTAGCAGGGTGGCACTATAAAACCTTAAGTTAAGTTGAGGTCAAGCAAAGGTGAGATAAAATGGCGGACAAAGACACAAAAACGATAAAACCTCATAAAAGCGAGGGAAAAAAAATTGATTTTACGCGGGCACTAACGGTGGGCGAAGTGGCAAAACGCTCGGGAGTACCTGTTTCTACAGTCCATTTTTATGAATCAAAGGGACTCATTCAAAGTACTCGAACTCAAGGGAATCAGCGACGATTTCACTCTGTTGTACTGCGTTATATTGCCATTATTAAAGTCGCACAAAGTACAGGGATCCCATTACATGAAATTCAAGAGGCATTAGGGCGTTTTCCTGCAAATAGTGCGCTAACTTCAGAACAATGGCAGGAGATGTCGACACAATGGCGTAAATCTTTAGATAAGCGTATTCGGCAACTGACGCGTTTACGTAATGAATTGGATAACTGTATTGGTTGCGGCTGCTTATCATTAAGTGATTGCCCACTGCGTAACCCTGATGATGTCCTTGGTCGGAAAGGTCCTGGTGCCCGTATTTTAGAACGTCCATAAGCTCTTTTATTAAAACCCGCACTTTTCATTATTTGGATGGCCACTGTTTAACGTGGCTATTTATCTAGATATATCATTAAGTAATGATGGTTTAATTCTATTTTTAACGGTAAGGCATAACTTATTGTTGAGATGGAGTTTTAATCGTTATTTACCAAATTGATAAATAAATTTTTTATTGACAACTCAAGTAGATAGTATTTTTGTAACTTAATGATAGATAGGCTATTTCTTAAATTTATTGTTTTTGTATCAGATGATTAATTGCCACTTTACATTGATTCAATTTATCTATTTACTGCATAACTGGTAATTAATGATTAGCTAAATATGGAGCAATCAATGTCAGTAGTGACACTTGTACTCGTTTTTTTATTAGCCGTTGTTGTGAGCGTTTTTGTTTCACGACTGCTCAAAGATATTATTCCATTACCCCTAATACAGATAGCACTGGGGGCTGGCTTGTCTTTATACGGTTTTACGGTTGAATTTGAACCTCATTTATTTCTGTTTTTATTTATTCCACCTTTATTGTTTCTTGATGGCTGGCGTATTCCTAAAGAAGCCTTATTTCAAGAAATTAAACCAATCATGTCGTTAGCCATAGGTTTAGTGGTGGTTACGGTTATTGGTATGGGGTTCTTTATACATTGGTTAATTCCGGCCATTTCTTTAGCTGTTGCTTTTGCCTTGGCTGCTATTTTGTCGCCAACAGACCCTGTTTCGGTGTCTGCAATGACCGTCAATTCCCCATTACCATCGCGAATGGCGCATATTCTAGAAGGGGAGTCATTGCTGAATGATGCAACGGGTCTGGTGTGTTTCAGTTTTGCGGTGGTCGCTGCGCTAACAGGCACATTTTCCCTTGCTTCAGCGGCGGGGCAGTTTGTATTAGTGGCTTTTGGCGGAATTTTAATTGGTTTGCTGGTGGCTTGGGCAATTGGCTGGTTAAACCAATTGCTAGTTAAGCGCACTGGGGAAGAACCTGCTATTCAAATTATGATCAGTTTATTGATGCCATTTACGGCTTACTTATTAGCTGAACATTTACATGTTTCCGGTATTTTAGCCGCAGTGGTTGCCGGTATTGCCATGCACTATGAAAAAATTGCAGGGCGTATGCAAGCCGCAACACGTATGCAAAGTAAAGCGGTGTGGGATACTGTACAAACTGCGTTGAACGGGATGATTTTCATCTTGTTAGGCGAGCAGTTACCCGGTATGTGGACAAATATGCCTGCTGTAGCAGAGGCCGCGGGTGCAAGCCATCCTTGGATGCTATTTGTTTATGTGGCAATCATTACTGTGGCCTTGGCGGTTTTACGGTTTAGCTGGGTGTGGATCTCGATGACTCTAACGGTCTTCCATAAACGCCGTCGTGGTAAAGAAGCCGATGTTATGCATATTCGTATGATGGCAGTGATGGCGACAGCGGGAGTGCGTGGAGCGATTACGTTAGCGGGTATTTTAACATTACCTTTATTGATGCCAGATGGTTCATTATTTCCGAATCGTGACGTGGCTATTTTCTTAGCAATGGGGGTGATTTTATGTTCATTACTGATTGCCAGTATTGCACTGCCTATTTTAACTAAAGGACTGGTACAAGACTTACCTTATGATAATGACGAAATTCGAGCGCGTTTAGCCTTAAATGAAGCCGCAATGGCACATTTACGTGAATTGATGAACCACCCATCGGATGATATGGATGAAATTGCCATGCGTACTGAGGTTGGGGCACAATTGTTAGAAATTTATGGTAGACGACTCGATAACTCAGATGAAACTGAGTCAGATGTGTATGATTTACATAAGATGATTGATATGGAACGCGAGATGTCCAAATCAGCATTAAAAGCAAAACGGGACGCGTTATATCAAATGCGTAAAAGTAAAAATATCAATGAAAGGGTGTATCACCGTTTACGTGATGAGCTTGATTTAAAAGAAGAAACACTTAATCATCATAAAAATGGTAAACATTAATTAGTGAAATAAAAGGCCTGAATTTTATTCATGCCTTTTATTTATGCCCATAATTCAACTAAGTTTGACAATTTGTATTGACCACTGATAGGTTGGTTATAATTCCATTTGGGAAATTTATATGTCACAGGGTGTCGTTAGCTTAAACATTATTATTACCATCACTTAGTGGTGGGGATATGCGACATCCTAAACCCGCCAGATAAGGCGGGTTTTTTGTTCTTATCTGGTTAACACTTCAGTAAGGAAAAATCTATACGATTAACCAAATTAAATATTGCACCTCAATTATCAAAATCAACTCGGTTATTTATTTTTACCGTGGGAGAAAATTATTTTTATTCGGATATTTTTGAATCTTGGCAATATATTGGTTTTTCTTTAGAAAGTGATGACCGCATGCTACCGCCTAAATTAGCGGGGGTATGCACCTGAAATTATTGGTATGGCAAACACTAATGCAATTGTGATTGTTCGCAGTCAAGAATGTATTATTTCTGAAACAGCCGTTCCTCCAGAGCCATTTCGCATTCAAACACTCGATAGCGGCATCCGTGGTGTATTGGATGTGACGGTACGCGAAGAAAATGGCGAAGAGAGTAAATTTAGTATTAGTACCGCCTCGTTACCTCAGTTAAATGTAAAAGCGATGTGTTCCACGCAAACGAGCTCTGGATAGGCTAGCACGGTCAATTTACGGCATGGCCAATTAAGTCGTATTCATTATGATAGCTTGGTGAGTGAAAGCATCAGGTATACATGCAAATTTGCAACCTTAACGAAGGTAAGATTGCGGTTAGACTATGCCACCGATAGCGACCCGCAAAAGCGGTTGCCGATGAAAGATGCTTCAAATAAAACGATTTACAGTCAGTTAGAAATTGTGGATGAGCAAACTGGGGCGGCAGGCACAGACATTCGTGTGGGAATTCAGTCAGAGCATACGATTCAGATACGTAGTCGTATTCAAGGAGCTAATGCAGACGCAGGAAGCTATCAAGGGTCTGCATGGTTAATCGCCACATTTGATTAAATTGGGTTTTTGAATGGTTAGATATCATCCACCAATTTTCTGAATAAAACTGGATGGACTTTGCCCTAACCATTTTTTAAACATAGTCGAAAAAGACCCAACACTGCTGTAGCCTAAATCAAATGCAACCTCGGTAATGGATTTACCCGCAGAAATGTGGGTAATAGCACTTAATAAGCAAGCTTGCTGCCGCCAGTCTGAGAAAGATAGCCCCGTTTGAGCGCCAAAAAAACGGCTAAATGAACGCTCACTTTTATGTAATTTAGCGGCCCATTCCTGTGGTAATGAGGTGATTTGTGGGGCTTTTAGGAATTCCCGGCACAACTGGGCTAAATGTTCATCCCGTGGGATGGGCGCGTAGAAAGGCAGGGGTTCTGCTTGTGCAATTTCATGCAAAATCAATTGGTACATTACCCCATCACGGCCATTTAAATCATATTCAATCGGGGTATCAACCGCTTCAAGCAATAATTGACGAAGTAAGGGAGAAACCCTGAGTACTTCGCACTTATTTCCTCTACGAGGAGCCGCTTTGGGCTCAATGTATAAACTACGTGTACTGACATTCAACATGCGGGTTTCATGAGGGGTATTACAGGGGATCCAAACCCCGCTATCAGGCGGGATGACCCATTCACCATCTGCAGTACTGACTTCAATCAATCCTGTTGCGCCATATAAAAACTGGGCACGGCGGTGGACGTGAGAATCGAGTAACACGTTTGGTAGGTAATCAGTACCGATAGCTAACACATCACGTGGAGTGGCATCGACAGTTTTTAGAGGAATATTTCGCATAGGAATTTATCTTGGCTGAGATTCAAAAATTATTATCTATCTTCTGAATATAGGCAATTTTTATTGACATAACCACATGTTTTATATGGTTGGCTGAAATTCCAATGTGTTTGGCGGCTTTTCGAAAGTTGGCAAACCGGGAAATGATTACTCTAGCGCGGCAACCTAATGTATGCCAGAGGTAGAGTTATCATGGAAAATTATCACGATCGGGCAGATAGCAAGAGTCTGATTAAACCCTTAACCCGTCGTCGGTTTATTCAAGGCAGCTCTGCGCTCATGGCTGTCCCCTTTATTGCCACAAACACGGTCGCATCGACACCAGAAAACCCGAATATCATCCCAACGACAACGCTGCAAGATGAAGGTGAGAGAGTGGTCTCCACCTGTAGTAGTTTTGATTGTGGTGGCAAATGTGATATTCGAGCACACGTTAAAGAAGGGGTAGTAACACGAATAAGCACTCGTCCAGATGCTGATTTAGATGAAGAAATGCCCATCATGCGTGCTTGCGTGCGCGGCCGCAGCTATCGGAAATTTGTTTATCACCCAAATCGACTGAAATACCCAATGAAACGAGTGGGCAAACGTGGAGAAGGGCGCTTCGAGCGAATTAGCTGGGAAGAAGCGACGACATTGATTGCCGACAATATGCAGCGTATCAACGAGCAATATGGCCCTGCATCACGCTTTGTTAGCCTCAGTACTGGAGTGACTGGAGGCATTTTCTCTGGTGCGAATATGCTACGCCGTCTATTTAATATCACGGGGGGCTTTCTGGAGAATTACCATTCAGTGAGTAACGGCAATACCATGGCGGTCACACCTTATACCTATGGCACATCAGCCAGTGGTAGCACCTTAGACACGCTCGAAGATACGCCATTGGTGATTCTGTGGGGGCATAATCCTAACGAAACCATTTTTGGTCATACGAATCATTATTTTCAAAAAATGAAGAAAAATGGCACTAAATTCATTGTTGTCGATCCGCGTTATTCAGATACCGCATCGTCATTAGCGGATCAGTGGATCCCTATTTTACCGACTACAGACAATGCGATGATGGATGCCATGATGTATGTGATCATCAGTGAGGGCCTGCATGATCAAACCTTTATCGATAAATTCACTGTTGGTTTTGATGAGCACCAGATGCCCGAAGGCATACCCGAAAATGAGTCATTGATGGCGTATTTGATGGGGAAAAAAGATGGAATAGTGAAAACTCCTGAATGGGCGGAACCCATTACCAAAGTACCCGCCGATACCATACGTCAATTGGCACGTGAATATGCCAACACCAAACCAGCGGTATTAATGCAAGGCTGGGGGCCTCAGCGTCATATCTGTGGTGAACGTTCCGCCCGAGGCGCGACCTTGTTGGCAACAATCACAGGTAATGTGGGCGTAAAAGGGGGATGGGCAGCAGGTTATGGCATGGCAGTCACGCCGGATCTCCGTAAAACTCTCGCGGGTCCTAGCTTATTTGACAACCCTGTGAAAGCGAAAATTAATATCACCAATTGGGTGCAGGCCTGTGAAAATAAAGATTTGGTAACGCCCAATAACGGTTTAAAAAACGCAGAAAAACTCGATACGGAAATCAAAATGATTTTTTCGTTAGCGGGTAACTATATGACCAACCAGAACCCCGATATTTTGCATGCCGCTAAAGTTCTGGAAGATGAAAGTAAAGTTGAGTTTATTGTTTACAGTGACTTATATATGACTCCCAGTGCCAAGTATGCCGATATTTTACTGCCTGAAACCAGTTTCTTAGAGCGTTGGAATGTGGGTGGCACATGGGGAACGGGTAATTATATTATTTTATCTGAAAAAGTCGTCGAGCCTGAATTTGAGCGCCGTAGTGACTATGAATGGTTACGCGACGTGGCTGAAAAACTCGGTGTTGGCGAAAAATTCAGTGAAGGCCGTACAGAAAAACAGTGGATTGAGTATTTAGTCAATGACGCTCATCAAAAACGCCCAGAAGATGGCATTCCAACTTTTGATGAGCTGCTGGTTAAGCGCCGCCATTTGTTAAAACACAAACCGCATGTGGGCCATGTCGCCTTCGAAAAAAATATTAACGATATCGAGAATAACCCGTTTGAAACACCATCCGGAAAAATTGAAATTTTTTCTCAGCGCCTTTATGAGCGTAATGACGTGGACATCCCTGCTTTATCTCATTATGTGCCTGCCATTGAGGGGCCGGAAGATGAACTAGCTTCCCGCTATCCATTGCAATTAATCACTTGGAAAGGTCGTAATCGTGCCAATTCAACGCAATTTGCTAACCCGTGGTTACAAGAAGTACAGCGCCAAGAGTTATGGATCAATCCTATCGATGCCAAAAGACGAAATATCACGGATGGGGAGCGGGTCAAAGTGAATAATGACCGCGGTATCACCATGGTACCGGTCAAAATCACCCAGCGCATTATGCCTGGTGTTGTTGCTTTACAGGCAGGAGCGTGGTGGCAACCTGATGAAAATGGCATTGACCAAGGCGGTTGTGCGAACGTTTTAACATCTTCCCGCAGTACAGCAATGGCACATGGAAATGCCCATCAAACCTTATTGGTGGAGGTAAGCAAAGCATGAGTAAATTTCAGGTTTATCCCGCGATTAGTGACAAACAGCTTGGCTTTTATATTGACTCTGCCCGTTGTTCCGGTTGTAAAGCCTGCCAAGTGGCGTGCAAAGATAAAAATAACCTCGACGTGGGTCGCAAATATCGTCGTGTATACGAAGTCGCTGGTGGTGAGTTTATTGAAAATGGCACAGGGGGGCTGATGAATAACGTCTTTGCCTATACGTTGTCCATTTCATGCAACCACTGTGCCGACCCAATGTGCGTGAAAAATTGCCCGACGACAGCCATGCACAAGCGTGAAGGGGATGGCATTGTGATGGTCAATACAGATAAGTGTGTGGGCTGTGGAACCTGTGCGTGGTCTTGCCCGTATGGTGCACCGCAAATGAACCCTGAAACCAAGCAAATGTCGAAATGTGATTTTTGTATTGATTTACAACTAAAAGGGGAGCAGCCCGTCTGCGTCGCCACTTGCCCACTAGGAGCCATTCAATTTGGCCCAATTGATGAATTACGACAACGTTATGGGGAGCTAGCGGATGTCCGAGGATTACCAGACTCATCGATTACCCACCCAAATTTAGTGATCCATCCACATCTTGGGGCGGGTCGTACACAAGACTCACAAGGAGAAGCCAAATGAATGAATGGCCACTGTTATTATTCACATTTTTAATGCAAACATCCATTGGGTTGAGTGTGATGTTAGCGCTTTTTGCAAACAAATTATCGGCGAATTTAACGGGCAAAACGCACGCACAGTTTTTGCTGTGGTATGTATTTGTCGCCTGCGTATTTGCGGGTATCGGTTTATTGTCCTCAATCACCCACTTAGGGGTTCCTTTAAATGCGCCTAACTCACTGCTGAATATTTTTTCATCGTGGTTAAGCCGTGAAGTGGTATTCACCGCTACCTATTTTGCTTTTCTCTGGCTGACTTTCCTATGGTTATGGCTCAAAAAGGAATTGTCATATTTGCTACTTGGCTTGGCCATTATTGCAGGGCTATGCGATGTGTATGCCATGGCTTCAATCTATCGTTATACATCAATGTTAACGTGGATGAATGATAATACGTATTTGATGTTCTACGGCACGATGTTTACTGCGGGAGCTGCTGGGTATTATTTATTAATCAATTTGTTATTGCGTTTTAACATCGGAGCCGTAGAGACTCAGATATCAACTCGTGGGTTATGGATGTTATGGGCGGTGATTGGGGTTAGCTTACTGGTTCGTTTAGCTTATCAGCCTGCCTATGAAAGTTACTTGGTTCACACTAGCTATAATAATGAATCCATTACATTTCCTATCGACTCTATCCATGCTTACCAAGGGATTTGGTCACTGCGTATCACGAGTTGGGTAGTTGGAATATTGGCGGTGATGGTATTGGGATATGGGTTGTTTCGTCATATACGACAAACGGCGAATGGGGTTATGACTTCGAGCAGTAAAGGATATTTAGTGGTTGGTTGTACAGCGGCGATGGTTGCTGAGTTTATGCTGCGTTACTGTTTTTACACGATCCACATATAGATAACAGTGTATTGCTTAGGAAATTATCTTTTTTATGATCCATTTTTCACACTATGCAGCCGCGTTTAATATTTTAGGCACGTGCTATTTATTTTCACCGAATGACGATGCAAGTCATTATGCAATAAGCTTTTTCAAGTTAGATGACTTCGCATCTCAGTGGCCTTGTAAGGTCAGCATCTCGCTTAGCGAACGGATCTCGGCATCGCTAAATATTGAGATTGCGGCACTGCATACTCAGTGGACGGATTTGTTTATTGGACCTGAAGCATTACCCGCCCCGCCATGGGGCTCGGTATATCTTGACCCAGAGGGTGTTTTGCAAGGTTCTTCCACGGTGGCATTGAGTGAGTTTTTAAAACGGGAGCGTTTAAAAATACAGACTCGTTATCCAGAGCCCTCTGACCATGTTGGTTTAATGTTATTTCAAGCGGCAGTTTTGGCTTCACAAGTCAGGGAAGCCGCATTAAAAGAATTGTTGAATGACCATTTGGGAAGTTGGCTACCACAATTTTCTCAGCAATTAAATCGAACAAGCTATAGCCCATTCTATAATGCATTAACTGAATTAGCTCTGGTGACTGTCAGGTCGTGCTTGTAATATTATTCAATATTTTTGATTTTTAAATGGTTAATTAAACGTAATATTTGAATAGGTGAAAGGTTAACAAATTTTAATTAAATGAAAATTGATTTAGTTATAAGAAATGCAAATTAAAATGATTCTTACTTTATCTTTCTAAGCCATAATGCATTTTTAAGCCATACTACTTAATGATGTTTTGGATATCCATAGGGGGTATAAAGTGGTCAATTTATTTAATCGTTTGTTGTCCCATGAAGATGCTGGCAGGTTGTTATTGCGTCTTTCTGTTGGTGGGCTCATGTTGTTTCATGGTATGAGCAAATTAATGACTGGTGCGAGTGGTATTAAAGCGCTGCTGGCTTCTTATGGTTTACCTGAATTTATTGCTTATGGAACAATTCTAGGTGAAGTGGTTGCGCCTATTTTCATTATTTTAGGGATTTTAACTCGTCCATCAGCTTTATTAGTGGCTTTCACCATGGTGGTTGCATGGTTAATGATTGGGCTAGATAAAACATTTGTATTGGATAAAACCGGTGCATGGGCCATCGAAAGCCTAGTGTATTTCTTCTTGAGTGGTATTGCATTGGCATTTTTAGGTGCGGGTAAATATTCCATTATTAAAAACCCGAACTGGCGATAAACCTGTTTTTCTTTTGTGTTTGACATTGCCTTTGAAAAAAGACCATCAAAAAATTTCTGATGGTCTATTTTTTTGAAAAATACCTGTTAATGATTCTCTAACACGGTTTTACGAAAAAATTCATCTAATAAACGGCTGTCACGACAAGCAGGCTCAGGAAATTGCATGCGTTCTGCATTGGCTATGACTTCCAGAACGAGCTTATCAATAGCTGGGCGCCTAGCACCATAATCACTTTCAACCGCTTGGTGCTTTATAACCAGCAATTCATCTATCTCTGCGAGCACCTTGCTATCGGTGACTGTGGCCGTGACTAATTCAGAAAATGCCATTGGTGGCATGCTCTTGCTTGTTTCTATCCAACGCAAAGCTAATACTGCGCGTAGTAAATAAAAATATTTTTTTAATTTAATACGCTCGCCTTTAAAGTCAGTATGTAAATTACGCTTACTGATTGATAAGTAATGATAACGTGATTTTAACGGTGAATAAAATTGCGCCGCCAATTGCTCCAGTTGAGCAAAAAATATCTCATCTTTAAAATACACACTCGGTGAGTGCAGCCACTCTATTAATGCAGGGTTGGAATTACGCATTAGTTTCAGAGCTTTAGATAATTCCCAACCCGATATATCCAGCTCATCATCAATTGGCTTTTCTATCACATCGCGTTTCTTATCCAGCGTTAGATACCAGTCAAGTTTATGAACATAGATAAATCGAACATCATAGTCGCTATCGCGGGAGGCAAAGCCCCAACCGCGACTACCGGATTCACATGCAAACAGTATTTTAACGTGATGAGTTTCTTCTATTTCTTTGAGTGTTTTCTCTATCCGTTCTCTCATTAGCACGGATACACTTTCATGGTCAGTTTCCATGCTTTTTCTCCTGTAACGTTTTATCGTTAACCCTTAACACATACCACTTGGCGTAGGGTATGAACAATTTCTACCAGTGATGATTGTGCTGCCATTACCGCGTCGATGTCTTTGTAGGCCATCGGTATTTCGTCAATCACATCACTGTCTTTTCGGCACTCAACATGGGCAGTCGCCATTTTTTGGTCGCTAACTGAGAAACGCTTTTTGGCTTCAGTTCGGCTCATTACACGGCCTGCACCGTGGCTACAGGAACAGAAACTTTCTTCGTCTCCTAACCCGCGCACGATAAAGCTTTTCGCCCCCATAGACCCTGGAATGATCCCCATTTGGCCTTTTCGAGCGGATACCGCACCTTTTCGTGTCACTAAAACGTCTTCACCAAAGTGCTGCTCTTTTTGCACATAGTTATGATGGCAATTTACAGCTTCTTGCTCTGTAATAAACGGTTTTGGAATTTCACGCGATAGTGCTTCTAACACGCGGTGCATCATCACTTCACGGTTATGGCGGGCAAAGTCTTGCGCCCAACCCACTGCTTCCATATAGTCATTAAAATGTACGCTTCCTTCTTCGAAATACGCGAGGTCTCTATCAGGTAAATTAGCAATATGCTGTTGCATATCTTTTTGCGCGAGTGTGATAAACAAGTTACCAATCGCATTTCCCACTCCGCGTGACCCGCTATGTAGCATCACCCATACACGGTCTTGTTCGTCTAAACACAGCTCAATAAAGTGGTTTCCCGTTCCCAACGTCCCTAAATGGTTATAATGGTTAGTTTGGCGCAGTTTTGGGTACTTATCGCAGATACGCTTAAACTCTGCATCTAAATGTGCCCAGTGGCTATCGACAATATCCGGTGTACGATGCCAAGCCCCTTTATCACGCCCATGTCGATGGGTGGTTCGACCGTGTGGCACTGCCGCTTCAATGGCAAAACGGATATTTTGCAGGCTATCCGGCAAATCCGATGCCGTTAAGGACGTTTTTACGGCAATCATTCCACAACCAATATCCACTCCAACCGCCGCAGGAATAATGGCCCCTTTAGTTGGAATCACGCTTCCAATGGTTGAACCTTTCCCCACGTGTACATCAGGCATCACAGCAAGGTGCTTGAAAATAAACGGCATTTTGGCGGTATTTTGTAGTTGTGTAACTGCTTTCGGGTCAACAGGAACCCCATTGGTCCACATTTTTACCGGTACGCCATTTTCTTGAGTTAATTCGTTGAATTTATTATTTATCATTATTTATTCCTTAATTTTTACTAATCCGTTTAATACTTGGTCTAATCCACCGTAAACAGAAATTTGGTCGATGCGATGCGCAATATTTTCTAAGGTTTCGAGCTCTTTCAAACGCAAGGCAATGGGGTTGTTTTCCATCACTTTAGCGGTGTTTAGCAGTGAGCGAGTCGCCGCGGTTTCTTCACGTCGGCGGATCACGTTTGCTTGTGCCGATTTCTCGGCTTCGACTACTTGGGATAAAATCGTGCGCATATCTCCCGGTAAAATAATATCTTTAACACCAATGCTATCGATTTCTAGGCCAAACTCAGTGACGCATTGCGCCACTTGAGCCAACATCAGCTCATCAATTAGTTGCTTGTTTTCTAACAGTTCATCTAAGGTTCGAGTCCCCACGATTTCTCTTATTGAGAATTGTAATTCACGATATAAATGTTCTACAGGCTGACTCAATTTTGAAAATGTCAGCAAAACATCCTGATAGCGCCAATTAGCACACAGATTGACGCGCAATGTGACTTTATCTTTGGTTAAAATTTCTTGCCCGCTGACTTCAAGTGATTGCAAACGCGTATCAATGATTTCAACCTCAGGTTTGTGGTTGATTTTCCAATAGCCGTAAGTTCCTGGTTGTAATAAATCTTGTATCTCACCATCAATTTTTAGCATACCGACATGCCATGCAGGTACTTGGCTAATCAAGGCCAACTCATTGCCTTTAATGCGTTTTTTACCCATTAAGCGGGCAACTAAGGCGGAGTCAATAACACTATTTTCTAGTGATTGCAGTTCCACTTTTAAGCTATTGCAATTTTTCCAATACAACCGACGGGTTGCTGGTGGCAAGATTTCTGCCAAGCTATTGTGCAAGTAAATAAAACCAATCTCATCATCAGCTAAAATGATGTCAATACAGTGCTCATCAACCCAATCAGAGTGAAATTGGCGTAAGTGGTCGGCCAATTTTTCATCAATGGCCTCATTGTCGAGGGTGAACAATGACACTGTCAATCGATTGAACCAGTCGTTTAAATGGTGCTCACCCGCTGTTAGTAATTGTTTAAAATTCCCATTTTTAGCGGTCAATGCGATTTGTCCTTGAGCGATATTGATTTTTTTCATTATTTTTCCTTTTTTATGGTTTATCCACCACTGAAGAAAAAAGTGAAGTGGTGAGGGGAAAAGTAGAGTGCCCAGTACGGCTGTCTAAATTTCTGCTCATCACTCGGCAAGGTTCTCGAGTGGTGGTTTTAAGCTTAACTTCAACTTAGTTTTATACAGTTGGATTTGTATTTTTTTCAGGAGTCGAACCTGATAGCTAGGCTATTACCAAGGTATCTTACTGACGGCGGCATACAGACCATGTAGTGACTAACGCCACCATGTCTGCACCGGTTGAACGCGAAGTTCAGACAATTTTCGGCAGTGGATAAATAGATAATTGCCAGAAGCGTGCCAACTTTGATGAAAATATAATAAATATTTTTATGTAATTGAAAAATAACAAATAAATATTTTAATGAAATTTTACTAACATTGAATGATGAAATGAATTAGGCTATTTATTATATTTTTATCTCGTCTTTTATAAATTTATATAAACTCATTATGAATAAAAAACGCAAAGTTGTTATTGGCGTACTGGGCACGGTACTCGATAGGCGAGGTAAAAAAGCCAATCGCTGGACAAAATGGCGCCCAACGGTAGGCTTGTGCCAACAACCTGATTTGGATATCGGTCGCTTTGAACTGCTACATCAGGTCAATGACTATGGCATGGCGCATCGGGTGAAGGAGGATATTGAGCAAGCCTCTCCCAATACCGAAGTGGTGCTGCATGAGGTGGATATTGCCGACCCGTGGGATTTCGAAGAGGTGTATACCTCGTTATTGGATTTTTCTTCAAGTTATCAATTTGATACTGACGACGAAGAGTATCTGGTGCATATCACGACGGGCACCCATGTGGTACAAATCTGTTGGTTTTTATTAACCGAAGCTCATTATTTACCTGCCAAATTAATCCAAACCTCTCCCAGCCAAAAGGGGAGAGAAAAAGACCCAATCGGCATTCATACGGTGATTGACCTTGATTTAAGCCGTTATACCCACATCACCAGTCGCTTCCAAACAGAGCAGCAACAGCAGGTATCCTTCTTAAAATCCGGGATTGCCACGCGTAATGCTGCGTTTAACACCATGATTGAGCAAATCGAGCGGGTGGCTTTGCGCTCAAAAGCGCCGATTTTACTCAATGGCCCAACGGGGGCTGGGAAGTCGTTTTTGGCGCGACGCATTTACCAATTGCGGGAAAGCCGCCACCAAGTCAAGGGGCGTTTTGTGGAAGTGAACTGCGCCACTTTGCGCGGTGATAATGCCATGTCGACGCTATTTGGCCATGTCAAAGGGGCGTTTACTGGGGCACTAAATGCACGAGGCGGTTTGTTAAAAGAAGCCGATGGCGGCATTTTATTTTTAGATGAAATTGCAGAACTTGGCCTTGATGAACAAGCTATGTTACTCAAAGCCATTGAAGAAAAACGTTTTTTTCCTTTTGGCTCCGACAATGAAATCCACAGTGATTTCCAGCTGATAGCGGGAACCCACCGTAATCTTGCAAAGCAAGTGGAATCGGGTAAGTTTCGTGAAGACTTATACGCCCGTATCAATATGTGGACCTTTGCCCTACCGGGCTTGCGTGACCGTCGTGAAGATATTGAACCCAACATCGATTATGAGCTGGCGAAGTTTAGCCATGACCAACAAAACCAAATTCGCTTTGATAGTGAGGCTCGCAGCCTGTATGTGAAGTTTGCCTGTTCCCCTCAAGCCCAGTGGCGCGGCAATTTCCGTGAATTGGGTGCCTCCATTAGCCGAATGGCGACCTTTGCCGAGCGCGGGCGCATTACTAAAGTGGTTGCCGAGGAGGAAATTAGCCGTTTGCAGTCTCAATGGCAGCCAAAATCAACCAATACATTTCCAAAGCAAATTGGTGAGATTGATTTATTCGATAAGCAGCAACTGGCAACAGTACTTGAAGTTTGCCGCCGTTCATCTTCCCTTTCCGAGGCGGGGCGTGAGCTGTTTGCAGTATCACGGCAACACAAAAAACAGCCCAATGATGCGGACAGGCTGCGAAAATATCTCGCCAAATTTGAATTGGATTGGGATGGGGTGAAGGCGGGGTATTGAGGGACGCTATATTGCTAAATCGTAGAAAGAAAAATCCCCGCCGAAGCGGGGATGAGGGGGTTAATATTCGATAATACAAAGTGTTTTTAGACTATGGTCATACCATGAGGCCTGCATGGAAATAACCTTGTCGGCAGTAAGACTCGCAGAATCATTTCCTGTCCAGTACAATCCTAGAACATTATGATAAGTATCTATTTTTTTCTGAGGGTTTTGAAATAACATTGCTATTTCTGAGTTATAGGCAGGACGGCCTCCATCAATGCTGCACCCAGAATCATCCATATGACGCTCTCTCGTGTCCGTAGGGTAGAAATATGTATTTATTGTTATCGTTGCGCGTATAGCTTCAAGTTTATGGCTGTTTTTATTCGGCCTAGCGGTTAATTTGATGACATTTTTTTGACGACTTGGTTTATTCTCTATATAAGGGACCAACTTGGTACCAAAGCCTATCACACCGGGATGGCTATTCTCCCATGTATAATCAGTATAATCCTTTGTTATTGAATAGAAATGAAAATACTGTTTGTAAATCATTGCGGTGGCAGGGTAGTCAATATGTTGGAAAGAATAGAAATAGATATCAATTTCCTGTTCGGTACCCACATGACCAATTGAATTAGAGTCAAGGGTTACCATTACTTTCTCTGCTTTTAAGTTCGAGATAGATGCAGTATACACACCTGATGCTGCGGTTTCTTTCATAACAGCGTTACTTAGGACTCCACTACTTGAAGTGATCTTTGGTTTTTTACCTGAGATAAGTACTCCATTTTTATTGATAAGCTTTAAGGTTATTATCGCCTTGTCTTTGCCATTACCTTCAACTGAATCGGTATCAACAGAGAATTCACTTTTCCCGCTGTCAAAAATAGGGGCGTCTGTTTGGATATTAATCTCTTTTTTTCCTGTTATTTTGGCTGGATTATTGATAATAACCGTTAATGTATGCTTTCCTTCAGTGTCAAACTTAACATTGGTTGAATAGTTTCCAAGTTTATCATCACTCCATACTAATGAAGATAAAGGTTGCTTATTACTCGATAAAGTAATGTCACTTGGACTGATATCAATAACACCGTTACCATTTTTATCTCGTAATTGGAGTGTCACTTTAACGGTATCTCCAGTTTCTGCGGTGTCTAAAGTGTTTATGTGAATAACTTCAACACTGTTTGCGCCTTGCGGAGCCATAAATTCGATCTCGATAGGTTTTATCAAACGGTTAGTATTAACTACCACATCTAATTGATGTTTACCGACTTTCGTCGATTGCCAATTTGTGGTGTATTGCCCATTAGAGTCTTCGGTCCAAGTGATACTTTTTTCTTTGCCATTATGTGTTAATTGAATATCTTGATTAGCAACATTAATAACACCATTACCGAACCTATCTTTGAGTTGTAATGTCAGTGGAGTATCCACACCTAATTTGGCCGTTGCTGGCGTAGTTAATTCAACTTTCGCGATATTTTTAGCGCCTTTCAGTGGTTTCACATCAATGTTGATTTTTTTTATCTTACCATTTACCTCAACCGATAAAGTGTGTTGTTTAACTTTCTCTAAGGTTATCTGAGCGGTATAGACACTATCGTGTAATGGTGTTTTCACCCACGATGCTTTCGTGATAATAGTATTATCGCTATTTTCGAGCTTCATGTCTTTCGGGGCAACATCTGCCACTTCATTGCCATATTTATCAAGCATGGTGAGGGTTAATTTAGTGCTCTCACCTGCACTCATTGAAGTTACTGCAGGAGTTGATTTAATCTCATTAACATTGCTAGCCCCTTTCAAGGCTTTCACCGTGACTTCCTTAGTATTGGCATCTTGTTTATTCACCGTCGCGGTTAATGTGTGTTTACCGACTTTGGTTAATGGTAAGGTGGCTTTATACACGCCTGTCGATACCTCATGCCAAGCAATACTGCGGCTATCAATAATTTCTGCGCTATTATTATCGGTTAACACAATATCAGCCCCTGTGACGTCAGTCACCAAATTGCCATATTGGTCTTGTAGTTTTAACGTTAAGTCAACTTTTTTACCGGCATCAAGCGTGTTGGTGTTGGTGGAAAGTGCTGCGGTTTTCACCACATCTTTGCCACTTGGGTCAGTTGCTTCTACGGTTTGAATGCGGCTTGGTTGCTTATTGACAGTGGCTTTAAACTGGTAATTATCGACAGTTTTTAACTGTTGTTTAGTGGTATAGACGCCATCTTGTAGGCTATCCCATTTTACGTTAACTGGATTATCATTTTTGGTGAGCTGAATATCACTTGCATTGATACCAATAACACCATTATCAACACTGTCTGTTAGCGCTAATATTAAGGTCACCTCTTTCCCAGCTTCAAGAGTACCTACATCGGTTTCAAGAGTGGTTTTATGGACGTTATTTACACCTTTGGCTGGGGCAACGGTTAGCTCAAGTTTATCGCTGAGCATGTTATCTACGGCAACTTGAATAGGCTGCGAGTGTAACTTGTTCATAGTGAGTTCTTGAGAGTAAAAACCATCTTTAAGTTCTTTCCATATGGAGGTCGATTGCAAGTCAGTTAATAACTTCAATTTCGATGATGCCCCAGTCAGCTTGTTACCAAACTTATCTTTTAGTCCGACTTTTAGGGTGATTTTATCGCCTGAATTTACTGTATTATTTTTTGCGTTGTGGGTGATAGACATGGTGTCTAATGAGCCACGCAAACCATCTTTATCATAAGAGTTAATCAAAATTTCTTTTGGTGCTTTGACGTTCCAATACACCGTTTTTGACTTGCCGTTGACGCCGATACTGATTTTATAGTTACTCGCTTTAGCCGCAGGGAGCTGAGCGATATATCTATCTATGTTGTTTTTTTCCATAAATATAATATTTTGCTCTTTATCATCAATTTTCATTTTGATATCGCTACTGCTAATATTTTTAACTGGGTTGCCATATTGGTCAGTTAAACTAATGGATAATGATGATGGTTGTCCTGCGTCACTGTCGGATATCGGTGAGATAGTGATTGTTTTTACAGCATCTTTACCAGTTGGTGAATTGACCGTGACAGTGGTTGTATCTGTAAATTTACCAATACCCGCACTGAGAGTATGCATTTTAACGTCACTGAGCATGATGGTGGTGGTATAGATACCTAAGCCATGGTTATCTTCATCCCAGACAGCGGATATTTTATTATTACTGTCAGTGAGTGTGATCGTATTATTATTGAGGTGAATAACTGGGTTGTTATCTCTATCAGTGACTTTTAAAGATAACGTAACGTTATCGCCTGCCGTTATGGTGCTCAAGTTTGTTGTTAGCTGAACCTTATTGATCTGGCTTTGGTTAGTCGATGGCTGGGCGTTAATCAATACCTTTTTACTTTGTATTAGGTTAACAGTTGCTTTTAGGGGGTGAATTCCTGCAATTGCGACCGTTGTTGACGCAGTATAGGTTCCATTCCCTTTTGATAGCCAATTTAAACCTGTGAGGTTTTTCTTAATATGCGCATCATTTATGGTGATATCTTTCGCCGTGACCCCTTCAACACCATTACCCCATTGGTCGGTTAATTGAAGTGTCAGTTCCGTTTGGCTTCCTACGGTCAGTTGATTGGTGCTGGCTTTGAGCTCAACAGTTTTCACTTGTGTTGGGTCAGTTAATGCGCTGACATTAATCACCAGTGGGGCATTTGCTTGGTGGTTAACGCGACTGACAAAGGTGTTTTTCCCTTGCTGATGTAATGGGAGTGTGGTGGTGTAAATACCGGACCCTTTCTCTAACCAAGCCAGTTTAGGAACAAGCGTATGGTTATGTTCTAATTGAATATCGTTGGCTTGTACTTTTTCAACACCATTACCATGGATATCAGTTAATGTTAATTGCAGTTCAACTAACTCTCCCACCATAAGAGTTTTGTTCGTTGCCTTTAATTCCACATTGCTAACAGCAGATTGCCCCTGTGGCGCCTCAACATTAATAACCTGTGATTGGATAGTGTTATTGACAGTAACCTTTAACGTATCAGAGCCTAATTTACGCAATAATAAGTCGGCGGTATAAGTGCCATCCGCATGGTCTTTCCATATGACAGGTCCTGATTGCTGGTGAGCAGTCACAATACTGTTGCTAGAAACCTCTTTTAGCCCATTACCAAAGGCATCTTTCAACGTGACGATGAGTGTAACTTTCTCGCCAGCTTTATGTTTACTGGTTGGCGCTACATTCAGCAATACTTCATTAACGACTTTGTATTGGCCTTTCTTACCACTCCCATCCCTAGCAACAGCAGCAATTGGCACTGGTTTGCTAACATCAAATAATTTTTCGATTGAAGTGACATTTTGAGTTGGGATAGATGCAACCATATTGTGTGAGCCACTTTGCTGTCCGGGTAATGTCCCAACGTATTTGCCCGTAGGGACTTGAGCAACTTGCATGGAAATTGGTTGTTGCTGATCGACGGTAACGGACAGGCTGGTAATATTGGATACCGGGTGCCCATTTGAGTCAGTCAGGGAAAAGACAATCGTACTGTCAGAACCTGCAGCTACGGGTAAAACATGGACAATTTCAACATTATTGACCTTGCTTTTCCCTTCATTGTTATGAACCGTAATCTCAACAGGGAGGCTTTTCTGTTTATTGACGATGGCCGTTAAGCTGTCTTTACCTAGTTTATTTAACACTAAATCCGCGGTATAAGTGCCATCGTTGCCATCAACCCAAGCCACCGGACTTGTTTGACCATGAGTGAGTGCAATTTTGGTGCTTTCAACGCCTGTGAGTTTATTATCAAACGCATCTGTTAAGGTCAGTGTCAGTTTAACGGTTTCTCCTGATTTGTAACCTTGAGTTGTAATCGCCTGTAATTCGACGGTTTTCACCACGCCTTGCGTCTCAGCTTTACCTGAACCATCAGTTTGAGTTGCTTTAATGGTTGTGGCAGCCTTAACGACCCAACTTTGTTGGTTTTTCTGTTTATTAGCCGTGACTTTAACGGTGTAACTGCCTGCTTTACTTGCCGGTAGTGTCGCGTTGTAAGTGCCTTTGGTGCTAGTTTCAGTGAACTTAATGTCTGCTAATTTATCGTTGATAGTGACTTTAATGTCATTAGCTATCTGAGTCACACCTTGTTGATGGGTATCTTGAATTTTCACGGTAAGATTGCCCGCTTTCCCAGCTTCTGACGGGGCGATAGGGTCAATGATAACCTTATCTACTTGATTGACTTGGTTGGTATTTTCCACCGTAATGTTTACGGTTGAACTCTCTTTCTGGTTAACGATGGCTTTTAGCGTGCCACTTCCCAACACTTTTACTGGTAATGTTGTGGTATAGTTGCCGTTATTGTTATCACTCCATGTCACTGTACTACCTTGATTTTGTAGCAGAGTGATGCTGGTAACGCCTTTAAGTGGGTTACTAAACTTATCCTTTAAGGTCACGGTCAGTTGTAAGTTATCGCCTGATTTGATGTTAGTGTCTGGTGTTACAGCCAGTGTGACATCATTGACGACACCACGTGCTCCTGCTGTTCCCCCACCATTTGATGCTGCGGTGACGGTATCAGGTTGCTCCACAGTGAGAGGTTTTGGCGTGGATGGGATTTTATTGGCGGTGATAACCACATCATAAGGCCCCGTTTGTTGCCCTGGTAATTTCCCTGTATAGCTGCCATCCACTTGTGGAGTCAACGCGATGTTTGTTGGTTTTTGATTACCGATGGTGACATCTACGTTTTGAATACCTTCAACCAAGTTGCCTTGAGCATCGGTCAATACAACCGTAAAGGTACTTTCTGCACCTGCTGTTGCATTGGTGATATCAGTGATATCGACTTTATGGATAGCCGTGCTGGCTGATTGCTTGGTGACATTGATTGGAACCGCTTTGCTTTCCAGTTTATTAACGGTGGCCACTAAGCTATCTTTGCCCAGTGTTTTCAACACTAAATCCGCGGTATAAGTGCCATCTTTGCCGGTTACCCAAGCCACCGGACTTGTTTGACCATGAGTGAGTGCAATTTTGGTGCTTTCAATGCCTGTGAGTCTATTATCAAACGCATCTGTTAAGGTCAGTGTCAGTTGAACGGTTTCTCCTGATTTGTAACCTTGAGCTGCAACCGCCTGTAATTCGACGGTTTTCACCACGCCCGTTTTACCTTCGGTACCCGAACCATCAGCCTTAGCGGCATTGATGGTTGTTGGCGCCTTGACTTCCCATGGTTGTGTTGCTGTTTTTTGACCAATCGCGACGTTAACGTCGTAACGGCCCGTTTTTTGTGCGGGTAATTTGGCGGTATAAGTGCCCTTTATTTTGCTATCTTCAGTCAATGTGAGGGGGAGTAGTGCTCCGTTGAGGGTGAGTTTTATCTCATCTTTAAGTAAGACCACACCATGGTCATAGATATTCACGGCTTTTAGGGTGATGGTTTGCTCTGAACCTGCTGCTGATGGGGCAATCGGTTCGAGCGTCAGTTGGTGAACTTGAGCCGCTTGATTCGGGCTGACCACATCAATACTAACCATGTTGCTCTCTTGGCTGTTCACTGTGGCTTTCAAGTCATTGTTGCCTAATTGGCTTGATGGCAATGTGGCGGTATAGCTGCCGTTATTGTGGTCAGTCCATGTCAGGGTAGCATTTTTGTTGTTGTGCTGTAGCGCAATGCTGGCACTGCCGACGCCTTTTAGTGGGTTGTTAAAGCTATCTTTTAATGTGACCGTCAGCTGCAAACTGTCACCCGATGTGAAATTGCTGTTTTGGGTTGCACTGAGTGCCACACGGCTGACCACACCGCGCTGGCCGTTTGTGCCACCGCCGTTTGCGCTTGCGGTGACGGTGTCCGATTGTGCCACGGTGAGTATTTTTGGCGTGGATGGGATTTTATTGGCGGTGATAACTATGTCATGATCCCCCGTTTGTTGCCCTGGTAGAGTGCCGATATAACTGCCATCGGTTTGTTGCGTCACAGCGATATTTGGCAGTTTTTGATTATTAATGGTGACATCCACGTGTTGGACGCCTTCGACCGAGTTGCCTTGCGCATCGGTTAATGCAACCGTAAAGGTACTTTCCGCACCAGCGGCAATAGGGACAATAGTGAGGATCTCAACCTTGTGGATCGCTGTACTGTCTGATTGCTTAGTGATATTGATCAGAAGCGTGTTGCTATCCTTTTTATTGACGATGGCCGTTAAGCTGTCTTTACCCAGTGTTGTTAACAGTAAATTAGAGGTATAAGTGCCATCTTGTTGAGGCACCCAAGCTACAGGACTTGTTTGACCATGAATGAGTGTAATGTTACTTCCGTCAACGCCTGTGAGCGGGTTATCAAACGTATCTTTTAAGACCAGAGTCAGTTTAATCGAGTCACCTGACTTGAAGTCTTTGGTTGGTGAAACAGTCAGTGTTGCGCGCTCAATGACACCGCGAGAACCTGATTTACCACTATGGTTAACTGCAATAGGCATTGGAGCATTCACGGATAAGGTTGATTCTGTGGACTTAACGCCACCAACAGTGACGTTGACTTTCTGAACTCCTGATTTTTGGCCTGAAAGGATACCGGTATAAATCCCTTTGGTGGTGGTTTCAGTGATCTTAAGTAACGCTTCAGCGCCATTGATAGAGACAACTGCGTTACTATCTATCCCTGTAATAGGTTGGTTGTTGGCATCAGTGAGTGCCAGTGTGATGGTACTTGTTTCACCAGCCGCAGGTTTAGTGATGCTTTTTATTTCAACTTGTTTGATTTGTGTCGCGGCAGTGGCATTCCCAACATTAATGTTAAGTGGGGAAGTGGTTATTTGGTTCACTTTCACTGTTAACGAGTCTTGGTCAATTTTTGTCAGTGGCAACAGAGCGGTGTATTCACCGTTCCGTAGGTCTGTCCAAATAACAGAACTCTGCTTAGATTGTTTATGTGTTAATTGAATACTAGCGCTACTGATCCCTTCAAGGGCGTTACCAAAGGCATCCTTAATTGACACGATTAATTGTAATGATTGGCCTGACTTTAGGTCATTGGGTGATGACGAGTCCAATGCAACGGTTTTAACCACACCACGTTGATTTTCTGTACCACTGCCATCTTTTTGGTTAGCGCTGATCGTCCTTGCCGTTTTAACGGTCCAAGGTTTTGATACGGTTTTTTTATTAGTTGTCACATTAACGGTGTATTTGCCCGTATTTTGTGCAAGTAATATTCCTGTGTAAGTCCCTTCTTGAGTAAGTGATTCCGTTATAGCAATGGGTGTCGGCAGGCCATTGATATTTGCCATTATCATACTGTTAATCGCGGTGACAGGGTGGTGGTAGCTATCAGTAACTTTCACTGTGATAGTTTGTTTTTCACCCGCTTCACTTGGCGTAATTGGTTCAAGTTCGACATTAGCCACCTTGTTGATATCAGTCGAATTACTCACGGTAATGGGGATGACTTGTGATTTATAACCGTTAATCGATGCCGCTAAATGATTAGAACCTGTTTGTGTTAATAGCAACGAAGTCGTGTAAGTACCATTACGATTATCTAACCATTTTAGCGAACTTGCTTTATATCCATCCAAGATGATATTACTAGGGTCGATAGCGGTTAATAGATTATTAAATGCATCAGTTATGGTCACGGTGATATTCAGCTTATCACCCGATTGCAGATGAGTGATATCACTGGTCGTCATGGTAATGTTATTGATAACGCCTTGTTCGCCACTATTACCTGTTCCGCTTGTATTATTCGAGTTTACTGAAGCTGGTTTTTTCACTTCTAAAGTATCTTTAGCGGAGCCTTGGCTATTCACCGCGGCAGTAATTTGATAGTTACCTGTTTGCATGGCTGGCAGTGTGACGTCATATATCCCCGGTTTCCTTTCTTTCGCAGGCAATGTGTGCTGTTTGTTATCAATATTAACGATAATTTCAGTTTCGCTGACCACTGGGTTGCCGTTTTTGTCTGTTAATGCGACAGTCAAGGTGCTATGAGAGCCCGCATCCACTTTTTCTATTTTAGTTATTTCAACTTTGCTGACTTTATCTTTCCCTGCGGCGTTGCTAATTTGAATTTGTTTTACGGAGGTTTTATGGCTGTTAATTGACGCAATTAAATCTTTCGAACCAAGTTCAGTTAACGTGATGGTCGCGCTGTAAGAACCATCGCTGTTATCTTTCCAGACTGGCTTGCCGTTAAATCCGCCAAGGGTAATTGTATTCGTATTGAGCCCAGTTAAACCGTTATTAAAGGCATCGGTGACGGTGACGGTGATCTCAAGTTGATCGCCAGACTGTAAGTTGTTGGTATTGCCCGTTGTCATGGTAATACTATTAACCACGCCTTTTTCTCCCGGCTTACCTGTGTTATTGGGTTTAATTGGCGTTGGTGGGGTAACCACTAAAGTTGTATCAGTTGAGCCCTTACCATTCACACTCGCGCTAATGTTGTGATTTCCTGCTTGTAGTGCGGGTAGTGTCACTTCGTAAATACCGGGGTTACCTTCTTTGGCAGGACGTTTATGGGTTTGCCCATCAATATTGAGGGTAATTTCTGTTGCGCCAACCACGGGGTTGCCATGTTTATCGGTTAACGCGATAGTGACTGTACTGTTTGTGCCTGCTGCCGGTTTTTCTGTTTTGATGATGTTGACTTTATCAACATGGGATGCCCCTGTGGCATTATTGACCTGAACTTCGGTGTGTGGGCTGTGGCTACCATTGACGGAGGCAGTTAAATCATTGCTACCAACGTCGGTTAAGGTCAACGTGGTGGTGTAAGAGCCATCGCCATTATCTACCCAGTTTAAGGTATTCCCTTTGTGTTTACCGATATCGATATTATCGGTATTTAAACCCGCCAAACCGTTACCAAAGGCATCCGTTACTGTTACCGTGATTTCAAGAGGATTATCGGATTCAAAACGGTGAGTGTGATCAAGTGCGATCGTCACCTTATCAATAACACCTTTCTCACCTTGCTGGCCTGTGCCGTTTGAGTTATTCGGGGAAATCGGTTTTGGCTGCTCAACTAGTAAGCTTTCTTTGATTGATACAGTATTATTTACACTCGTATGGATATCATGTTTGCCCGCTTGCAGTGCTGGCAGCGTGATTTCATAGATACCCGGTTTCCCTTCTTTCGCGGGTAAAGTGTGTGGGTTGTTATCAATATTAACGATAATTTCAGTTTCACCGACTACTGGGTTGCCGTTGCTATCGGTTAATTGCACAGTCAGAGTGCTGTTTGAGCCTGCAGCAGGTTGCTCTGTTTTGATAATGGTAACTTTGCTGACTTTATCTTTCCCTGCGGCATTGCTAACTTGAATTTGTTTTTGTGGACTTGCAGTGCCATTGATGGAAACAGTGAGGTCATTATTACCGACTTCGGGGAGTGGCAAGGTGGTAGTGTAAGAGCCATCACCGTTGTCAACCCATGTCAATGTATCGCCTTTATGTTTACCAATATCGATATTATTGGTGTTCAAGCCTGGTAAGCCGTTATTAAAGGCATCGGTGACTGTGACGGTGATCTCGAGCTTATCGCCAGATTGCAGGCCGACTGTGTTACCTGTTTTGATCTCGATTTTATCGACAACGCCTTGTTCACCTTTTTGCCCTGTACCGTTTGGATTTTGGGGGTTAACAGGTTGTGGCTGCTCAACAATTAGCAACTCATTTGGTGATTCTTTCCCGTTAACAATAGCGGAAATATCATGGTTGCCCGTGAGTTGCCCAGCAATAATAGCTTCATAAATACCCGGAGAGATTTCTGTTACTGGCAAAGTGTGTGGCTGATCATTTATATTGACAGTAACTTCAGTTTCACCAACCACTGGGTTGCCATGTTTGTCGGTTAATTCGAGGGTAATGGTGCTATCTATACCTGCCGCTGGTTTTTCTGTTTTGATGATTTTGACTTTATCAATATGAACAGTTCCGCTGGCATTATTGACGAGAACGTCAGTTTTTGAACTCGTAGTACCATTGATGGTGGCGGTCAGGTCATTGTTGCCGACTTCAGTTAATGGCAAGGTGGTGGTGTACGAGCCGTCACCATTGTCCGTCCATGTCAGCGTATCGCCTTTATGTTTACCGATATCGATATTATCGGTATTTAAGCCTGATAGCCCATTACCAAAGGTATCGGTGATGGTAACGGTAACCTCAAGAGTATCCCCTGATTGTAAACCATGGGTTTTGTTTGGGGTGGTGACGATATTATCAATAACGCCTTTTTCCCCTTTTTGGCCTGTACCGTCCGTATTGTTTGGTGAAATGGTTTTTGGTTGCTCAACAATCAGCGTCTCAGGGGGAGAGGTTTGCCCATCAACAGTGACGGTGATATTTGGTGTACCGCTATGCTGTCCTGGTAATTTCCCTGTGTAAACTCCGCTACCCGGAAAGGTTTCACTAATTATTATTGGGGTAGGTTTACCATCGATATTGACCGTGACAGTACCATCAGCCCCCGAGACGGCATTGCCATGTGTATCAGTTAATGAAATTTTGATGTTGCTGTCTGTACCAGCCTCGGCTTGTGAGAGATCTAAAATGGTGACATGGGCTAGTTGGCCAAACACGAAATGCGTTTCTACCGTTACATTTTGTTCATTCAGTGTTGCTGTTACTTTAACAGGCCCTGCGACTTGGCTTGTTACCTCAACGTCAGTATTGCCTTGTTCATCGGTCGGGCTCAATTGTGTGGCATTGGCATTTATCGCATCAAGTTGCAGCATGGCACCTTGAATTGGGTGTGAGTGATTGTCGGTGATATGGAATTGAATTTTATTTTTAGATTTTCCATCGGCAACCGCATTATCACTAAGAACATTGAAATGATTAATATGTGCTTGTTGCGTATCGGCAATAAAGAAAAAAGCGGTTTCAATTGGTACGCCGCCATTTGCAACGGCTTGAACTCGGTGTTCACCCATGGTCAAAGAGGTGAATTGAACCGAAGCTTCTCCTTTTATATTGGTGATAACTTTATATTTTTGTTTATCCGTTGATTTAGCGGCCTGCATTTTTTTATACAGGTTCTTGAAAGCCATACTTGAAGATGTGGCTTTTTGTGTGACCAGCTTTAGTTCAGTCGGTAAGGTAAAGGTTACGGTTGAATCCGGTGCTATATTGCCTAAAACATCTCTGGCAGTAACTGTTAATACATTGATATCTTGTCCATTGGCGAGAGAGTTTCCTTTTTTAATGACCTCGTTATGCTTAATCGATAGTACCCCTGAGTTGGTTACTTCAACGAAGGTTGAGGCTTGTGGTGTAATGCTTCCCTTGCTATCAGATGCCGTTACCGTGAATCGGTAAAGGTTGTTTTTTTTCCTTTCCTGCTCAGTCATAGCGACTTTGTAGGAAGGGAGTTTGATTTTTGTCAGAGCACCATCAAGGATGATTTCTCCTCCCGCCATTAAAAATTCGGGGGCATGAATGGTCAGTTTGTCTAACGGATATTTGGTATTGAGGGCATTGATTAAAGGTATCTCATCCCCAGTTTTCCCTTGGATAATCGCAGGTAGTGATAGAGTTATCAGCGTTTTCTTTTGGTATTCCAGTATGATGTTATTATTACGATTAACAAAATCATAGCGGCTACCTAATAGGCGACGAGAGTCACCAACCTTAGTAGGGTCAAGTTGCTCTGCGAGGCTCTTACCTAGTGCCCAAGTGAACTCTAATTTGGCATTAGTTTCACTTAATCCACCACTGATTTTTTGTTCTGCGCTTAAAGTTACCAGTGAGAACGGGGTCCAGTTCACCCCAATTGTGGTGGCGAGCGGGTCTTTTTGGCGCTTATCTTTACCGAATAGAGCAACATCGTCGCCAAAATACTGCTCAAATTTAAGATTTCCGCCAATATTGGGGTAAGAAGGCAACCAGCCCTCAGCCTGTAAATCCCATCCATTAGCAGGGCGGGCATTGTAGTCATTATTTAATTCAGAAGCACTACGCCATTCTGATGCACGTAAATAGGTATTGGCGCTTAGTTTTAAGAAATCTTGTGCGTACTCGGCTCCGAAACCTAGGCGAGAGTGGTAGCGAGATAAGTCATGATCAAAAAAGGCATTGACGCCCATCATGCTCTTAGGTGTAAAGCGACGAACCCCAATACCATTATTGGTCTGTAGCCTGCCATCAGTGCGATGAATATTATGTTGGGTAAACAATAATAAATCGGTACTGTCATACCAAGGCACTAACCAATCTAATTGGGTATTTTTAATGGATAATTTTTTATCTACGTCAACACTGAATTTGGCATTACCGGTTTTAGATAACCAACGATTTATTTCATCTGTTGCTGCGTTTGTGACCTTACTGCGAGCGAAGTCCTGCGCCATATCTGCAAGATCCGCTGCTTTTTTCTTATCAGAGATAAAACGCGCGGCGCTTTGGCTATATTCAGCAATAAGCTTCTCTGTTTTATCATCATTGGTTAGTACTGGGTCACTCCCCAGAGTCGGTAGGTCATCAGGTGTTAGCATTTTTGCATAACTTGGCATAACCGGCATGATGGCCGAAGACCATATTGCAGTTAAGAGGACAAAGCCATTTGAGATTTTATGTCTCAGTGTTTGCTTTATAGTTGACGTAGCGGAGTTCATTCAATTTATTCCTAGTTTTATTAACTTGGCTATTGTTGAATGCTTATACAGGTAAGAGCTTGTGAATTAGTTTGACTTAAACAGAAGCGAAAATTACAAGGTGGAAAATCGTAGTATGGGCGGCTTTTATTGATAACGCTGAAAAATAACCTCCTTGCCTATATAAAGGTGTTTTTTATCGGCTGAGAATAAATCTTACTTGAATAAAAACAATTAATTAGATTATAAAAATACAAAATACTAACATTAGAATATGGCTTTTAAAGGTTTGTTAAAGTACAACATTTGGTGGGTATGATAGTAAATTTAGTCGCGATTCAATAAAGCAATAAGCTAGATTCAGTCTATTTTATACGGAAAGTATTATCCTATTTTTTGAAATAACTGCCTTAGCAAACTTAACGGCGTGCGTGTAGGACTGTTTTGCTCATTTATTGGGGATTTGAAAAGAGTTCCTGTGCTTGGCTGAATATTTATCGCAGATCCATTCCTTTGAAAGTTAACTTGTATTGTTCTACTATCGCCATTTAGGGTTGCAATGATATCTATAGAACCTTCAACTAAGCTACTAACTTCTAATTCCGTATTGCCATGTTCATCAGTCAGCTTAGCTGGTGAGATAATGCCATTTGGCGCTTCAAAATGAACAAGCGCGCCAGCAATGCTTTGTCGGCTGTTATTCACAATATGCAGTTTAATTTTGTTTTTACTGATCCCGTCTGCCATTACATTGTTTTGAATGATATCAATGCTACCAATAAATGATTGGTTAATATCGGGTTTAAAGCTATACATCTCATTTATTTCTGTACCATGCTCAGTCTTTGCTTTTATTGCATAACTTCCTGATATAAAAGAGGTGAACTGAATAGAAGCTTCACCTTTACTATTGGTAACGATGCTATACGGCTGTTCAGAAACGGATTTCGCCGCTTGGGCTTTCCACATAAAGTGATTTAGTAGGGAATCGTATCCTGTATTTTTTTGATCAATAGATTTAAGACCTGCAGGTAATATAAAGTTTACTTTCGCATTGGGTACAGGGTGGCCAAGAGCATCTTTAATTACTACGGCGAATGTATTTGCATCTTTACCATCAGCAACGGCATTGTTTCTTTTGGCGGTATTTGCATGGCTGATGGTGAGAGTGCCTGTGTTAGTCACTTCAATTAACGTTTCCGCTTGCGGGGAAATATTTCCGTTGGTGTCATAAGCCGTCACGGTTAAACGGTAAAGGTTGAGTTGTTGATTTTTAATGGTGTCGTTGGCAATTTTATATGACGGTAGTTTGACTGAACTTTCTATGCCATTAAGGTGGATTTCTCCTCCTGCTGCAACCAATTCAGGCGCTTCTATAACAACTTTGTCTAAAGGGTATTTAGTGGTTAAGTTGCGGATAATAGAGAGCTCTTCTCCTGTTATTCCTTGAATAACTTTCGGTAATGATAATGAAATTAAGGTTTTCTTTTGGTACTCCAACACAATATTGTTATTACGATTAACGAAATCATAGCGGTTGCTAGGAATATGGCGGGTAGCTTCTATCGCTGAAGCATCAAGATGTTGCGCTAAGCTTTTCCCTAACAACCAATTGAATGCAATTTTTGCACTTGTTTCATTTGCGCCACTACTGCCCATTTTATGTTCTGCATTTAGCGCGAGGAGGGGGAATGGAGACCAATTGATGCCGACAGTCGCCGCCATAGGGTCTTTCTGGCGCTCATTTTTACCAAATAAAGCCACGTCATCGCCATAATATTGCTCCAATTTTAGGCTCGCCCCTAAATTAGAATAAGTGGGCAACCAGCCTTCAAATTGAATATCCCAGCCGTTAGCAGGGCGCGCGTTATAATCATAAGCTAATTCGGATGCACTTCGCCAAGTCGATAGCCCCAAATAGCTGTTCACACTCATTCTGGCGTAATCTTGTGCATATTCTACACCAAACCCTAATCGTGAATGGTAATGGGATAAATCATGATCAAAAAAAGCATTCACCCCGACCATGCTATTTTGCTGGAAATGACGTAATCCAATACCTGTATTGGTTTGTAACCGACCATCAGTGCGATGAATGCTGTGCTGAGAAAATAGCAATAAATCTGGTTGGTCATACCAAGGTATTAACCAATCTAATTGGGTATTTTTAATTGATAATTTTTTATCAAGGTTAAGATTGAATCTAGCATTACCTGCTTTCGATAACCAATGTGTTATTTCATCAGTCGCGATATTTGCGGCTTTATGGCGTGCATAGTCTTGCGCCATCTCTGCCAAATTTTTGCTGTTTTTTTCTGTAGCAGCAAAATTTGCGGCATTTTGCCCATATTCTGCTAAAAAACGTTCAGTAGTATCTTCTGGTTGGCTTTCTTCAAATTGAATGGCATGACTACCGAGTGTCGGCAAATCGTCCAAATGAGGGATTTGGGCATAACTTGGTGCGACAGGCACAATAGCTATTGAGCACATAGCCGTAGAGAGTACCAAACGGTTCGGTAGCTTGGGTTTCAATTTTGACGAAGGGGCATTCATCGGACATATTCCTGATATCAATATTAACGTTACAATTGTCAGGGCTGATAGCAAGATGTGCTTGTGAATTTATTGGACTTAAAAGGAAGCGAAATTTTTACTGTGGACATTTTTGGAATGGTAGGTTTATTGCTTGATGAATCCTATTTTTTTAGACTCCCTCCGAGCCGGAGGGAGTACGCTAAAGGACGTGTTTAAGGCGTGACTAAAATAGTTATTGTCTGGCTTGGATACCCATTGATTGAAGCTATAATGTCAAGGTTACCAGTGGCCGGTAATGTTAAGTAGGTAGAATAATCTCCATCACTGTCTTCATACCAGCCAAGGATATTAGTGTTATAGCGACCAAGGTCGATATTTTTAGGGTTTATCCCCTCAAGTGTGTTACCAAAGGCATCGCTGAGTGTGACTGTGATAAGTACGTCATCGCCTATTTTCACGTTATTCGTGGTACTTGTTGTGATTTCGACTTTATCAATAACGCCAAGTTGGCCATGAGGGCCGCTGCCATCAGAGTTAATCGCATTAATTGTCAGTGGTGGATTCACCGTGAACGTATGCTGAGGTGACGTTTTTCCATGTAAAGAAGCGCTAATGGTGTAATCCCCGGACATTTGGCCTGCAAGTAACCCGCTATACTCACCTAAATTAACCGAACTCTCTTCAATCTCGACAGGAACTTGTTTATTGCCAATATTGACCATGATGATCCCATCAGCGCCAGAAACTGGATTGTTATTTTCATCGATTAGCTTGAGTACAATAGCTGTCTCTTTACCTGCATAGGTCGATTGAGTATTTAAGATCTCAATTTTTTTCAAGCTTCCACTAATAAAATAGACAGCAACGGTTTCACTGTGGCCATTTACGGTAGCGGTAATCTCACTGATACCACTTGTCATACTGGTGAGTGGCATCTCAATAATTCCTTTTTGATTTGTCACCCCTTGAGCGCTAATTTTTCCACGAGTCGCACTAAAATTGACTGTTTCTCCTGATATGGGGTTACCCTTTGAGTCAGTGATATAGGCTGAAACCATATTGGCTGTTTTACCATCAGCCAATGCTGCTGTTTGAACGACTCTCAAACTTTGTATTTTTGCTTGGCTAGTCGTTGCAGTATTCGTGCTGGTCACATCAATCAGTGTTTCACTTGTCGGTGATGCATTACCGTGAATATCATAGGCAATACCACTTAAGCGATAACGATTCAATTTCTCACGTTCTGAAGGTGTTGATGCCGTTTTATAAGTGGGTAATTTTACGGTAGCATTTTGACCCGATGAGCTAATAACACCACCGGCAGCGAGTAATTCAGGTGCATTCCAGACAATTTTTTTCAGTGGGTGTGGGGTTATCATCGATTGTACGAGCGGTAGCTCTTGTCCAGCTTTACCTTGAATTTTTGCCACGAGCTTCAATTGAATTTCAGTTTTCTTTTGATAATCAAGAACAATATTGTTATTGCGATTGACGAAATCAAGGCGGTTACCCGAAACACGTCGTGATTCACCGACTTTAGCAGGGTCAATTTGCTCAATAAAATTCTTATCAAATACCCAGTTAAATTGCACTTTGGCACTGGTATCTTGTAATCCGCTACTTATTTTGTGATCGGCGCTAAAGGTGACAAGAGTGAAAGGGGTCCAATTCATACCGATAGTCGCGGCAGCAGGGTCTTCTTGAAGTTTATTTTTCCCCATTAAAGCTACATTATGGCCGACATACTGTTCAAACTTAAGGCTACCTCCCAGTTGCGGGTAATCCGGTAGCCATCCTTGTGCTTGTACATCCCACCCACGAGCAGGACGCGCATCATAAGCGCGAGTTAGCTCAGATGAGCTGCGCCATGACGAAACGGGAAAATAGGTATTCGCGCTGAGTTTTAAGTAATCTTGCCAGTATTCAGCCCCAACGCCTAACCGGGAATGATAATGTGAAAGGTCATGATCAAAGAATGCATTGACACCCACGGTGCTCTGCTCGTTGAAATGACGCAAACCAATCCCATTATTGCTTTGCAACCGGCCATCTGTATTGTGAATACTGTGCTGGGTAAATAACAACATATTAGCTTGTTGATACCAAGGGATGAGCCAATCAAAATGACTGTTTTTAAGCGATAGTTGCTTATCAAAATTCAGGCTGACTTTCACATTACCCGCTTTTGAGAGCCAATGAGTAATTTCCTCTATTGCGGCGTTAGCTGCTTGATTACTGAGATAACTTTGTGCCATTTGTGAGATTTCATGGCTATTTTTTTGTTCTACAAGCCATGTTGCGGCTGTTTTACTGTATTGCGCTAAGTTACGTTCACCATCGTTACTTTCTAGTTTTGGGATAGGACTCCCTAAAAGCGGGAGTTCATCCGGTGTTAGCATTTTTGCATCGCTGGGCAATGTTGACATAATAGCTAATGAGCCGGTCGCCACCAATAAGGCCAAAGGTGCCGGAAATTTCTTTTTAGAGCAAAGCATTAAATATATTCCTAGATTAGATATTCACTTTTAGTATTGTGGAATATGCGGTGTAAAAAACACTTGGGAATTAATTGGACTAATACAGAAAAGGGATTTGTATATTGGAAGAAATTAGGAATAGCCGATTTTTATTTATAATTGGAACATATTGAATAATAGACGAATAAAATAAAGAAATTTTCAATTGGAAAAAATCTTACCATAATAAAAACAAAAGATTAGATGAGGTATTATGGAATTAACATTTCTAGGAACTAGTGCTGGCGTGCCGACAAAAGAGCGTAATGTCACCAGTATGATATTAAATTTAGTCGGTATCCGTAAAAGCTACTTGTTATTTGATTGTGGTGAAGGGACACAGCATCGCATTTTAAATAGCCCATTTAAAACACCAAAAATTGAAAAAATTTTTATTACTCATTTGCATGGAGACCATATTTTTGGTTTACCCGGGTTGTTATGCAGCCGCTCAATGGGGGGAGCAACAGACCCATTGATTGTTTATGGGCCGAAAGGGTTAAAACAATATATTGAAACGGTACTCACCGTGAGCGTGTCTTATATGACATATCCACTGGAGATAGTGGAAATCGAAGCTGGCCAATTATTTGACGATGGAGAACTGATTGTGACGGCCTATGCCCTTGACCATCGTGTTGAGTGTTATGGTTATCGTATTGAAGAACATCCGAAACGTGGCGCATTAGATGCAGTGAAATTAGCTAATGACAATATTCCTCGTGGCCCTTGGATGCAAGCGCTTAAAGCGGGGGAAACGATAGTTCTTGATGATGGACGAACAGTGAATGGAGCTGATTACCTCGGTGAACCGATCCCCGGAAAGATTATTGCGATTTTTGGCGATACGCAACCGACAGAGCGAGCGCTGGAACTTGCGAGAAATGCCGATGTGATGATCCATGAAACGACCCTAGAAGCGGAGTTTGCACAAAAAGCCAATGAAAGAGGGCACTCGACTACGGTACAGGCGGCTGAGCTAGCTCGTGCGGCAGGGGTTAAACGGTTTATTGCCACTCACTTGAGTGGTCGTTATACGAGTGAGGATATCCCAAAGTTACTCGCGGAATGCCAAGCTGTGTTCCCCGCGAGCGAAATCGCAGAAGACTATTTGACAGTGAAGATCTAATGTAAGCGGGCAAGATATTGTCCGCTTAATCTATTGATGATTTTAATAAATTACTTTCACAAAGCCATTACGACAATATGTCTCATATTCATCAGAAAGTTGCCTATTTGTGACTATCACATCAAATTGTGATAATTCCCCCATATTGGCGGTCGCGACTTCATCAAACAGGTTATAAGGGGCGAGTAAAATCTTACGGATAGATTTTTCCATCGCTTTTTTCTTCATGGGTAAATCATCGAGATTATAGCAAGTTACGCCAAAATTCCCATGCACACCAGCTGCTGAAATAAAGGCTTTTTTCGGGTTGATTGAATCAAGTAATGAGGGGAGTGATGGGTTGTAAAAAGAATCACTTTTAGGGCGATATTCCCCGCCACATAATAGCGCAGTGGCATTTTTTTTCTGGCTAAGGGCGAGGAAAACGTTATGTGAGTAACAAATACCGGTGAAATTAATTTCTTCTGGGATGAGTGAAATCAAGGTGGCCATTTCAATGCCATTATCAAAGAAGATCACATCATCTTCGGTCACCATGCTAGCGGCAAGGTTCGGGATATATAATTCTTCCGTTTGATCGGGGGTGAAAATGTCGGCTTGTGCTTCTTGGGTCAGTAAATTAGCAGGTTGGGTAACAGAAACTATGTAGCCACCAAGCAGTGACATCGGAATTGGGCCTTCTGTATCTGCGCTCAGGTCTCGACGAATAGTCATCTCTGAAACTTCGAGTATTCTAGCAGCTTCTTTAAGATGAATGCGTCCTGAGCGTTTTAAACATTCACTTAAACGGCGAAGGCGTTCTTTTTGTTTAGTTTCTATCACCCTACAATCCTTTTTCAATACACAAAATTGGCGCGGTTAGACCGCGCCCCATCACTTAATAGTCACTTGGTTTGGTGTTATTGCCTGTGACAATGGCAACGCTTGCACTTGCACCGACACGGTTTGCACCCGCTTCAATCATTTTAATTGCGGTTTCACGGTCACGCACACCACCGGAGGCTTTTACACCGACTTCATCGCCAACCACTTTACGCATCAGTGCCACGTGGTGTTCTGTTGCGCCCATTGTACTGAAACCTGTTGAAGTTTTCACAAAACCGACTTTAATTGTGCGGCAAATTTCACAAACTTGAGTAATTTCTTCATCAGTTAACAGGCAATTTTCTAAAATAACTTTTAATGTTGCTTTACCACAGGCAGCAAATACCGCTTCAATGTCTTTGCGAACAAAGTCTAAGTCGCCACTTTTGAGCATGCCAATGTTGATAACCATATCCACTTCATCAGCACCACGACGCACGGCTTCTGCTGCTTCAAACGCTTTCGCTTCCGTTAAGCAAGCGCCTAATGGAAAGCCTACCACACAGCAAACTTTAACGTCGCTGTTTTTTAAAAGCTCGCTGGCTAAAGGAACATAACCTGTGTTTACGCACACCGATGCAAAATGGTGTTCTGCCGCTTCGGCACATAATGTTTTAATATCACTAACAGTGGCATTAGCAGCAAGTAAAGTGTGATCAATATATTTTGCTAAGTCTTGCATTTTCAACTTTCCTATATAAATGTGGGATAGACAACAAAGAATGAGGAAATGTGGTAGATATAACACTTGATCATTCGTTATTCGAGATCTTAATCACAAATGATATTTTTGCAACATGATAATGTTACTATCATATCATTATGTGATTTATTTAACACGAGGGACATTATGGATATAGCAGTTATTGGTTCAAACATGGTTGATTTGATCACTTACATCGATCAAATGCCAAAAGAAGGCGAAACTTTAGAAGCGCCAGCTTTCAAAATTGGTTGCGGTGGTAAAGGTGCGAACCAAGCGGTTGCTGCTGCTAAGTTGAATTCAAAAGTGATCATGTTAACCAAAGTGGGGGATGACATTTTTGCGGATAATACGATCCGTAACTTGGAGTCTTACGGTATTAACACTCGTTATGTGGAAAAAGTGCCTTGTACCTCAAGTGGCGTCGCACCTATTTTTGTTAATCAAAATTCATCAAACAGTATTTTGATCGTCAAAGGGGCGAATAAATTTTTATCACCTGAAGATATCGATCGTGCAGCGGAAGATCTGAAAAAATGTAAGTTGATCGTTCTGCAATTAGAAGTCCAGCTTGAAACGGTTTATCACGCGATTTCATTTGGCAATAAACATGGGATCCCAGTGTTACTGAACCCAGCCCCTGCACAACGTACGCTCGATCTCGATTTTGCCTGCCGATGTGATTTCTTTGTCCCTAATGAAACGGAACTTGAAATTTTAACCAATATGCCAGTCGACACGATGGATAACATTCGTCGTGCTGCGCAGTCTTTATTGGATAAAGGGTTAAAAAACGTCATCGTAACATTAGGGGAAAAAGGGGCGTTATGGATGACTCGCGACAGCGAGTTACATATACCCGCAATTAAAGTGAATGCGATTGACACCAGTGGTGCAGGGGATGCCTTTATCGGCTGCTTCTCGCATTACTATGTCCATACGGGGAATATTGAAGAAGCACTGAAAAAAGCCGTTCTGTTTTCGGCTTTCAGTGTGACAGGGAAAGGAACTCAATCTTCTTATCCAAGTGTTGAACAATTTAATGAATTTGTGCAAATCAACACCGCTAATGAATAGCTAAATAATAATAGTCCAACGTAGCTATATACCCTTTGAATAATTAAGTGGTCATCAGAGCCACATAGCCACTCATCGGGTATAAATTATAAAAATATAAGGGTTACTATGAACATTAAGAACATCACTCAGTTACCGGATGGCTACCTGAGTAAGACACCTCTATTCCAATTTATCCTACTATCGTGCCTGTTCCCATTATGGGGATGTGCCGCAGCATTAAATGATATTTTAATCACACAGTTTAAAAGTGTCTTTGAACTCAGTAACTTCGCCTCGGCTTTAGTACAAAGCGCATTCTATGGTGGTTATTTCTTAATCGCCATTCCGGCGTCGTTAGTGATCAAAAAAACCAGTTATAAATATGCCATTATGGTGGGGCTGATCCTGTATATCGCGGGTTGCAGTATGTTCTTCCCTGCATCTCATATGGCGACCTATACCATGTTCTTGGCGGCTATTTTCGCCATTGCGATAGGTTTAAGCTTTCTCGAAACCGCCGCGAATACCTATAGTTCAATGATAGGTCCTAAACAATACGCCACATTGCGTTTAAATATTAGCCAAACCTTCTACCCAATTGGTGCCGCAGGCGGGATCTTACTGGGCAAGTATCTGGTATTTTCCGAAGGGGATAGCTTACAAAACCAAATGGCGGGAATGAATGCGGAGCAAATCCATGAATTCCGTTTAGCCATGTTGGAAAATACCCTAGAACCTTATCGTTATATGATTATGGTATTGGTTGTGGTAATGATCTTATTCCTTATTACTAAGTTTCCTAAATGTAAAGTGGCAGAAACGCAAGATCATAAGCGTCCTACTGCATTAGAAACCTTAAAATATTTAGCGAAAAATAGTCGCTTTAGAAAAGGAATTATTGCCCAGTTTTTATATGTCGGAATGCAAGTGGCAGTATGGTCATTTACTATTCGTCTCGCATTAGAAATGGGGGATATTAACGAACGTGATGCCTCGAATTTCATGGTGTATAGCTTCGCTTGTTTCTTTATTGGTAAGTTTGTTGCCAATATTTTAATGACCCGCTTTAATGCAGAAAAAGTCTTAATTATCTACTCGGTGATTGGTGCGCTGTTCCTAATTTATGTTGCATTTATTCCGAGTTTTACAGCGGTCTATGCAGCGGTGATGGTCAGTATTCTGTTTGGACCTTGCTGGGCAACTATTTATGCAGGCACTTTGGATACCGTTGATAATGAACATACTGAAATGGCCGGGGCGGTTATTGTGATGGCGATTGTCGGTGCTGCAGTTGTCCCTGCGGTTCAAGGCTATGTCGCAGACATGTTGCACTCATTACAACTTTCATTCCTTGTTTCCATGCTGTGCTTCGTGTATGTCGGTATTTACTTTGTGGGTGAACGCCGCTTTAAAGCGAAACAAGCCACGAAATAGTTCCTCAAATTGGGTAGTGTAAGCTGCCCAATTCCATTTATCTCATTAAACCGTGAGTATGAAAATGAATACATTGATACCTCTTCACAAAAGCTTATTTACGGAAAACCCGACGCTTATTTTAAAAAATGACCAATTTACTGCCACGGCATTTCGTTACCAAACAGGCGTGGAAGGGTTACGAATTGAAAATCAGCAAGGGTATTTAACGATTTTACCTTTTTTAGGGCAAATGATTTGGGATGCGGAATTTTGTGGCCAAAATCTGAAAATGGAAAATATGTTTTCAGCGCCAAAATCAGTTCCAACAGTAGTTGAAACCTACGGTTGCTTTGCATTCCATTCAGGTTTAATCAGCAATGGTTGCCCTTCTCCAGAAGATTCTCACCCATTACATGGGGAAATGCCTTGTGCATCAATGGATAGCGCTTGGCTGGAACTGACAGGCGAAAGTTTGAAAGTTGTCGGCGAATATGAGTATGTGATGGGTTTTGGTCACCATTATCGTGCGACACCGTCAGTGCAATTAAATGCGGGCAGTGCATTATTTGATATTCATATGTCAGTCACCAATTTAGCATCGGTTCCTATGCCTCTCCAATATATGTGCCATATGAATTATGCTTACGTGGAGAATGCAACGCTAACACAAAATATTCCTGAAAAAGCGATTAAATTGCGTGAATCAATACCAGGGCATGTACAGCCAACTGAAAAATGGCTGGCATTTAATGAAGCGTTGAAATCTGGCAAAGTCTCATTAAATCAGCTTAATCAGCCACAAATGTGTGACCCTGAAATTGTGTTTTTTATGGATGATCTTAGCCAATATACCGCAACGCCTGAGTTTAGGATGATTTCACCCGCAGGAGATACGTTTGTAACGCGTTTTAAATCTAACCAGCTAAATTATGCAACTCGTTGGATTTTGTACAATGGTGACCAAAAAGTTGGCGCATTTGTACTCCCTGCAACTTGTCGTCCAGAAGGCTTTTTAGCCGCGAAAAATAACCAAACACTGATTTGGTTAGAGGCGGGGCAAACTCGTGAATTTACTGTGACTACTGGTGTTGAAAAGTAGTTTTTTGCCTCAGAAAGGCAGCACATTGCTGCCTTTTACTCGTATTGTTGGCATTCTTCTGCTAAATCGGCGAGAAGCACCGCCGCATCATAAACTAATGTTTTTTTTCCATCAGGTTGCATCATCAAAGCAACCTTAATATTTGCTTCATGCATATCAGGCAAAATTTCTGTCATCAGGTGTTCAAGGGTAAATAGCATTGGCGTAAAATTCGCCCATTCACCCGTTAAACACAATTCAACATACGCTTTGGCAGGCCATAGGGGCAGAAAAAGACATTTTTCATCATTCCATGCGGTAACGAGGTTTTCCCCATCACCGAGGCTCCACACTTGCTCCCAGTCAGCAATTTTACCGACAAAGTAGCTATACTGTTGGTATGGCCTAAGCGCATGGACATTATTTATTTCTTTCTCATTTGGGGAAAATAGGTTGTTATTCATTATTGGATAATCTAAAAAGTAACTGATAATTATTGGGAAAATTATCTTTATAATTGTTATCTTAATAACAAGATAATGAGAAATAGTACACAGTAAAACAAATAAAAATAAGATCTATCAGGTAAATTTTAGGGCGGTTAGAAATGATAGAAGCATTACTTGAAAAATATGCGATTGGCATGACTTTAATTGCGGTTTTTCTCGCAATCTATTTAGCTTTTGAGATTGTACATAAACGACGTAAACATAAACATAAGCGCAAAAGTATTTTGATCCATGTGGTTCAAACTCTTGTGCTGTGTGGCGTGGTGATTGTTATTGCCCAATATGTAGACATGGCAGCAACGGATTTTGATTTAACCTTTATTTCAACTTCTCTGGTTAATTTTATTACCATCTCATTGATTGCATTGATTTTAATGCGAAAACTGTTCCAGCTAGCGAACCGACTAGAAAAAACACAGATTAAAAAAGGCAGTGATCCCACTTCGGCACGTATTGTCGCCCGCGTATTTAAAACCACGATATTTGTCATTATGGTGCTACTGTTTGGTGAACATTTTGGGATGAGCCTTTCTGGTTTGATGGCATTTGGTGGGATTGGCGGTATTGCTATTGGTATGGCCGGTAAAGATATCTTGAGTAACTTTTTCTCTGGGTTAATGCTCTATTTTGATCGGCCCTTCAACATTGGTGATTGGGTCAGTTCACCGGATCGAAATATCGAAGGGACGGTAGTTGAAATCGGCTGGCGGATCACCAAAATTATTACGTTTGACCACCGTCCACTCTATATTCCCAACTCGGTTTTTTCTTCTATTAGTGTGGAAAACCCAGGGCGCATGACTAACCGGCGCATCAAAACTGAAATTGGTTTACGTTACGAAGATTCAGACAAAATTGGGGCGATTGTCGACGATATCCGCACAATGTTGCAACAAGATGCGAATATCGATACCAGTCAAACCTTATTAGTTTATTTCGATGCTTTTGCCGACTCTTCGTTAAACATTATGGTGTATTGTTTTACCAAAACAACAGTTTGGGCTGAATGGTTAGCGGCGCAGCAAGCGGTGTATTTGAAGATCATTGAGATAGTTAAACGCCACGATGCGGACTTTGCATTCCCATCACAGACTTTGTATGTGGAAAAAAACAACTAACGTCCCATTACGGATAAATTGACCGATTAATTGGTGGTGATCATCGGGTTAATTGGTTAATTTATCTTTTTATTATCTTTATGATGGCCTGAAGTATGGGGGCGTGGGTTGTGATGAGATAGAATTTTTATGCTATTAACCAGTGGCTTATAAAATATATTCGACTTTCTAAATCTGGTTATTTTTTCCGACCATGCTAATCATTTCAATTCCCTGATCTATCAAGTATATTGTCCGCCTCTTTTCCTCAGCTAACTAAGAGCCAGACTGCTATGAACAAAATCAATGTGGCATGTAGCCAGGGGGTCGCAATCTATTTCACTAATCAATTTCAGTGGATAGATATTCGCGATGCACAGTTAAACAATATTGCCGCTGTCGTGTTATCTGAACAAGATGCCAACCAAGGGCTGTGGGAAAGAGTCGTTGAGAGCCAGTTGAGTATTCCGCTGTTTATCATCAGTGATAAACAGCTGCCAACCGATGAAAATTTACCGCCTTATTTGACGGCGCTATTAGCACCCGCCCCCGCTGCTCGTGAAGAAAATAGTCGTCAATTACTCGATGCTGCGAATCAATATCTTGAGCAGTTATTACCGCCATTTTTTGCTCGAATGATGGATTATGCTGCGGGTCATAATGTCACTTTTGCTTGCCCAGGGCACCAAGGCGGCCAATTTTTCCGTCGTCACCCGACAGGGGAGCAATTTTATCAATTTTATGGTGAAAACCTGTTCCGTACCGATTTATGTAATGCTGATGTCGCAATGGGCGACTTATTGATTCACGAAGGCGCAGCGAAAGAGGCGCAAAAATTCGCCGCGAAAGTGTTTAATGCGGACAAAACTTATTTTGTACTAAATGGCACTTCATCATCCAATAAAGTAGTGTTAAACGCGTTGTTAACACCGGGTGATTTAGTTTTGTTCGATCGTAATAATCATAAATCAAACCACCATGGGGCGCTGATACAGGCGGGGGCAACACCGGTCTACCTCGAAACCGCGCGTAATCCTTTTGGTTTTATTGGTGGTATTGATGCGCACTGTTTTGGCGAAAGTTATTTACGTGAACTTATCCAAGAAGTGATGCCAGAAAAAGCGCAAGCCAAACGGCCATTTCGCTTAGCGGTGATCCAACTTGGAACTTATGACGGTACGGTGTATAACGCAAGGCAAGTCGTTGATAAAATAGGTCATTTATGTGATTACATTTTATTTGATTCAGCATGGGTGGGGTATGAGCAATTTATTCCCATGATGCGCCAGTGCTCGCCATTGCTACTTGAATTAAATGAGAACGACCCCGGGATCATGGTCACTCAGTCAGTTCATAAACAACTGGCTGGTTTTTCTCAAGCGTCACAAATCCATAAAAAAGATAATCATATCAAGGGGCAAAAGCGTTTTGTTTCACACAAAAAACTCAATAATGCTTTTATGATGCATGCCTCTACCAGCCCATTTTATCCTCTATTTGCTTCTTTGGATGTCAATGCACGTATTCACCAAGGTGATGCAGGCAAAATGATGTGGATGGACTGTGTGAAAGTGGGGATTGAGGTAAGAAAATCGATATTTCAACACTGCCGCTATTTTAAGCCTTTTGTCCCTGAAATTGTCGATGGCAAGTTATGGCACGAATACCCAACAGAGCAGATCGCCGCTGAGCAACGTTTCTTTAACTTCATACCGCAAGAACGCTGGCATGCATTTGAGGGTTATGAGCAGGATCAGTACTTTGTTGACCCTTGTAAACTGATGTTAACGACACCGGGGATTGATGTTGAAAGTGGAGAATATGAATCTTTCGGTGTTCCTGCAACGATTCTGGCTCACTTTTTACGTGAACATGGTGTGATCCCTGAAAAATGTGACTTAAATTCAATTCTGTTTTTATTAACCCCAGCAGAAACACATGAAAAACTGGAACTGCTAGTATCTCATTTAGTCCGCTTCGAACAGTTATTGGATGAAGATGCGTTATTAGAGGATGTATTGCCTTCTGTTTATCTGCGTTATCAAGATCATTATCAAGGTTATACATTACGCCGTTTATGCCAAGAAATGCACCAGCTCAGCGTTAATGACAATATTAAACAGCTGCAAAAAGAGATGTTCCGTAAAGCTCACTTCCCTGAAGTGAAAATGGCACCTCAGCAGGCACATTTAGAATTTATTCGTGGTAACTGTGAATTATTGCCATTGGATGAATTAGAAGGCCGTATTGCTGTTGAAGGGGCATTACCGTACCCTCCAGGCGTATTGTGCGTTGTGCCTGGGGAAGTATGGTCAGGGCCAGTACTGCGCTATTTCAAGGCACTAGAAACTGGTATTAATGCATTACCGGGTTTTGCGCCGGAGTTACAAGGTGTTTATATTTCAAAAAATGAAGGTGAGAAAAAACGAGTCTATGCGCATGTTTTAAAATAAATTTCTGAATATTCAGATATTAAGCATAGATTTTACCTTGCTAGCTCGTTAAATTGGGGTCAGTGCCATTTCTGACTCCAATTTTAATAAGGTAAGGTATGAGCAAAAAAATAATCCTCGATTGTGATCCCGGCCATGATGACGCTATCGCGTTATTACTGGCTTACGGTAACCCTGACATTGAATTATTGGCGGTAACAACCGTTGCCGGCAATCAAACCCTCGAAAAAGTGACTCATAATGCACTGGCTATCGCTGAAATGGCGAAAATTACGGGTATTCCCTTTGCTGCTGGCTCGGTACGTCCTTTAGTTCGGGAAATTGAAGTTGCGCCTGACATTCATGGGGATTCAGGGCTTGATGGGCCTGTACTACCGACACCAACATTACAGCTTGATGAGCGACATGCCGTTTCACTGATTATCAAAACCATTATGTCTCACCCGCCTAAAACAGTAACTTTAGTGCCTACTGGCGCATTAACCAATATTGCGCTTGCTGCTCGTCTTGAACCGCGCATTGTCGAGCGAGTTAAAGAAGTGGTGCTGATGGGTGGGGGCTATCATGTTGGGAATTGGAGTGCGGTAGCTGAATTTAATATCAAAATTGACCCAGAAGCGGCTCATATTGTTTTCAATGAGAAATGGCCGTTAACCATGGTGGGCTTAGACCTTACCCATCAAGCGTTAGCAACTCCTGATGTAGTGAATGAAATTGCTGCGATTGGCAGTGATTGTTCGCAGTTTGTCGTCGAACTACTGGATTTCTTTGGGAAAATGTACAAGCAGGCCCAAGGCTTCGATGCGCCGCCAGTACATGACCCTTGTGCGGTTGCTTATGTTATTGACCCTAGCGTAATGACCACACAAAAAGTCCCAGTGAATATTGAACTGACCGGAACGCACACGTTAGGCATGACAGTGGCTGATTTCCGCCATCCGGCTCCTGAAAATTGCCATACTCAAGTTGCCGTTAAATTAGACCATCATAAATTCTGGCAGTTAATTATCAAGGCATTAAAAAATATTGGGTAATCAATGGATAATGAAATAGAACAAATGCCTTATGAGGCATTAATTGAACGTAGCATGAATGCGTTACAGGCCAAAAACCAATTTCATTGTGATACATGGAAATTAGATGAAGCAGATTGGTCAGTAAACCAAGACGAAGGAACCATTATATTTCATGCACCTGATAATCTTATGGCAACAGCGCCGGTGCAAATTGTTGGTACATATGACCAAAGCCAAGGTAGTTGGATGTGGAGTTGGGCAAACAGTTCTATCGACAACGCTTTAACGCAAGATGCAATCGCGGTGAAAGCTTATGGCGAGCGGAAAGACAACACATTATTAACCGCCCGTATTAGCCAAATTGAAGAATATGACGCATGGCAATTAACGGCATTAGCCTGCGAACTCAATAGCCAACAAGGGGTATACCGTGGAATTGCAGGGCATACTTTAATCTTTATGACATTTGGCGAGGTTTCTCTTCAACAAATTTAGGTTGTATCGGTGCCTTATCTCTGGTCGATAAGGCATTTTAGCACCGTTATTCCATTAGCCTGTCCGTTATGCTCAGTTTCTTTTTCTATATAGAACTTGCTATCAGCTGCAACTCCAGAATTGGCTGAGCAAATGATTGAATTAATAAATAGCTAACTAAGCATCGATGGTTGGATCGATGTATTTAGCCACTTAGCCATCAATGAATCTCTTTCTTATTTCTCTTCTTTTTATCTTATTCAATTTAACTGAATAAGATGAGCGATATTATTAGCTTTAACCTAAATGTCATTACCCGTAAGATACCTTCATCGCAGACAACAAGGGTTGTCTCATCGAATACTAAGTGAAGGAATTAGACTATGAACATGTTAAAAACTTTGATGGCAGCTTCTGTATTATCTTTCGTTGCATTTGGTGCATCAGCAGTAACAATCACTGCAACAGGTGATACGCTGGCTTCAACAGAAGCAAAAATTGCAGCTAAAGCTAAAGCAGCCGGTGCAGACAGCTATACAATTACCAGCGCTCGTATGGGGAATTTTGTCACAATGAGCGCAGAAACTAAATAACGAATTGTATGAATTCATCTTGTTGAAATATTTTTGATAAAAAGTGGTGTTTTAGGCGCGATAAGCAGATTAAATACCACTTTTGTTTTATCTGAACCCACATAGAGTACTTTTCTAATCATTGAGGAGTCGTTGATATGAGTTTCAAATATAACCGCCTAGATAAAGATAATGCAGCTGTATTACTTGTTGACCATCAAACGGGTTTGTTATCGCTAGTTCGTGACCAAGATCCGGACAAATTCAAAAATAGCGTGTTAGCGCTAGCCGATCTGGCAAAGTATTTTAACTTACCAACTATTTTGACGACATCTTTTGAAGATGGTCCTAATGGCCCATTAGTTCCTGAATTAAAAGAAACCTTTCCAGATGCGCCTTACATTGCCCGTCCAGGTCAAATCAACGCGTGGGATAACGAAGAGTTCGTCAAAGCGGTTAAAGCCACAGGTAAAAAACAGCTAATCATTGCCGGTGTTGTGACAGAAGTGTGTGTGGCATTTCCTGCACTATCTGCACTGGAAGAAGGCTATGAAGTTTTTGTTATTACTGATGCCTCAGGTACATTTAACCCAATAACACGTGATGCCGCATGGGATAGAATGTCAAAAGCAGGGGCTCAACTGATGAGCTGGTTTGGTGCTGCTTGTGAATTACACCGTGATTGGCGTAATGATGTGGAAGGTTTAGGAACGTTGTTCTCAAACCATATCCCTGATTACCGTAACTTAATGACTAGCTATGCACTGCTTTCTGCGAAAAAATAGTGCGTGACTGAGTATTAAAATGACATAATTGGTTTATAAATCCCCGATATGACATTGCTCATATCGGGGGTTATTTCGTTAAATTAACCAAGTCCAGCCACTCGTTTTCGTCATCATCGCACTTAGTTCGCTCTATGTTATAATAGCCTATTGTTTTTGCTTGGCTCCTTGCTTTTGGAGCTATCCATTTGATTTTAATACACAAGACCACCATGCATCAAAATACCTCAAAACAAGGCTATACCAACCTAAACCGATTTTCCGTTGCCCCTATGCTCGATTGGACAGATCGCCATTGCCGTTATTTCCATCGCCTATTAAGCAAAAATACCCTGTTGTATACCGAAATGGTCACAACGGGAGCGATTATTTACGGAAAAGGGGATTACCTTGCTTTTAGTGAAGAAGAGCATCCAATCGCATTACAACTTGGTGGCAGCGATCCTGCGGCATTAGCGCAATGTGCGAAGCTGGCTCAAGAGCGTGGTTATGATGAAATTAACTTAAATGTGGGATGCCCATCAGATCGCGTACAAAATGGGCGTTTTGGCGCTTGTTTAATGGGCGATGCCCAATTGGTAGCCGATTGCGTGAAAGCCATGCAAGACGTGGTTTCTATCCCGGTAACCGTAAAAACGCGTATTGGAATTGATGAGCAAGACAGTTACGCGTTTCTATGTGATTTTATTGAAACCGTTTCTGATAAAGGCGGCTGTGAAATGTTTATTATCCATGCACGTAAAGCATGGTTGTCCGGCCTTAGCCCAAAAGAAAATCGCGAAATCCCACCACTTGATTACCCGCGAGTTTATCAATTAAAACGTGATTTTCCTCATTTGACCATGGCGATTAATGGTGGAGTCAAAACGCTGGAAGAAGCAAAAGAGCATCTTCAACACCTAGATGGCGTCATGGTGGGGCGCGAAGCCTATCAAAACCCGTCTATTTTAACGGCGGTTGATAACCAATTGTTTGGTGAGCACTTTCCTGTCACTAATGGTGTTGACGCTGTTAGAGCGATGTACCCTTACATCGAAAAAGAGTTATCGAAAGGCGCTTATTTAGGCCATATGACCCGCCATATGTTAGGGATTTTCCAAGGTATCCCCGGCGCACGTCAGTGGCGTCGTCATTTAAGTGAAAATGCGCATAAAAAAGGGGCTGACTTAGTCGTTGTTGAGCAAGCTCTCGAGTTTGTGACGCGTGGCGAATAGCTATCATGTGGGGAAAAAAGCGCCATTTGGCGCTTTTTGCATATTGAGTCGCTTATTATGGAACCAATAAACTCGAACCTTGGGTTTTTCTTGATTCGATAGTGAGGTGAGCTTTTTGTGCATCTTTTAAAGCAAAAATTTGTGATTGCGGCACATCTACATTCACTTTTCCGCTTAAAATCATATCAAATAAGGCATTACTAGCTTGGTCTAGCTCAGCACGGTTAGTCACATAGACACCCAGTGATGGGCGCGTCACGTATAACCCGCCTTTTTGGTTTAAAATCCCTAAATTTACACCGGTGACAGGGCCTGATGCATTACCAAAACTCACCATTAATCCGCGACGTTTGAGTGAGTCTAAAGAAGCAAGCCATGTAGATTGACCCACAGAGTCATAAACAACATTCACTTTTTCGCCATGAGTGATTTCTTTAACGCGAGCTGCGATATCTTCGGTCTGGTAGTTGATGACTTCCCATGCTCCTGCCTCTTTTGCTCTTAATGCTTTATCTGCAGAACCCACAGTACCTATCATCTTAGCGCCCAGGGCGTTTGCCCATTGGCAAGCAATTAAGCCAACGCCACCGGCTGCCGCATGGAATAGAAATACTTCATCGCGTTTTAATTGATAGGTTTGATGGAATAAGTAATAAACCGTCATGCCTTTTAATGAGCTGGCAGCTGCTTGTTCAAAGGTGATGCCATCAGGGAGATGGGCAACCGCACTCTCAGGCACGTTATGGACTTCGCTATAAGCGCCCAGAGGACCTTGCGCATAAACGACACGGTCACCCGGTTTGAAACCTGTAACATGAGCACCTGTTTTCACAACAACACCCGCAGCTTCTGTACCTAGACCACAAGGGAGTTGAGCAACAGGATATAAACCGCTGCGAACGTAGGTATCGATAAAGTTAATCCCGATAGCCCGGTTTTCAATTTGAATTTCGTTATCTGCTGGATTTGCTGGGGAATAATCTACTAAGTTAAGTACGTCAGCGCCGCCATGTTGCGCGAACTCAATACGTTTTGCCATGACAATCTCCAATAAGGACTATTCATTTTAATTACAATAACAATCGTTTTATCATAACGCCATGTTTCAATCAGAAGAATTACAGGTTTGTGCTTTCAGTGATGTATTTATCCTGTGATTACTTTGCGTAAAGACGCAAAGAAAACCACAAAAAAATAAGATTGGCGTATACTAAGCGCAGATCGTTAATTATAGACTTGGATATTAATGTATGGCTAAAAAACCCTCATCAAATTTCAAAACGGATGCCCCACGAGACCACCAAATGGAAGGGTTAAAACTTCCACCACATTCTCTCGAAGCGGAGCAGTCTGTTTTAGGGGGGTTAATGTTAGATAACGAGCGCTGGGATACCGTTTCTGAACGTGTGACTCAAGCTGATTTCTTTAGCCGACCCCATCGCACCATTTTCTCACAAATGCAATTTTTGCTTGAGCAAGGCAAACCCATTGACCTTATAACGTTATCGGAATCACTAGAACAACAGGGTGAATTGGATAGCGTGGGTGGCTTTGCTTATTTGGCTGAGCTATCTAAAAATACGCCAAGTGCAGCGAATATTAATGCTTATGCTGACATCGTCCGCGAACGTGCGATTGTTCGCGATATGATATCTGTCGCCAATGAAATTGCGGATGCAGGTTATGACCCACAAGGGCGTAGCAGTGAAGATCTCCTCGATTTAGCCGAAACCAAAGTGTTCCAAATAGCCGAGTCAAGAGCGAATAAAGATGAAGGGCCAAAGGGTATCGAAGCCATTTTGTCGGAAACTGTTGAAAAAATTGAGCAACTTTACCAACAACCGCACGACGGCGTTACTGGGGTTTCAACAGGTTATCAAGATCTCGATAAAAAAACAGCAGGTTTACAAGGCTCTGATTTAATTATTGTTGCTGCACGTCCGTCAATGGGGAAAACCACCTTTGCGATGAACTTGTGCGAAAATGCGGCGATGACAGAAGAAAAACCGGTACTTATCTTCAGCTTAGAGATGCCCGGCAACCAAATTATGATGCGTATGTTGGCGTCACTATCTCGTGTCGACCAAACTCGCATTCGTACTGGGCAACTTGATGATGAGGATTGGGCGCGAATTTCAAGTACGATGGGCATTTTGATGGAAAAACGCAACATGTACATCGATGATTCGTCAGGTTTGACTCCCACAGAGGTACGTTCACGTGCGCGTCGTATTTATCGTGAACATGGTGGGTTAAGTTTGATCATGATTGACTACCTTCAATTGATGCGAGTTCCTGCTCTTTCTGATAACCGAACGTTAGAAATTGCTGAAATTTCACGCTCACTCAAAGCGTTAGCAAAAGAGCTTAATGTTCCCGTAGTGGCGTTGTCACAGTTAAACCGTAGTCTTGAGCAGCGTGCAGATAAACGCCCTGTTAACTCGGATTTGCGTGAATCAGGGTCTATCGAGCAGGATGCAGACTTAATCATGTTTATCTATCGTGATGAAGTTTATCACGATAACAGCGAACTCAAAGGCGTTGCGGAAATCATTCTCGGTAAGCAACGTAACGGGCCGATTGGTACAGTACGGTTGACGTTTAATGGGCAGTGGTCGCGGTTTGATAATTACGCGGGGCCTGCGTATAACGACGAAGACTAAATACTCGTCATATTTTACACGGTCGCGGTGTTGGCTGCACTCAGCTACGCGAGTCACATACTTATGTATGCTCCCCGCGATATCTTCGCTTGCCGCCTAGCGATATTGCAAACTATTTAGAGTATTAAAGCTAAACGACCAAGATCGAATGGAAATTGGTTTTTTTTAGCGTATAACAAATAGAGAACATATTGAGCTGCCAATGTGCAGCTTAATTTTTAGCGGCTTTATAGAAAAAAGAACGAGGAAACAATGAAAGCGGCAACCGCATTGATAAACCGCCGCGCTCTGCGACACAACTTGCAACGGGTGAAAGAAATTGCACCAAATAGCCGAATGATTGCAGTTGTTAAAGCAAACGCTTATGGTCATGGATTAGTAGGGGTTGGTCAGGCAGTAGAAGAGCTGGTGGATGGCTTTGGTGTGGCAAGACTCAATGAGGCGCTACTTTTACGACAGCACGGCGTGATAAAACCGATTGTTTTACTGGAAGGTTTTTTTGAGCAGTCTGACTTGCTGTTGATGGCAGAGCACCAGATTGACACCGTGATCCATTGTATTGAACAGCTTGAAATGTTAGAAGCCACCAAATTACCTTATCCTCTTAAAGTTTGGATGAAACTGGATACAGGCATGCACCGCCTTGGTGTACTGCCGAAAGATGCCGAAGACTTTTATCAACGTTTACAACGCTGCCAACAAGTTCAGCTTCCTATTAATATTGTTAGCCATTTTTGCCAAGCAGATGCCCCTCATTTACCGACAACTGAAAAACAAATTACTTGTTTTAAACAGTTTATTGCTGGTAAAGAGGGGGAAAAATCCATTGCCGCCTCCGCCGGAATTTTGCTGTGGCCAGAAGCTCACTATGACTGGGTTCGCCCAGGGATCATGATGTATGGTGCATCCCCACAAGAAGGGAAAAGCGCAAAAGATTTCGGTTTATTTCCTGTGATGACATTAAAATCAACATTAATTGCGGTTAGGGAGCATTCGGCAGGGCAATGTGTGGGTTACGGTGAAACATGGTGCAGTGATAAAGATACGCTGCTTGGTGTTGTTGCCATCGGCTATGGAGATGGTTATCCACGTAACGTTCCTTCAGGCACACCGGTGTTAATTAATGGGCGAAAAGTGCCTATTGTTGGGCGAATTTCCATGGATATGACCGTGGTGGATTTGGGACTAAATGCGGAAGATAAAGTGGGTGACGATGTTATTTTATGGGGAAATCAACTGCCAGTTGAAGAAATTGCCGCACAAACAGGCATTATAAACTATGAGTTACTGACGAAGTTAACCTCTAGAGTTGCAATGGAATATGTAGACGAATAGTCAGCAAAGGGTTATTTTCAGATAACAACGTAAAAAAATGGCGCTAAATATGGCAAATCATCGCTTGGTTTATTTAGCGTAAAACAATGATTAGGAGATGTCCTGTGTTCGAACATGTTGATGCTTATCCGGGCGACCCAATTCTGTCGTTAATGGATGAATTTAATAAAGACACTCGTGAAAATAAAATTAATTTGAGTATCGGTCTTTACTATGATGGTGAAGGAAAAACCCCTGAACTGGCAACAGTCGGTACGGCAAAAGCGGCGTTAAATAAACTGCCAGCAAGCGCATCACTGTATTTGCCTATGGAAGGTTTGAAAGATTACCGTACTGAATTACAAAAATTAGTCTTTGGTGAGGATTGCCCGCTAATTGCACAGGAACGTATCGCTACTGTCCAAACTATTGGTGGTTCTGGTGCGTTAAAAATTGGTGCCGATTTTTTACATCAATATTATCCCGATTCCGAAGTGTGGTGCAGTGACCCAACTTGGGAAAACCATGCCTCTATTTTTTCAGGCGCGGGGACAAAAGTGCATTACTACCCGTATTTTGATGAAAAAACCAAAGGCGTTAAATTTGATGAAATGCTAGCAACATTCAAAAAATTACCAGCAAATAGCATCATCCTAATGCACCCGTGTTGCCATAACCCAACAGGCTCCGACCTTACTCCTGCACAATGGGATGAAGTCACTAAGGTGGCATTAGAACACAAACTGATCCCATTCTTAGACATTGCTTATCAAGGTTTTGCCGAAGGCATTAATGAAGATGCTTATGCTATCCGAGCGATGGTTAAAGCCGGTTTACCCGTGTTTGTCAGTAATTCATTTTCTAAAATTTTTGGTATCTACGGTGAACGTGCGGGTGGCCTGTCGGTGATCTGTGAAAACCAAGATGAACGTGACCGTGTGTTAGGTCAGCTAAAAGCGGGTGTTCGCCGTTTATATTCTAGCCCACCATCTAATGGTGCAAAAATTGTTGCTGCGGTATTAACCAATAGCGCTGAAAAAGCTAAATGGTTAGCGGAAGTGGAAGAGATGCGTTTACGTATTTTAGACATGCGTACGGTACTGGTTAATGAGCTGAAAAAGGCACTACCAAACCAAAATTTCGACCACTTATTAAAGCAACGCGGTATGTTCAGCTACACGGGTTTTTCTAAAGAGCAAGTGGCTCGCCTGAAAGACGAGTTTGCGGTTTACTTGGTTGGAACTGGCCGCGTTTGTATGGCAGGTGTTAATCGTCATAATGTTAAACGTATTGTGGAAGCATTTGCCGCCGTTAGCCAATAATTTTTAGCTATCGTAATAATTATCAGGGAGCAAAATGCTCCCTGATGGTCTTTCTACTTATTTTTAATGGCCTTTCGACTTAATAGCCGCGTTCTAAAATCGTTTTCAAGAACCTTGCAGTGTGCGATTTTTCACACTCAGCCACTTCTTCTGGTGTACCAGCAATTAAAATTTCACCGCCACCACTACCACCTTCTGGGCCTAAATCGACAATCCAGTCCGCTGTCTTAATGACATCAAGGTTGTGTTCAATCACCACAATGGTATTTCCTTGGTCACGAAGTTGATGTAAAACGACTAAAAGTTGTTGGATATCAGCGAAATGCAGGCCTGTTGTTGGCTCATCCAAAATATAGATAGTTTGCCCTGTTCCGCGTTTAGACAGCTCTTTGGCTAATTTCACACGCTGTGCTTCACCACCTGAGAGTGTTGTCGCTGATTGGCCGAGACGTATGTAGGATAAACCAACGTCCATCAAAGTTTGTAGCTTGCGGGCAAGTGCAGGTACGGCATCAAAGAATTCACGAGACTCTTCGATAGTCATATCCAAAACTTCATGGATATTTTTACCTTTATATTTAATCTCTAATGTTTCTCGGTTATAGCGTTTACCTTTACATTGGTCACAAGGGACATACACATCAGGTAAGAAGTGCATTTCAACCTTGATGACCCCATCACCTTGGCAAGCCTCACAACGGCCACCTTTTACGTTAAAGCTAAAACGTCCTGGGTTATAACCTCGAGTCCGAGATTCAGGTACACCAGCAAATAGCTCACGCACAGGTGTAAATACACCAGTATAGGTGGCAGGGTTCGAGCGTGGTGTCCGGCCTATTGGGCTCTGGTCAATATCAATCACTTTGTCAAAGTGCTCTAAGCCCTCTACATCCAAATAAGGGGCTGGAGTGATGGTGGTTGCGCCATTTAATTGACGTTGAGCAATAGGGAATAGGGTATCGTTTATCAGTGTTGATTTACCCGAGCCAGATACACCAGTAATACAGGTAAATAACCCGACTGGGATTTTTAATGTCACATTTTTCAGGTTGTTGCCTTTTGCCCCGAACACAGTCAGCATTTTATCTTTATTAATTGGAACGCGTTTTTGCGGGATGTCAATTCTGCGCTCACCACTTAAAAATTTACCTGTGAGTGAATCTGGGTTTGCGACAATATCTTCCAATGTTCCTTGGGCAACAATTTGCCCGCCATGCACCCCAGCACCAGGGCCGATATCAATCACATGGTCTGCGGCGCGGATCGCGTCTTCGTCATGTTCAACCACGATCACGGTATTTCCTAGATCGCGTAGGTGGATCAAGGTTTCAAGTAAGCGGTCATTATCACGTTGGTGTAAGCCAATTGAAGGTTCATCAAGGACATACATCACACCCACTAAACCTGCACCAATTTGGCTTGCTAAACGAATGCGTTGTGCTTCACCACCGGACAAGGTGTCGGCAGAACGTGAAAGAGTCAGATAATTAAGCCCAACATTGACGAGAAACTTCAGGCGATCGCCAATTTCTTTTAAGACTTTTTCTGCGATTTGAGCACGCTGACCAGTGAGTTTTAGGTTTTGAAAAAATTCCATTGCGTGGCCAATGCTGTAATCTGCGATTTCCGGCAACGTTGTATTTTCAACAAAGACAAAGCGCGCTTCTTTACGTAAGCGCGTTCCATGGCAAGAGACACATGGACGGTTACTGATATATTTCGCTAACTCTTCACGGACAGCTGTTGATTCCGTTTCTTTATAGCGGCGCTCCATATTATTGAGTACGCCTTCAAAAGGGTGTCGGCGTACAGTGATATCGCCACGGTCATTACGGTATTTAAACTCAATCGTTTCTTTGCCTGAACCATATAAAATAATTTTTTGGATAGCTGGGCTCAGGGTGTCGTAAGGCGCTTCCACATCAAATTTATAATGCTCAGCTAATGACATTAGCATTTGGAAATAGTAAAAGTTACGGCGATCCCAACCGCGAATTGCGCCACCGGCAAGTGAGATTTCGGTATTTTGGATGACTCTTTCGGGATCAAAAAACTGCTGAACACCTAAGCCATCACAGCTTGGGCAGGCCCCAGCAGGGTTGTTAAAAGAAAATAGGCGAGGTTCAAGTTCTACCATACTGTAGCCGCAAACGGAGCAGGCAAAATTCGCAGAAAAAACCAGTTCTTCTGCGTTTGCGTCATCCATATCAGCGACAATTGCAGTACCACCAGATAGTTCTAGCGCGGTTTCAAAAGATTCGGCTAAACGCTGAGCAATATCATCACGAATTTTGAAACGGTCAACAATGACTTCAATCGTATGTTTTTTCTGTAATTCGAGCTTTGGTGGATCGGAGAGATCGCAAACTTCCCCATCAATTCGGGCGCGGATATAGCCTTGGCTGGCCAAGTTATCGAGTAGCTTAACATGCTCCCCTTTACGTTCTTTAACGACAGGAGCAAGTAGCATCATTCGGCGATCGGTGGGTTGAGCCAAAACATTATCGACCATCTGGCTAACAGTTTGAGCTGCAAGCGGTATGTCGTGATCAGGGCAGCGAGGTTCACCAACACGGGCAAATAATAATCGCAGATAGTCATGAATTTCTGTGATGGTTCCGACCGTCGAACGAGGGTTATGTGAAGTGGATTTTTGTTCAATCGAAATAGCAGGGGATAACCCTTCAATATGATCGACATCCGGTTTTTCCATTAAAGAAAGAAACTGGCGGGCATAAGCAGATAAAGATTCAACATAACGGCGCTGACCCTCTGCATACAGGGTATCAAAAGCTAAAGATGATTTCCCTGAACCAGATAACCCAGTAATAACAATGAGTTTGTCGCGAGGGATGACGAGATTGATGTTTTTCAGATTATGCGTACGTGCGCCGCGGACTTCGATATTATCCATTTACCACTTCCCGGATGATTTGATATTGAACAATCGCAAGAGACTATTATCACATATTTATGGCTGAATGGATATACAGTATTTCCTA
>NZ_JAMPMI010000020.1:0-47592 GCF_028478065.1 Providencia sp. PROV255 | reverse complement strand
TCGTCATATTTCAAACCGTGGCGTTGTTGGCTTCTCTCAGCTACGCAGGTCACATACTTTTGTATGCTCCCTACGATATCTTCGCTTGCCGCCTAGCCACAACTTGAATTATTTAGAGTAAGATTTTAATGGTGAAACAGAAAAACAGAAAAACAGAAAAACAGAAAAACAGAAAAACAACGATCTGAATTTATCGAAAAGGAAAAGATAGATGCGGTATGCATTATTTTGTGTCTATACTGACAAAAGCACTATGAAATTTCACTAAAAGCTGGAAAGCGTTTCGCAAATTAACAAGCTCAATTTCAAATATTGGTGCAAATCAGCTCTGTCGTGGTAAACTTCACGGCTAATCCAGAGATTAAAATTCAATGCATCAGGAGTAATAAATGGCCAGCAGAGGCGTAAACAAAGTAATTCTTATCGGTAACCTAGGACAAGATCCAGAAATCCGTTATATGCCTAACGGCGGAGCTGTGGCAAACCTGACTCTGGCAACTTCTGAAAGTTGGCGTGACAAGCAAACCGGTGAGATGCGTGAAAAAACCGAATGGCACCGAGTCGTTATTTTCGGCAAACTTGCTGAAGTAGCAGGTGAATACCTAAAAAAAGGTTCACAAGTCTATATCGAAGGTTCTCTGCAAACACGTAAATGGCAAGATCAAAGTGGTCAAGATCGTTATACGACAGAAGTTGTTGTGAATATCGGTGGCTCAATGCAAATGTTAGGTGGCCGTGGTGGTGATGCACCATCACAAGGTCAAGGCGGTCAAGGTGGTTGGGGCCAACCACAGCAGCCTCAAGCGGCACAACAATTCAGTGGTGGTGGAGCGCCAGCCGCACGCCCATCAGCACCTGCACCACAAACCAATGAACCACCAATGGATTTTGATGACGATATTCCGTTCTAATTCTTACTGATTAGAATGTATAAATAAAATAAAGGCTTCCTTGTGAAGTCTTTATTTTTTAATAAATATAAATGCTAATAATATATATCTAGAAAATATTATTTTTTATTGGAATGATAAAACAAATACAGAACCGAAACATTAAGAGTTTATTAATTCTAAATTAAGAATTTCTTAAATAAATAAAAAATCCCCAGCAATTAAATTACATGGGGATTTGTATTGGTAGTGTTATAAAAAAAGAAATATAAATTTTATTTTCATATTAGCGTATCAAGCTACTTTAGGTTCCAGTAGTAATGGGTCATTTTGGCTTTCACCGGACAGGCGGTAGATTGACGGTGACGTACCTAAATAAGCTCTAAATCGCTTTGCAAAAGATTGCTGGGAGTCAAATTGGTATTTTAATGCAATATCAATAACTTGAAGTTCAGTGGAGCATAGGTCTTTAGCAGCTTCACAGATCCTTCTTCGGCGAATATATTCACCTAAAGGCATACCAACAACTTTTCTAAATACTCTTTGTAAATGCCATTTTGTATATCCTGATTTTAGTGCAATATCATCAAGTAATAGACGACTGGTTAAGTTCATTTCAATCCAAACTAATATTTCATTAACAACTGTAGATTGAAATTCTGTGTACTTCCCATTATAGGGAACAGGGATTTCTTTATACATAATATCTTCCTATTAGTTACTTTTTAATCTTATCCCTCATTCAGTTAATAGCCAATAAATAAATAGTAAACAAAGTTGAATTCAGTTTGTTAATTGGCAAAACAGACAAAATACCGATTTTTAATTAGTTTATAGCCAGTAGAGTTTATCTTAAGGAGATATATTCATCATATCGATTAACAATAGATGAAATTATTACGCTCTCTGAATATAAAACCATCGCACAGTGATATAACTTTTCATTGGTGTTTGGGGATATATTTTTTTAGCTTCCAAAAACTCATTAAAATTGTAGCGGAAATGATTACAGATAGAATATTCATCGCTTGCCATCCGAGAGTGAAGAAAAGAACGCCTGCTCCTAAACTGCCTATTCCACCGAAAAAATAGATAAGAAAATCAGTCATGCCTTGTACTTTAGCTCGCTCATGCATTTTATATGTATGGGGCAGTAGGTTGGTGGTACTGATTAAAAGCAAATTCCAAGCAACACCCACAAATATACCCGCCAACAAATAATTGTAAAAATGGTTACCTAGCAGGTTCATCGTTGCTGATAAAATTAACAGTACGATACCGCAGAAAATAATGCGTTTTGCCCCTAAAAGATGAATTAATGTTCCAGTGAAGAATGACGGTGCAAACATACCTAATACATGGAATTGAAATACAATCGCAATAGAGGAAAAGGCGAAGTCATGTTGTTTCATAGATAACGGTATCGAGGCAAAAGTAAAAACTACAATGGCATACCCAGCGGCACTGACAATAGCGATTAATTTTAAAATAGGTTGTGAATACAATGCACTGTAGTTGCGTTTGACTAACACTTCATCCGATGGCGTTTTCACTATTTTCTTTAAAGGCACAACGAGTAATAGAATAAATGCGATCACATAAATGGCGGCTAACGTGATGAACGGCCCTGCAAACGGGTATTCTGTAAAAAAGCGTTGGGTGGTAATGGCTAATGTTGGTCCGATTAAGGCCGCAGCAATGCCTCCACTCATAATAAGGCCAATAGCTTTTGCTCGTAAAGAAATAGGTGCTTCTTCAATTGCGGCAAAACGGAATTGTTGTGCAGTACCAATAGCAATCCCAGTGAAAAACAACCCGATGGAAAAATACACTAAATGACTTTCTATCACACCAAGAATAGAGAAGCCTGCACCGATTAACCCACCGATGTTACCAATAATAAAGCCCACCCTTCTCGAATATTTTTGCATTAAAAATGCGATCGGAATAGTTGCTAAGATTAAGCCAACGTACTGACTTACCAGTGGAATAGTTGCATAAGTTGGGTTGGTAGCCAATTTTTCGCCAATAACTACTGCTACAGAAAGGACAATCGCATTTCCTGTGATAAATAATGCAAGTGTGATAGTTAACCACCAAACGGATTTTGGCATATATCCCTCTGTCTATTAATTAAAAATCAATTGGTTATATTTCTTACATTGAGGGAATAATCCCTCTGAATGCGGCAAAGGATACAACTTAAAGTTGACTTTAAGTCAAGGTCTGCGATGGTATTTTAAGTAGTGATTAATGCTATATTTTTTTATTTTAATGGATAATGTCGCTGCTGGTGCGAGATGTGATGAGTGTCGCAATTACTATTCCTTTGGGATAAAACAAGAAAAAATGATTGTCATGCTGGGAAATTTATGTTCTTTTAATAAAAGAAACTGAAAAACAATAATCAATAAATTAGACAGACTAAACAGGAAGAACCCGTGAACATGACGACTAATCACTTAAACCTACTACTAACCGCGCCACGTGCCGCGGTGGTCGTGCGTGTGGTGGTGGTCGTGGGCTTAGCGCCGTAACGGGTACAAATCAACGCAGATTTAGAAACCCCGCCGGCGCAAACCGAGCGGGGTTTTTTATCACCTCTCGCTCGGATCCGCAGGCTAGCAAAGGATAATTATGATGAGCGAATCGGGCACCACAACACCACATAAAACCCGCTTTACGGGCGCAGAATTAATTGTATATTTACTGGAAAAACACGGTATTACCATCGTTTCTGGCATTCCAGGTGGAGCGGCTTTACCCTTTTATGACGCATTAGGTCAAAGCCAGAAAATCCGCCATATATTGGCTCGCCATGAGCAAGGTGCAGGTTTTATTGCTCAGGGAATTGCACGTACCACGGGGAAAGCCGCGGTTTGTATCTCTTCAAGTGGTCCTGGGGCAACAAACTTAGTGACCGCTATCGCTGATGCAAAACTGGATTCTATCCCGCTGGTTTGTATTACGGCTCAAGTTTCTTCGTCAATGATTGGCACAGATGCTTTCCAAGAGGTTGATACCTATGGTATTTCGATTCCAGTCACCAAACATAATTATTTGGTCCGTAATATCAATGAATTGCCACAAGTGATTTGTGATGCTTTTCGTATTGCAGAGTCAGGCCGCCCTGGGCCTGTTTGGATTGATATTCCAAAAGATGTGCAAACTGCCACAATTGAACTAACTGAAATACCAGAAGTATTACCGAAAGATAAAGCACCTGCATTTGATGTGGAAAAAGTTCTGCAAGCGGCTGAAATGATTAATAAGGCGAAACGTCCAGTACTGTATTTTGGTGGTGGGGTAATTAGTTCTGATTCGACAGAAACAGCGATCGCATTCGCGGAAAAGGCTTCATTACCGACAACCATGACATTAATGGCACTTGGCACTATTCCAATGCGCCATCCATTATATTTAGGAATGTTGGGTATGCACGCTGCCGCAAGTACTAATATGATCATGGAAGAATCGGATCTATTGATTGTGATTGGTGCACGGTTTGATGATAGAGCGATAGGTAAAGCAGAGAAATTTTGCCCTAACGCAAAAATTATCCATGTGGATATTGATAAAGCAGAAATCAGCAAAATTAAGCGTCCAGATATCGCTATTCATGCAGATGCAGGGCAAATATTGGAATTATTATTGCCTTTAGTAGAACGCAATGAACGCACAGATTGGATGGCGAAAGTGAATCAATTAAAAGAGCAATATCCATTGAATTTTAGCGAGGCTGATAACCCGCTGAACCATTATGGCTTGGTTCTGTCTACGGCACGTGCGGCTGGTGAAGATGCGATTGTGACAACGGATGTTGGGCAACACCAAATGTGGGCGGCTCAAGCATACCCCTTGTCTCGACCACGTCAATGGCTGACATCAGGTGGGTTAGGTACCATGGGCTTTGGGCTGCCTGCTGCCATTGGTGCAGCGTTGGCAAAACCCGAAAAAACCATTGTGTGTTTTTCCGGTGATGGCAGTTTGATGATGAATATTCAAGAACTGGCAACGGCAGCGGAGCACCAACTGAATATCAAAATTATCTTAATGAATAACCAAGCATTAGGGATGGTACATCAACAACAAGATTTATTTTTTGAAAATCGCATATTTGCTGCAGCTTATCCGTATCAAACCGATTTTATCAAGATTGCGGCAGGGTTTGGTTTGCAAACTTGCGATTTAAATAATGAAGCAGATCCAGAAATGGCATTAGAAGCGATAATGAATACCAAAGGTCCATGTTTGATCCATGCCTTGATTGATGTGAATCAGAAGGTATATCCAATGGTTCCACCGGGTGCAGCTAACATTGATATGATTGGAGCGTAATTATGGTATTTGAACATCATCCGATTGCTTTAGAGCTAATTGTTCGTAATCACCCAGGTGTAATGTCACATATTTGTGGTTTATTTGCGCGTAGAGCATTTAATGTTGATGGCATTCTATGTATGCCGATTAAAGATAAAGATGAAAGCCGTATATGGCTATTAGTACAAAAAGATGAGCGTTTGTCGCAAATGATTAACCAAGTTGAAAAATTAGAAGATGTTCGGGAAGTACGCTTTAGTGATGATTTGCGTCTTTTCGAAACAATGCAAAATTATTTGCAGTAATTCTGAGGTAAATTTTATGACCTAGTAGCCCATACCAACAGTATGGGCTATTTTCTTTTATGTTTAATTATAGTGATAATTAGGGTTTCTTAAAGCGAACAATGGTGGTATAAGTTCAGTTACTGAATAATGATTTTTTGAACGCATTACAGGTTTGTATTTGGTGAATTGAATAATAAATAGGTATAAATGTATGCAAAACAACATCTATTTGTCGAACACTTATCAATATGAAATTGAAACTACCCTACTAGCACAAGGGAATGATGATGAAGGTCATTGGGTGGCTCTAAAAGACAATATTTTCCACCCACAAGGTGGTGGGCAACCCATGGATACAGCTTGGGTGAATGATATTGCTGTTCGCATTAGGAAACAACCGAATGGTTTAATTGTAGGATACCTTCCTGAAGGCGTTACTTTTAGTCAAGAAAATAATGTGGTTGCAAGGGTAGATAAGGAAAAACGTCAGCGTTACGCTGCGCTACATACCGCAGGTCATTTGCTGAATTGGGAATTACGTCGCTTTGGCTGGCTGGCACAAAAAGGCCATCATTTTCCTGATGAATCTCGAGTGGAATTTAGCATGATGGAAGGGGATGTCACTCCTTTTGATAAACTTGATAGCCAATATATCGAAGATATTGTTAACCAAAGCATTCGCAGTGGGCGGTCCGTTGCAATAAAGCAAAAGGGTGATTTGCGGATCAGTTATATCGACCAAACTGAAGAAATGCCTTGTGGTGGAACGCATGTTTCTTCGCTAGATAATATTCAGCATTTTTCAATTAAGTCGATGAAATTTAAAAAGGGAACATTGCGCATTAGTTATGATGCACAACATGCCTTAATTTAAACACTATCACTAAGATGAGAGTAAGTCATGACGACGGTGGCTTGGAGCTCCCCTTCCATGCATAGATAACTGTGTGGGAAATCACCACTGAAAGCATAGAAATCCCCCGCCTCCAAAAGGATATTTTGGTCGTTATGCAACCGCAACATGAGTGAGCCAGAATTCACCATAATGTGCTCGTGAGTTCCACTCATATGGGCGGGGCTATTAATGATAGCGCCTCTTTTCATGGTTAATTGCCAGATTTCAGAGATATTTCCCATGCTAATGCGAAATTTAAACTGTTGTGAATACTCTTTTTCACTGGGAGTGGCTTTAAGCAAGTAGGGATAAGCTTCATGTTGCCGGGTAAACAAATCGCTGAGAGGAAAGCGTAGAGCAATGGCGATCGACTCTAATGTGTCGATGCGCGGGTTTGAATCACCAGATTCCAGTTTGGATAAAGCGGCTTTCGAAATCCCTGATAAACGAGATAGTTCGTTTAGCGAGAGATCCCTTGCTTGCCTAAGTAAACGAATTTTCTGCCCTATTTTTAAATTAATTTTTTTATCCACAATGTGTCTTTACCTGAATTTTAATTTATTGTGCTAGTTCTGTATCACTCAGAGAAGTAAATTATACACTCTTAGTTGTATATTGTATTTAAAGTGGCTATTTTGTTTTTTGATATAGATTTGAAATTTAAAACCCTACAAAAATAAAACTATTTTCTGTATTTGAAAAAATCTATAGTGAGGACGTTAAAAAACTTCTGGAGTTAAGGTCATGCCGTTTGAATTGTTATCACCAGAAATGGCGATTTGTTTCTCGACATTGTTGTTTGCTTATTTGGTTTTTGGCATGGCGGGTTTTGGTTCTGCTCTTATTGCAACCCCTGTATTAGCCATGTATTTGCCGTTAAACATGATTGTTCCAATCCTTGCATTAATAGATCTAACCGCTGCAGTTTTAAATTTACTTAAAGATGGTAAAAATGCGGATTATCAGGAAATTAAATGGATAATTCCATTAATGATAATCGGGAGTTTAGTTGGTGCTGCGATTTTATTAAAAACGCGTCCCGATATACTCGTATTATTACTTGGGTTATTTGTTGTCGGTTATGTCTTACATGCTTTTTTTTCTAAAAAATCAAAATCACCTTTTTCAAAAGCGTTGGTTGTCCCATTTAGTTTAGTGGGCGGTGTTTTTAGTGCTTTATTTGGCAGTGGTGGTTTTATCTATGCCATGTATTTATCTAGCCGAATTGAAGATAAACAGCGTTTTCGTGTCACTCAAATGACGTTAATTGGCTTTAGTACGCTGACTCGAGTGGTGATATTTTTAGTAATGGGTGTGTATCTCAATCTAGATATTTTATTGATTGCTTTAGCATTTTCCCCTGCCATGTTAATTGGTACGTGGGTTGGTCGGCATATAACATTAAAAATTTCACGTGAAAGTTTTTTAAAAGTTATTAACGTCATAATTTTATTATCAGGTATTGTGCTGCTTTATCGATATTTTTTCGTCCTTTAAGTATTTAGAATATTAAAAATAGTTTTATAAAGATAAATAGCAGAATATATGAGTCGTGTTACAATCACCACGAACATTATTAGTTTTACTAGTAATGATGCGGTTTTTTATTTTTCATAATAATCTATTTTATGGAGTTAAAATCTGTTCTTTTGCTAAAAAGAAACGGGTTAATTTCAACATGAGCTCTGATAATCAGCGTTTACAAAATTTTCGACGTTCCCCATCTTTTGCTATTTTTACCATTACAATGAGTATTGCTGTCATTGGTATCGTTATTGGGCTAAGTATTCCAATGGTGGCTCTTAGGCTAAATAATTATGGTTTCAATGAGTTGTATATTGGCATTATTTCTGCGGCTCCTGCATTAGGTATGTTTTTAATTGCCCCTATGGTTCAACGTATTGTGCGTTGGTCAGGTAAGCGAAAGGCAATGCTATTGGCAACCCTCGTTTCTGCCATTAGCCTATTGCCATTATTGAGTACGTTACCACTTTGGCTGTTATTTCCATTACGGTTAGTTACGGGTTTAGCGAGTGGCGTGATGATTTGCTTGGGAGAAACGTGGATTAATGAATTATCCCCTGAAAATAAGCGGGGTCGGATCTTAGCAATCTATACTACCGTGTTCACAGTAAGTCAGCTACTTGGGCCTTCATTTATTGCTTATTATGGTGTGGAAGATAAATCGCCTTTATTGATTTGTACGTTGATCCATTTAATCTCTGTAGTGCTATTTATTTTAATGGATCAAAAAGTTGGTGACCGTTTAGCTGAAAATGCCGCGCAATCTAATTTTTCAATTATTCAATTTGTAAAAATTGCACCGGGTATTTGTGGTGGAATTTTATTTTTTGCTTTTTTTGACGGAACCATTTTATCGATGTTCCCAATTTATGGTATGGGAATGGGGCATACAGAGGCGGTTGCTGCATTAATGATTAGCGCCATCCTTGCTGGAGATGCCATTATGCAGTTACCTTTTGGCTGGCTTGCAGACCATATGAATAGAGAAAAACTGTACCGAATTTGTGGTATTATCACACTCGCAGCTAGCTTATTATTACCCTTCCTTATTACTCAACCTTATCTGATTTGGGTTCTGTTATTTATCTTAGGAGCCACGGCAGGGGCAATTTATACGATTGCCTTGGTACAAATTGGCCAATATTTCAAAGGGAATGAATTGATCATCGCTAATGCAGCGGCGGCCATGCTATGGGGAATTGGTAATTTATCAGGGCCATTATTGGCGGGAGTGGCGACTTCAATCTCACCAGTGGGCTTACCGGTGCTATTGGTTCTGTCTGTGGCAGTATTTTTATGGTTCACACGAGAAAAATATAGCGCTCAAATGGTTGAACAAGTCAGCCCATAAAGCGCATTTGTGGTGCCCTACTTAAGCTAGAGAGCACCACAAATAGATTATTCAATAACTTTATACACAACAAGGTTTTCTCGGAATTCATCTGGCCGATGATTGTGCCAGAATAATTCCATGCCTTGCGGTGCAGGTTTGATTGTTTTCGAGAGTACAATTAACCAGCGGCATTGTTCAGGTTTTTCAAAGCGGTCTTGGCGTTGGTGTAATACGCCAGTGTAATAGTAGAGCATCGGTGCTTCAGATTCGCCAATATTATCAGAAGCCATACAATCGTTTTTTGTAAATTGGCCTGCTAAATGCTGGTTTAAATCGACAAAAACCCCTTCGAAACCTTTTGCGTAGTCTATCCAGCCCAAAAACAAGGTTAAAATTATCCCCCAAGCGGCACATAGGCCTAATAACCAATTTTTCATCATGTGAAAAGCCGGTGAGATAAAGTTTGGAATAATTTTATTGCGTAAAAACCACACTAATGTAATCAACAGACCACTGATAAATGCAATGGAAGAAAAGGGCATTTGGTAGCTCATAGGAAGCCAGCGGCTAAATGGAGCTAGCCATTCTTGTTGGTGGCCAGCCAAGGTGATGAAATAGCAGAGCCATAAAAACAGAATGAGTACAGTCCATAAAATAGCCGCAAAGCGAGCGATACCATTAAGAATTTTTTCAGGGAAACTGAGTAGTGTTAGGGTTCCTAATATGGCCATGGGGGCAACAAAAGGGAGTAAATATAGCGCGCGACCAGACGCTGAAATCTGTAAAAAAATGATACCTAATAAAGGAAATAGCGCCAGCAGAAACTCATTTGAATTAAATAAACGTTTAATCGGGTGCCTTAGAAAATAAGCGACAGCCAGTAAACCGGAAGGAAAGGCAAATAAGGAAACTGCCGCTGGAATGCGAGTTAAATTAGCTTTTGCCCCTAATTTTTCAACCGAAAAACCAAAGAAGCGGCCGATATTGTTTTCCCAAAACCACACAAGAAATAAATCGGGATGCTGAAGATACAGTTGGATAGGCCAAGGTAAAATGGCGATAAGCGCGATTAACCCCGCCGTTAAACTGTATAACCAAAACTGCTTAGTTCGGCATTGAGCAAGAAAAATAGGTGATAAAAAAAGGCAAATCCAGAGAACGCCAGGAATAAAAACGCCTTTTGACAACATGGTGACGATGGTCCCAAGAGATAACCAAAGTGCAGACATGCGCATTTTTTGTTGTTGTATCAGCCCCAATAACCCATATAAGCCAATAGTTGTTCCTGCCATTAGTGCAACATCGGTAAACATATCATGGCTATGCCTGATAATACCGGGAGCACAGGCATACAGTGCAAAAGCGACCCAAATCCGAGTATCAGTGAAATCTGTAGCACGGAAAAAACGACGCGCCAAAAGGATAAAAAATGAAAAATTAATAACCGAAAAAATTAAGCTTGCACTACGGGCTGCATCATAAAGTGGCATCAAGCTTGATAACCAATGAGAGGTAATCGTAGCAACCCAATAATAAAGCGGAGGTTTTTCCATAAATGGTTCACCCGCATTTGTGGGAACTAACCATTTACCAGTTTCATACATAGTTTGAATAATACCAAAACTATAATTTTCATCTTGCTTCCAAGGGCTATGGCTATATATTCCTGGTAATAAATACAGAGCAAGAAAACTAATAAAAAGCAGTAAAATACTCCGCTGTAATATGATTAATGGTGCATTCTTATTTGACATTTTAATACGTTTTATGTGTTTTTTACTTGATTAAATTGAAACTATAACTGCGGTTGATAATAATTGAGCTTATGTACTTAAATATATATTTACTCAGTGAATGATATTTTTTTAATGAAAAACAATAAGAAATGTATTTTTAGCCACATTTTTAACAGACGCATGTTACCACCAGTAAATAAGTTTTTAGCTATTGGTTTTGTAAGCAAATATTCTTGGATTGTATCAAAGAAATAACCTTCCACTTTAAACAGACATTATATGAAAGGTATTTAGCTATTTTTACGTAAAATAAATGTAACTAAAAAGAATCATTATTTGAAAATAATGTTCATTGCTTAAGAGACTATATATCTGGGAGGGGGGGAAAGAACAAACGGGTAAGAAATGCTAAAAATGCTTGATCATTCCCCCTGTTTAGAATGATAATTGCTCCCCTCACGATACGTTTTATTCTATTTTAAAAACCAAACGATTGCGCAACTGTTTTTATTGGGATTTTTTCTCAGCCAGTTTGTTTTTTCTTAAAAACGTAATCGTTTACGTCAACGTATAAATTAGTCGTTAGCAGTATTTGAAAGTCGTCGTTTTCCATTAAACAGCAGAGGTATACCATGTCAGGCCAACAGGCTTCATCCAGTTGCAAATTGGATTCATTTTTCAAGATAACAGCGCGCGGCTCTTCAGTTCGCCGTGAAATCATTGCAGGATTAACCACATTCTTAGCGATGGTTTATTCTGTCATCGTTGTACCTGGCATGTTAGGGCAAGCAGGGTTCCCACCAACAGCGGTCTTTATTGCAACTTGCTTAGTGGCTGGTTTTGGTTCTTTATTGATGGGGTTATGGGCCAATCTACCGATGGCGATTGGTTGTGCTATTTCACTGACTGCATTTACCGCATTTAGTTTGGTATTAGGGCAGCAAATTAGTATTCCTGTGGCATTGGGCGCTGTCTTTTTAATGGGGTGTTTGTTCACCATCATTTCTGTGACAGGTATTCGTAGTTGGATTTTACGCAATATGCCAATGGGTATTGCTCATGGCACAGGTATTGGTATCGGCTTATTTTTACTGTTAATAGCTGCTAATGGGGTGGGTTTAGTGATCAAAAACCCAAATGCAGGCCTGCCTGTTGCTCTAGGTGAATTTACATCTTTCCCTGTATTAATGTCATTAGCTGGGTTAGCGGTCATTTTTGGTTTAGAAAAACGCCGCGTTCCGGGTGGCGTATTACTTGTTATTATTGCAATTTCAATTATTGGTTTAATTTTTGATCCTGCGGTTAAATATCAAGGCTTTTTCAAGTTGCCTTCATTGGGTGATGATGGGCTTTCATTAGTTTTCAATATGGATATCATGGGCGCATTACAGCCAATGGTATTGCCAAGCTTACTTGCATTAGTGATGACCGCTGTTTTTGATGCAACGGGGACTATTCGCGCGGTGGCGGGACAAGCCAATTTATTGGATAAAGACGGCCAAATTATTGATGGTGGTAAAGCGTTAACCGCAGACTCCGTGAGCAGTATCTTTGCGGGGGCGATTGGCGCATCTCCTGCTGCTGTGTATATTGAATCTGCAGCGGGTACCGCTGCTGGTGGTCGTACAGGCTTAACCGCAGTGGTTGTCGGCGTACTGTTTTTACTCATTCTCTTTTTATCGCCACTTTCTTATTTGGTGCCTGCCTATGCAACGGCGCCGGCATTGATGTATGTTGGGCTTTTAATGTTAAGTAATGTCTCTAAGCTTGATTTCGATGACTTTGTAGATTCAATGTCTGGTTTATTGTGTGCGGTATTCATTGTTCTGACTTGTAATATCGTCACGGGTATCATGTTGGGCTTTGCTGCTTTGGTTATCGGCCGTATTTGTGCAGGTGAATGGCGCAAATTGAATATTGGCACAGTCATTATTGCGGTACTTTTAGTGGCGTTTTACGCTTCAGGATTGGCAATCTAAAGTATATTATTTCAATAGGGTGGCTAATGTTGCCACCTTTTTAACTTATTGTATTAATTAATCGTAAAGTCTCAATTTTTTCCCCGAAAATGGATGGCTAAGGATAAAATAGAGAGAAGGCGGTTAATCAAGTGGATGTGCATGATTTCCACTGGTGAATGGCTGGGTTTTAATAATCATGGTCTGGACGGTGCTATCTCTTACTATGCGGCGGCAGGCAATATTTTAGGTTCTAGTCGCTAGGTTAATTCAGTAAGGGCAACATGGAAATTTTCTTTACTATTCTTATTTTGATTTTAGCTGTCTCTGTTTCAGGGGTTGCCGCTAAAATTCTTCCTATTCGTATTCCTCTTCCTCTCATTCAAATTGCTATTGGTGCGCTATTAGCATGGCCTCAATTCGGCCTACATGTCACCTTTGACCCAGAACTTTTTATGGTTCTGTTAATTCCACCTTTGTTGTTTGTTGATGGGTGGAAAACGCCAACACGCGAATTCTTTCAAAACGGTCGAGAAATTTTTATTTTAGTATTGGTTCTTGTACTGGTTACAGTGATTGGGATTGGTTATTTAATTTACTGGCTGATGCCAGGTATTCCATTGATTGCAGCATTTGCTCTAGCGGCGGTGTTATCACCAACCGATGCCGTTGCCTTATCATCCATTGTCGGAAAGGGGCGTATCCCTAAACGAATGATGAGTGTGCTAGAAGGGGAGGCATTGATGAATGATGCCTCTGGTCTGGTAGCATTAAAATTTGCAGTAGCAATTGCCATGGGGACGATGGTATTTAGTGCCTCTGGCGTCACCATTGAATTTTTCAAGGTCGCGATTGGTGGGCTACTCGCGGGTATTATCGTGACTTGGTTATACAGTAAATCATTACGTCTAATGAGCCGTTGGAGCGGTGATGACCCAGCAACCCAAATTGTGTTTATGTTATTGCTACCATTTGCTTCATACATGATAGCGGAACATATTGGTTTTTCAGGTATTTTAGCCGCTGTTGCGGCCGGTATGACTATCACAAAGTCTGGGGTTATCCGTAACGCTCCATTAGCGATGAGACTACGCGCTGATAGCGTTTGGTCTATGCTTGAATTTGTCTTTAACGGGTTGGTTTTCATCATGTTAGGGCTTCAATTGCCCGGTATTTGGGAAACGTCTGTTATCCAAGCGGATCTCGACCCAAGCGTAGAAACTTGGATGCTATTTGCGGCAGTAGCCATTATCTATTTTGCTCTACTGCTATTGCGTTTCTGTTGGCTATGGCTGATGAAAAGGTTTAGCCGTTTATTCTTAAAGAAAAAACCACTGCAATTTGCTAACTATACCGTACGTGAGCTTTGGCTAGCCTCTTTTGCAGGGGTACGCGGTGCGATTACCTTAGCGGGTGTGCTTTCTATTCCGTTATTTTTAACCGATGGTTCACCATTCCCAGCGCGTTATCAGCTAGTATTTATTGCCGCAGGGGTTATCTTATTTTCCATTTTTGCAGGTGTGGTCGCTTTACCGCTTCTGCTGCGTAATTTTACCGTGGGAGACAAAGAAGCCGATGCCAATGAAATTCGAATGGCAAAAGCCGCAATGGCAGAAGTGGCGATTGTTAGCTTAAATAAGATGCAGGAACGTTTATCTGCTGACGTTGATGAAAAACTCGATTCAGAAGATATCAGTGAAGTCGCTTCCCGTGTGACAGGTTATCTAAGACGACGTACGGCAGGGCAAGATGAAATTGATCATAATTTGCTGGTTGAAGACCTTGAACGACGTTTTCGTTTGACGGCATTACGTGCGGAGCGTGGTGAGCTTTATCACTTACGTGCAACCAAGAAAATCAGTAATGAAACGTTACAAACGCTGTTGGTTGATCTGGATTTATTAGAAGCCGTTTTGATCGAAAAAGAGCATTAAAACCAAAAAGCGAGTATTCTAGCCGACATTGTAAAGTTTGGGGCGAAATACAGCATTATGTGGTTACTTGTTATCACGACGCTGCTTTGGGCAGCGTCGTTTAGTCTTATCGGCGAATACCTTGCGGGCCAAGTAGATAGTTGGTTTTCAGTACTTGTAAGGGTGGCACTGGCTTCGCTAGTTTTTTTACCTTTCCTACGTTGGCGCCAGTTTAGCGCTAAAGTGATTGCACTTTATATGCTAGTGGGCGCTTGCCAACTTGGCATCATGTACCTATTTGTATTCCATGCTTATCAATACCTTACCGTTGCCGAATTTTTGCTTTTTACAGTATTAACACCACTATATGTCACGTTAATTTATGACTTACTAGAACGGCAAAAGTTGCGTAAAGGTTATTTGTTTAGCTCACTATTGGCGGTAATTGGCGCGGCAATTATTCGTTATGACCACTTGAGCGAATCTTTTTGGTTAGGTTTGCTTTTTGTGCAGCTAGCAAATATCTTTTTTGCGATTGGGCAGGTGGGGTATAAGCGTCTGATGGAGGTGCATCCAATCCCTCAACATCAGGCTTTCTCATGGTTTTACCTTGGTGCAACGTTAATTGCATTACTAGGGTGGTTGCTATTTGGTAATAAATCGATGATGCCGACAACAACTCTCCAGTGGGGTGTCTTACTGTGGTTGGGGATTGCAGCTTCAGGCATTGGCTACTTTATGTGGAACTATGGCGCAACCAAAGTGGATGCTGGAACCCTTGCTATTATGAATAACATGATGGTCCCAGCGGGGTTATTAGTTAATTTTGCTATCTGGCAACAACATCCGGATTGGCTGAGTTTTACCATAGGATCGAGCCTAATAGTTGCTTCTCTTTGGGTGCATAAGCGTTGGATCCTTTCGCGGCCTTCACATAAGACAAGTTCTCCACAGCGTGATCCGTCGTCGTCTCAGTAAACGCCTCAATAGCTGGCTGGCGCTGCTCTCCTTCACGGCAAGCGGCATACAGCCGGCTCCACAAACCGCTACCCAAGGTTTTGGTTTTGATCAACCCTTGTTTTTCAAATGAATCAACTGCCCAGTGAGGCAGTGCGGCAATGCCCATTTTAGCTGCGACCATTTGAATTAAAATTAATGTGTTATCAACATTTTTCACATTAGGTGACACGCCTGCAGGTTGCAGAAAATGGCGCCAAACATCGAAGCGATCCCGTTGTACCGGGTAGATAAACAACGTTTCATCCGCCAAATCATGGGGCTCAATATGCGGTCTTTTGGCTAGCGGATGGTCATTCGCCACAATCAGCTTCACTTCATAATCAAACATTGGCGTATAGTGGATGCCTTGATCTGGCAAAATGTCAGAGGTCATCACAATATCCAATTCCCTTGAAAGTAACTCAGGCTGTGGGTCGAACGTCACCCCAGATTTAAAATCGATGCTAACTTGAGGCCAAGTTTGTCTGAATTGCTGTAATGCAGGGGTCAACCACTGAATGCAGCTATGGCATTCAATAGCGATGCGTAACGCACAAACCCCAGGCTCATTACATACTCGAATGGCATCTTTTACTAATGGCAGAACTTGTTGTGCTAATTGTAATAAGACTTCTCCTTGTGGCGTAAAGCGCAATGGTTGGCTTTTACGAACAAATAACCGGAAACCTAATCGATGCTCTAAATCACTAAATTGGTGTGATAGAGCAGATTGTGTCTGGTGCAAGTGTGTTGCTGTTGCCGCTAATGAACCGTATTGGCTGAGCGCTTGCAATGTTTTTAGATGTTTTAATTCGATCATGAGAAACCTTCACGGTGACAATGAATAATTTGCGCTTGTGCTTTATACAGTACCTGTTGATTATGGATGTGTAAACATCTAGACGGCTAAATATTTTAAGGGGTCAATATGTCTGTTATAAATCATACACTTGGATTTCCACGTGTCGGTCTAAAAAGAGAGCTCAAGCGTGCACAAGAAGATTATTGGGCAGGTAAAATTGATCAGGCCACACTATTAGAAACCGGTTATCAGTTACGTGTGCGCCATTGGCAGCAACAAAAAAATGCGGGCGTTGAGCTATTACCTGTTGGTGATTTCGCTTGGTATGACCAAGTGCTGACAACCAGTTTGCTATTGGGCAATGTACCGCCACGCCATCAAAATGAAGATGGTTCGATTGATTTGGATACTTTATTTCGTGTTGCTCGCGGTCGCGCACCAACGGGTAAACCTGCTCCAGCAGGCGAGATGACGAAATGGTTTAATACTAACTACCACTACATCGTGCCTGAATTTCAAAAAGGGCAACAATTTTCGCTGTCTTGGACACAACTGTTTGATGAAGTCGATGAGGCATTAGCATTAGGCCATAATGTGAAACCGGTTATCATTGGTCCTATTACTTACCTTTGGTTAGGTAAAGTGAAAGGTGAACCGTTTGACCGCTTATCATTATTGAATGAAATATTACCTGTTTATCAGGAGATCCTGTCGCGCTTAGCAGAAAAAGGTCTTGAGTGGGTGCAAATTGATGAGCCTGCATTAGTGTTAGATTTACCAGAGCAATGGCAGCAAGCTTATCAGCAGGCTTACCAAGCGCTGTCAGGCCAAATAAAATTACTGCTAACCACCTATTTCGATGGCATTAGTCACCATGTAGACTTGATTAAGCAACTCCCTGTGCAAGGTCTACATGTTGATGTGGTTGCAGGCGCTGATGATATTGAAAAATTACACCAAATACTGCCAGCAGACTGGGTATTATCACTAGGAATTATTAATGGTCGTAACGTATGGAAGGCTGACTTAGGGGAAAAATTCTTACAGGTGAAGCCGTTCTTAGGCCAGCGTGATATATGGGTAGGAACGTCATGTTCATTACTACACAGCCCAATTGACTTAAATGATGAGACACGTTTAGATGCTGAGGTGAAAAGCTGGTTTGCTTTTGCTATCCAAAAATGTGAAGAACTTGCTCTGTTAACAAAAGCGTTAAATCAGCCAACAGACAGCCATATTGCTGAATTAGATACATACAGTGCACCTATTCGAGCGCGTAGAACATCAGCTCGTGTGAATAATGCATCAGTAGCTCAGCGTTTAGCAGCAATCAGCGAAGGGGATACAGAACGTTATAGCCCCTATCCACAGCGAGCAGCACGCCAACGTCAACGCTTTAACTTACCATTATGGCCGACAACCACGATTGGCTCATTTCCTCAAACAAGTGAAATCAGAACATTACGTTTAGACTTCAAAAAAGGGAATGTGGATAAAACCTACTATCGCACCAATATTAGTGAGCATATTAAGCAAGCCATTAAAGAACAAGAAATTTTAGATATCGATGTCCTTGTGCATGGTGAAGCTGAACGTAATGACATGGTGGAATACTTCGGTGAGCACTTTGATGGTTATGTATTTACCCAAAATGGTTGGGTGCAAAGTTATGGTTCGCGTTGTGTAAAACCCCCAGTGATCATTGGTGACATTAGTCGCCCAGAAGCGATTACAGTAGAGTGGGCAAAATATGCTCAGTCCTTAACGGAAAAACCGGTCAAAGGGATGTTAACCGGCCCAGTCACTATTCTATGTTGGTCATTCCCGCGTGAAGATGTGAGCCGTGAAACGATTGCGAAACAAATTGCGCTAGCCTTGCGTGATGAAGTCGACGACTTACAAAAAGCAGGTATCGGTATTATTCAAATCGATGAGCCTGCACTGCGTGAAGGGTTACCATTGCGTCGAGACGAGTGGGCGGCTTACCTCAAATGGGCGGTTGATGCTTTCAAACTCAGTGCTGCGATTGCGGATGACGACACACAAATTCACACCCATATGTGCTATTGCGAATTCAATGACATCATGGATTCCATTGCGGCATTGGATGCCGACGTGATCACGATTGAAACATCACGTTCAGATATGGATTTGTTAGATGCATTCGAAGATTTTGATTATCCAAATGAAATTGGTCCAGGAGTGTACGATATTCACTCACCAAATGTACCTAATGTGGAATGGATTGTTGCGCTATTAAGAAAGGCAGCGAAGCGTGTTCCGGTTGAGCGCTTATGGGTAAACCCAGATTGTGGCTTGAAAACTCGCGGCTGGCCAGAAACTCGCCAAGCATTAGCCAACATGGTTGAGGCAGCGAAACAGCTTAGAAATGAGCAGTAAAATGGCGACTAGTTAGTGTGTCAAAAAGGCAGGGAAACCTGCCTGAGGTTGTTGACAAAGCGGGATAAAAGCGTGGTTTTTCCCGCTTTGTGTTATCAGCCGAAAATCAATAAATTGATTTTCCTCGTTTATTTTCAAAACCTATTCGACTTGTCGCCAAACATAATATGTTTTCAGCAGTCTGAGGCAGGGAAACCTGCCTTTTTAGAAAATATTAACCAAATAATTTGGATTTCAGTAAGTTCATACCGATAGAAGCCAAATCGAGGTTTTCTGGAACTTCGCCATTTGGTGTGGCGCTGTCAACTAACTGAGGAAGATATTTAGCAATCATTTCTGAGGTTGCTTGAGGTTCTAAGCCTACCTGTTGAGCCAATTCTTGGATATTCGCATTTCCAAAAACTTGCATTAATTGGCTGGCATCGATAGGTAAATTATTCCCTTCACTGATCCACGAGGCAATAACACCACCTAAGCCTTGTTCATTAAATTTTTCGATAACACCTTGAAGGCCACCTTGATTCTCAATCCAGTTTATTACTGATTGAAACTGTTGCATTTTATCGCCTGCAACCATACCCATCATTTGCTCAAACAACCCCATGTTATCTCCTAGGCAATCTGCCAATTTATGCTCTCATTCATAGTATGGAGCATTATTCAAAAAATTGTAGTCGGCTATTTTCAGCAATTTAAGTTTTAGGTCAATAGAAATGATGCATTGAATATAGCCCAGTAAAAAAACCACGGTTTGGCATTTGTGAATTAAACGTGAATAAACATAATGTGCATCACATTTTTTATCACATTATCCTGTGAAAGTGTGTTTGAGGTGCGGTGTTTTTTATTTTGTTTTAATTCAACTAATTATGCTTTATTTGTTGGTTTTTTATATTATCTCAAATGTGATATTAGTCATGTGTTTGTGAATTTTATTGTGTGAAAATTCACAACAGTCACGAAGATTAACAACATCAGGGGTCATTATGGGAAATTTCGTTAATAAAATTGGCGTGATTGGCCTAGGTTCTATGGGGATGGGGATCGCAAAATCTCTTATAAAAAATAACATTCCCACCTATGGATTTGATTTAAACCAAGATGCATGCAAAAGCCTATTTAATGCAGGAGCAATTGCAGTGGGGCAAAATGCAGCGGAATTTGCCCATGAAATTGATGCTTTGTTGCTGGTAGTGGTTAATGGTCGTCAAGTTGAAGCCATTTTGTTTTCGGGTGAACAGCCTTTAGTTGAACAATTACGCCCCGGCACAGTTATTGTGCTGCACAGTACCTTGGCTGCGGTACAAACTAAAAATATCGCTCAGCGACTTGCTGTATATCAATTACCCCTTGTAGATGCGCCTATTTCAGGTGGCTCAATTAAAGCCGCTGAAGGGAAGTTGACCATCATGGCTTCAGGTGAACCAGCTCTATTTGAGCAGCTTTCACCCGTATTTAACGCTATTTCTGAGCGCTTGTATCGAGTAGGGAATGAAGTTGGCTTAGGTTCAACCGTCAAAACGATTCACCAGTTATTAGCTGGGGTACACATTGCTGTTGCGGCAGAAAGTATGGCTTTAGCCGCCAAAGCGGGTATTGAGCTTGACGTGATGTACGACATTGTCACTCATGCAGCTGGAAATTCATGGATGTTTGAAAACCGTATGCAACATGTCTTAGACGGTGATTATACGCCAAAATCCTCAGTAGATATTTTTGTCAAAGACTTAGGGCTAGTGATGGAAACTGGAAAAGCACTAAATTTCCCATTACCACTTGCTTCAACAGCTCATCAAATGTTTATTTCAGCGAGCAATGAAGGCTTTGGTCAACAGGATGACAGCGCGGTGATTAAAACATTTAAAGGTATTACTTTACCGGAGAAAAAAGCATGACAGTGAAGTTAGGCGTAATAGCAGATGATTTTACCGGTGCGACAGATATTGCAGGCTTTATGGTGCAAAACGGTTGGAAGGTTGTTCAGTTATTGAATGAACCCAATGAGAGCACACCAGTACCACAAGATGTTGATGCGATAGTGATTAGTTTAAAAAGCCGCTCTTGTCCTGTCGATGAAGCCGTCAGTGCATCGACCAATGCAGGTAATTGGCTGAAACAAAAAGCGCATTGCCAGCAAATTTTCTTTAAATATTGTTCGACGTTTGATTCAACCGAAAAAGGCAATATTGGCCCCGTTACGGATGCATTAATGGCGCAACTGGGTACAAACTTAGCATTAGTTTGCCCCGCGCTACCCGTTAACGGTAGAACGGTGATTCATGGACATTTATTTGTGAATGGCCAGCTACTTAATGAAAGTGGCATGCAGCACCATCCTGTAACGCCAATGACCGACGCAAATTTATTGCGTGTGATGGAAAAACAATCAAAAGGTCAAGCCGGTCTAATCAAACTTGAAGATATTCAAAAAGGCAGTGAGGTTGTTAGCCAAAAACTGACCGAGTTAGCCCAACAAGGTGTGAGTTACGCGGTTGTTGATAGCTTAACAATGGATGATTTGCTCCCTATCGCACAAGCGGTTAAAGCGATGCCATTGTTGACAGGGGGTTCCGGTCTCGGTGCTGCACTGGCCAATGTGGATAGCCAATGTCCATGGGGCGGTACAACGCAACGAGGTGAAAAGCCAACAGGGAAAAACAGGAAAACAGTTGTTTTATCGGGAAGTTGCTCGGTAATGACTAACAAACAAGTTCAGGCTTATCAGCAAGTTGCTCCTGTAAAAATGTTGGATGTGGGTGAGTGTTTAAATAACCCTGAGTATGCCAAAACATTGGCAGATTGGGTGCAAGCACAGCAACTAACGGGTTTGGCGCCAATGCTTTATGCCACTCAATCACCTGAATTACTGAAAAAAACACAAGAGAAATACGGTGCTGCGGAGTCGAGTTTCGCGGTCGAGAAGGTATTTGGTGAGGTCGTCGCGCTGTTGCAAGCGAAAGGGTATGACACCTTTATTATTGCGGGTGGTGAAACCTCCGGAAAAGTGGTTCAAAGCCTTGGGACAGAACAATTAAGTATTGGCTCACCAATCGCCCCAGGTGTGCCATGGGTACAGGACTTAGCAAGCGGTAACTGGTTAGCGTTGAAATCAGGTAATTTCGGCCAAGAAAATTTCTTCCAGTTTGCACAGGAGATGTTTAATGAGTGATGAAAAGGCGCTGCGCCAAGAGTTAGTCGATTGGGCTAAATCAATGTTTAACCGTGGTTACAGCAGCGGTGGTGCAGGAAATATTAGTGCTCGGTTACCTGATGGTTCGATTATTGTGACACCGACAAATTCTAGTTTTGGTGATTTAGACCCTAGCAAACTGAGTAAACTCGATGCACAAGGAAATTGGATTGGGGGAGATAAACCGACAAAAGAAGTTTCTATGCATATGGCGATGTATTTGCAACGCCCTGATTGCCAAGCGGTTGTTCATCTTCACTCACCTTGGTTAACGGCGTTGTCTTGCTTGCCGGGGTTAGATACAAAAAATTGTTTACCTCCAATCACACCTTATTATGTGATGCGAGTGGGGAAACTGCCATTGATTGAATACTTGCCACCGGGGGATGACCGAATTGGTGAGGAAATTGCAAAATTAGCACCGACACATAATGCGGTATTGCTGTCGAATCATGGTCCGGTCGTGGGTGGCAAAACGTTAAGACAAGCGTTCTTCAATGCAGAAGAGTTAGAAGATACCGCTCGTTTATATATCACATTACGCCCACATGGCTTTACAACATTAACGCAAGAGCAAGTTGAACAGCTCGAAAGTCGTTATCCACAAAAGTAGCGAGGCGAAAATGGCTAAATTTGCTGCAAATTTAAGCATGATGTTTACCGAAGTGCCTTTTATACAGCGCTTTGAACGTGCTGCGAATGCGGGGTTTAACGGTGTTGAATATCTCTTCCCTTATGAAGAAGATGCCAATGTCATTGCGGGTGAACTGAGCAAACACCATTTAACACAGGCCCTGTTTAATATGCCTGCGGGAAATTGGGCTCAGGGAGAGCGTGGTATGGCTTCGCTCCCGGGTCGTGAGAGCCAATTTGCCGAGGGCGTACAAACTGCATTGAAATACGCAAAAGCATTAGGCTGTAAACAAGTTCATGCGATGGCGGGGAAAGTGAATGAAAATTATACACTTGAACAGCAAACTGCGTACTATATCAAAAATATTCAATATGCGGCAGATGTGATGGCTGAGCACGGTATTCGTGTGCTTATCGAACCCATCAATACCCGCGATATGCCTGGATATTTTTTGACGACGCAAAAACAAGCGGAAGCATTACTACCTGAAATTAATCGTGAAAATGTATTTATCCAGTTGGATTTATATCACTGCCAAATTATGGAAGGTGATTTATTGAAAACAATTGAGCGTTTATGGGGTAAATTTAGTCACATTCAGATAGCGTCAGTCCCATATCGTCATGAACCGGATAGCGGTGAAGTCAATTACCCATGGATTTTTAAGCAGTTGGATGAAATGGGTTATGAGGGTTGGTTAGGATGTGAATACCATCCTGCAGGCCGCACCGAAGATGGATTAGGCTGGCTTAAACAAGCAAATTCATAATTAGGAGAACCTATGCTCCCTTCTGAGCGTCGTGATTTTATTTACCGTTACGTGCATGAACATCAAACCGTATCGATCAGTGATTTGGTTGAGCTAATGAATGTCTCTCATATGACAGTGCGACGTGATATTCGGATGTTAGAAGAAGAAGGGAAGGTACTCAGTATCAGTGGTGGCGTTAAGTTAAATGATGTGTTGCGCCAAGAGCTACCTTGGAGTGAAAAGGCGCGGTTGCATCATCGCCATAAGCGTGAAATTGGTCAGTTTGCCAGCTCATTAGTTGAAGATGGGCAAGTGGTGTATCTCGATGCAGGAACCACCACTTTTGAGATAGCGCGCGTACTCGGTGAGCGTTTTAATTTAACGATTGTCACTAATGATTTTTCGATTATGCAGTACTTAATGAATAAGTCGCAGCTAAACCTATACCACACCGGGGGATTGGTGGATAAACGTAACCATTCTAGTGTAGGAAATACGGCTGCGATGATGCTGAAAACACTCAATGTTGATATTGCTTTTATCAGCACTAGCTCATGGGATTTACAGCACGGGGTTTCTACCCCACATGAAGAAAAAGTTCAGATAAAACAAACGCTATTGGATGTTGCCCGTCGCTGTGTACTGGTTTCAGACAGTAGCAAATTCGGCAAATATGGCATGTTTCGTGTTTGCCCATTGAATCAATTGCACGACATCATTTGCGATGACCAGTTGCCAGCTGATGTGGTGCAGCGGATAACAGAACAAAACATAAAACTTCATTTAATCAAGACATAAAACATAAATAATCTTACCTAAAACTGCATAGCCAGCTAAAAGGCTATAGCAAGGAGAATTACAATGAAAGTTATTATTACTGGTGGCGCAGGCTTTCTGGGCCAGCAGCTAGCCGCTGCTTTGCTTAAAAATAGCCAGGGTTTAAAATTTGACCACCTTGTTTTAGCCGATATTCAATGCCCTACATCACCGGTTGAAGATGCCAGAGTCAGTTGCGTTGCGTTAGATTTAACGCAAGCAGGCGCGGCTGATAAACTGATCGATGCACAAACCGATGTGGTTTTCCACCTTGCCGCTATCGTAAGTAGTCACGCTGAAAGTGACTTTGACTTGGGTATGAAGGTTAACTTCGAAGCTACTCGCCAATTATTGGAAGTCGCTCGAGCCAAGAACCCAGCAATCAAATTTATGTTCACCAGTTCTCTTGCCGTGTTTGGTGGTGAGCTACCGGATGTCATCACAGACTTGTGTGTCGTTAACCCACAGTCATCCTATGGCGCTCAAAAAGCGATGTGTGAACTGATGGTCAATGACTATTCACGTAAAGGCTTTGTTGATGGCCGTGTGATGCGTTTACCCACCATTAGTATTCGTCCTGGTGTACCCAATAAAGCGGCGTCTTCATTCGCAAGTGGCATTATTCGTGAGCCATTAAATGGGGTTGAAAGTGTTTGCCCTGTCTCCCCTGACCTTGCGCTATGGTTATCTAGCCCTGAAACCGTGATTAACAACTTTATTCATGCGGTCAGTATCCCTGCTGAGAAATTCGGTAAATCTCGCACTGTGAACCTACCAGGTATTACGGTTACTGTTCAAGGCATGATTGATGCCCTGCGTGATGTTGCAGGCCAAGAAGCGGTGGATCTTATTCGTTTTGAACCAGATGAAGCTATTAACCGCATTGTGGCGAGTTGGCCGGGTAAATTTGATATTAGCCGTGCATTGGATCTCGGTTTCCGTGCAGATGGCTCATTTGGTGATGCGATCCGTTCGTTTATCACTCACCACGGCTCGTCTAAGTAGGAGATAGCCTATGTCCTATATTCCTGTTATTGGCCTCGCAGTGGCCATATTTGTCCTGATCTTTTTAGTATTACGAACGCGTGTTCATGCGTTATTAGCTATGCTAATTGCTGCGGTAATCGCTGGTGTATCTGGTGGTTTGACTGCCGCAGAGACAGTGACAGTCATTACAAAAGGCTTTGGGTCAACACTCGGTAGCATCGGTATCGTTATCGGACTCGGGGTAATGATGGGAAGGGTGCTGGAAGTTTCAGGTGCTGCTGAACAAATCGCTTATAGCTTTATCAAATGGTTAGGTAAAAAGCGTGAAGAATGGGCTCTGGCAATTACCGGTTATATTGTCAGTATTCCTATCTTCGTTGACTCTGCTTTTGTGATTTTATATCCATTGGCAAAAGCATTAGCCAAAAATGGTAAACGTAGCATACTAACTTTAGGCGTTGCACTCGCTGGTGGGCTAGTGGTGACACACCATACCGTTCCACCAACACCAGGGCCTTTAGGCGTGGCAGGGATTTTTGGTGTCGATGTTGGCGCCATGATCCTAGCGGGTATGAGTCTGGCTATCCCTTGTGTTATCGGTATCGTGTTTTACGCAAAATGGTTAGGGACTAAGTACCCTGAATTTATGCCAGATGAAACGGGCAGTGAAGACCTGAAAGAAGTTCACGCTCGTTATATGGAAGAAAAAGCGAATAAGCCATTACCAAGCCTGTTCTTATCGCTTTTACCGATTATCACACCTATTTTGTTAATTTTTATCAATGCTATCAATGGATTAATTCTCAAAACAGAATCTTTCCAAGGTATGGAAAGTAATTGGTATTTCCAAACATTTGAATTCTTAGGCGCACCAATTATTGCATTATCAATTAGTGTGTTGATCTCTGTTTACACATTAATGCCAAAAGCAACAAAAGAAGAAGTCATCGACCGTATGGAAGAAGGCTTACAAGCAGCGGGTATTATCCTGCTAGTTACGGGAGCGGGTGGTGCATTAGGTGCGGTACTGCGTGATAGTGGCACAGGAAATATTCTTGCTGAACATGTTGCAAATCTGCCGATTACACCAGTATTGATTCCGTTTATCATCGCGACATTGGTTCGTTTGATTCAAGGTTCAGGTACGGTAGCAATGATTACCGCAGCATCTATTTCTGCGCCAATCATTAGCCAAATACCGGATATTAACTTATTGGTCGCGGCGCAAGCGGCAACCATGGGGTCTCTGTTCTTCGGTTACTTCAACGACAGCCTGTATTGGGTGGTGAACAGAATGATGGGAATTAAGGACGTTAAACAACAAATGATTGTTTGGTCTATTCCGACCACCATTGCGTGGGCGATAGGCCTAGTTGGTGTCCTTGTTCTTGATGTAATTCTCTAACATAGCGTTATCAGTTTTAGTTCTGCCAAATAATCAAAGCGCCCAGCAATTAGGGGCGCTTTTGTCGTTATGCCAAACTTTCATCTATACTGATGGCAATGGAATTCAAAGAGAAATAAAATTCATGAATTTATGTGATGCAAGTCACTAAATAATGAAATCAATCCTTTATTGTTTTCATTAAAAGTGATATTCATCACTAAAAAAATATCGTTTTCTCGCTATATTACAAATAACGATTAATCAGTATTGACTGATTTAATGATGCCATTGTGTAAAGGAGTTTGAAATGTCTGACGTTTTCCACTTAGGTTTAAAGAAAAGTGACTTACAGGGTGCGACCGTAGCGATTGTTCCTGGGGATCCTAACCGTGTTGAAAAAATTGCACGTCTGATGGATAACCCTGTACACCTTGCGTCATTACGTGAATACACCTCTTGGCGTGGTGAGCTTGACGGAAAAGCTGTCATTGTTTGTTCAACCGGTATCGGTGGTCCATCAACGTCAATTGCAGTTGAAGAACTTGCACAGCTTGGTATCCGTACTTTCTTACGTATTGGTACAACAGGTGCAATCCAAGAAGATATCAATGTCGGTGATGTTCTGGTGACAACAGGGGCAGTGCGCCTAGACGGTGCTAGCCAACACTTCGCACCATTAGAATACCCAGCTGTTGCTGATTTTGACTGTACTAATGCGCTTTATGCCGCAGCGAAAGATGCAGGTGCGACCGTTCATGTTGGTGTTACTGCATCATCTGATACCTTCTACCCAGGTCAAGAGCGTTATGATACCTATACTGGCCGTGTGATGCGTCATTTCAGAGGTTCGATGAAAGAGTGGCAAGACATGGGCGTAATGAACTATGAAATGGAATCAGCCACATTGCTGACTATGTGTTCTAGTAGTAAAGGGTTACGTGCTGGTATGGTTGCGGGTGTTATCGTGAATCGTACCCAACAAGAAATTCCAAATGAAGCGTTACTGAAGAAAACGGAAGGTAACGTATTAAGTATTGTGGTTGAAGCTGCTCGCCGCTTACTGTAGTCCCTGATTTACTGGCCCGTTTACTTGACTTTCACTCGGTTGTGGACAAAAAGTAAGCGGGCTTAGTCCCTTTATCCACTTTTCATTTCTCTTTATTTCCTCGATAGATTTGGCAATTACTAATCAATTTACAGGAAATATTCTGATCCTCTTATTTGCTAGATCTGTTATTGTCATAAAAACAATTATCAATATTATGTGCCCTTAAATTATTCAGGTTACGTTTATTTTATGGCTAACTGGAATGAAAGCTATAGGGCGAAAAGGAATTATTATGTCAACAACACCTTATCTTCATCCTTCTGTTCTGCCTTTGAAGGGCGGTATTAACTTTCGTGATCTCGGTGGTAAAAAACTTGCTAACGGTGGCAAAATTAAGCCCGGTGTCCTGTTTCGTTCCGGTGCGTTAGACCGATTAACACAGGAAGACGAAGCGGTTTTGCGTTCACAAAATCTTTTCCAAATCATTGACTATCGTGATGAAGCTGAAATCTTAGATAAGCCTGATGTCATTTGGCAAGGAGCGCATTATGTGCATGCGCCAGCAAATCCGTTAGCCAAAGAAGTCACCGCAAATTTAGATAAATTAACGCCAGAGATATTGGAACAATTTGATCCGCAAGCCTTTATGTTTCGTTTATATGAATTGTTACCACTGAACAACCCCGCTTATCATCAATTGGTCAATTTACTCAAACAACCAGAAAAAGGTGGCATAGTACAACACTGTGCTGTAGGAAAAGACCGTACGGGCGTCGGGTCCGCATTGGTGTTATTTGCTTTAGGTGCAGATTTAGACACCGTAATGGAAGATTACTTACTGACTAATGAAACACTTGCACCTTACCGCAAACACTTACTTGAAGAGCATGCAAAAACGATGGACGAAAGCATCGTGAAAAAATTTGAGTATGTCTATTCGGTACGTGAAGACTTCTTGAGAACAGCACTAAACAGTATTGAAAGCCAGTATGGCAATGTTGACCAATGGCTAGAAAAAGATTTTGGTTTAGGAAGGCAGCAACGAGAAGTACTGCAAAGCCAGTTTCTGGACTAAGTTGCTCTAATTGGAATATGAGTTGTCGGATAATCCGTTTTTCTTTATCCACAACTCGGTTTTCCCAAAGGTGTTTTTGCTTTGTTTAACTTTGATTTACCACTTTTTCGTTACAGTATTCTGATTATCCCCTAATGAAAGGAACTGACCGTGACACTCAATGAAATTGTCACCATAGTGACGGACTTTACACGCGAACATGAAGTATGGGCGCTTCCTATTATTTTCTTTCTGGCTTTTGGGGAATCTCTGGCATTTTTGTCGCTTCTGTTACCTGCAACGGTTATTTTACTTGCGCTCGGTGCTTTGATTGGTGAAAGTAATATTACTTTCTGGCCAATATGGCTAGCAGCAGCACTCGGCGCTTTCTTTGGGGACTGGCTTTCTTATTGGTTTGGTTATCATTACAAAGAAAATGTACGCCATATGTGGCCGATTTCTCGTAACCCGCAAATGATTGATAAAGGGCAGCGTTTCTTTGACCGATGGGGTATTTGGGGCATTTTCTTTGGGCGCTTCTTCGGGCCTTTGCGAGCCATTGTTCCCTTGGTTGCAGGGATTTGCGCCATGCCACAACGGCATTTCCAACTCGCTAATATCGCTTCTGCGATGATTTGGGCATTTGGTATTCTAGCGCCTGGGGCATTAGGCTTGAAATGGTTTGCGAGCTGGATAGGCTAAGCTTGCGAAGCGCTTCGCAAAATTTTCTTCCATGGCTAAATTACCTCTGGACACTTATACAGTATCCCATTACCTTACACTAGACTTTGTAAAGTAAGGATTTAACCGTGGATACCTCTCTTTTATATGCTGTTATTGGTGCGTTGAGTGGCGTTTTAGTTGGTGGCTTGGCAACGTGGTTCTCTATTGCCCAAAAAATTACGCAAAAAGATCAGGAACTGCAACAACTCAACCGCCAACTTGCGGCAAGTGACGAAAAAAATATTCACCTTGCGCAATGGAAAGAAGAATACGAAAGGCTAGATCAAGAGCTGCGTACTCAAAGGGATATTAACCGAGAACAAGAAGCAGAGCTTCGCGAGGTAATCACTCGTTTTGAACAGAACCAGCTAGCCAACGAAGAAAAACAGCGTATTTTACAAAATAGTGAACAACGGCTGACGGCACAATTTGAAAACTTAGCCAATCGTATTTTTGAGCAAAATGAGCGTCGTGCATCTGAGCAACAACAAAAAAGCCTATTGGCGATGTTGTCACCTTTTCGCGAGCAATTAGAAGGTTTTCGTCAGCAAGTTCAACAAAGTTTTGGCGAGGAAGCCAAAGAGCGTCACACTTTAGCCTATGAAATTCGGCAATTACAGCAGCTCAATAATCAAATGACCAAAGAGGCAGTTAACTTGACACGAGCACTGAAAGGGGATAACAAAATTCAAGGGAACTGGGGGGAAACCATTCTTACTCGGATCCTCGAAGTCTCAGGTTTACGTGAGGGAAGTGAATTTGAAACTCAAGTTAGTATCAATACAAGCTATAATAGCCGCTATCAACCTGATGTGATTATTCATCTTCCAGAAGGGAAAGATGTGGTTGTTGATGCAAAAATGTCGCTGGTTTCCTATGAACATTACTTCAATAGCGAAGATCCACATGAACAGCAACAAGCGTTAAAAAATCATGTGGCATCTATCCGTAATCACATGCGTATGTTGAGTCGTAAAGATTACCACCAGTTACCGGGAATTCGTTCACTGGATTACGTTTTAATGTTTATCCCTATTGAACCTGCGTATTTACTGGCTTTGAAAGAAGCTCCCGAGTTACTTGATGAAGGAATTAAACAGAATATTATGTTAGTTTGTCCTTCAACATTGCTAGTCGCAGTGAGAACGATTAATAATATTTGGCGGTATGAACGCCAAGGGCAAAATGCTCAGGAGATAGCAAATAGAGCAGCAAAAATGTATGACAAGCTGCGTTTGTTTGTAGATGATATGCAGGTTTTAGGCACCAGTCTTGATAAAGCAAATAATACTTACCTATCGGCAATGAAGCGTCTTGCTCAAGGGCGTGGAAATTTAATTAGCCAGGCGGAAAGTTTTAAAGAGCTAGGGGTCGAAATTAAGCAACCTATCCCGCCTCAATTGGTTGAGCGGTCTGAGACGCCTAATTGTGCGGAATCTTAGACTTCTGATAGGGTTTTGGCTCAAAGACTGTTACACTTCCTACAAAAGTTTGAATGATAAGCAGGCATAAGAGAAATGACTGAACCAACTAAAGAAACCATTGATTTCGGTTTCCGTACTGTCGGCAAAGAAGATAAAGCTGGCCTAGTAGCGAATGTTTTTCACTCAGTAGCATCAAAATATGACTTAATGAATGATTTGATGTCATTTGGTATTCATCGTATTTGGAAGCGTTTTACCATTGAGGCGAGCGGAGTACGTCGTAATCAGCGAGTACTTGACCTTGCGGGTGGAACGGGTGACTTAACCGCTAAATTTTCACGTTTAGTGGGCGAAAAAGGCGAAGTCATACTCGCAGACATTAATGATTCAATGCTAAAAATGGGGCGTGAGAAATTACGTGATCTTGGTATTGTCGGTAATGTTAATTACGTGCAAGCCAATGCGGAAGAGCTGCCATTCCCTGATAACTATTTTGACTGCATTACTATCTCTTTTGGTCTGCGTAATGTCACTGATAAAGACAAAGCGCTACGCTCTATGTTCCGAGTGTTGAAGCCAGGTGGGCGTTTATTGGTATTAGAGTTCTCAAAACCAGTTATTGAGCCACTGAATAAAGCTTATGATGCCTATTCATTCCATATACTCCCTCGTATTGGTCAAGCGATCGTTAATGATCCCGATAGCTATCGCTATTTAGCTGAATCAATCCGCATGCATCCAAACCAAGAAACACTAAAAGGTATGATGGAAAATGCAGGGTTTGAACAGGTTTCCTACACCAATATGACAGGTGGAATTGTCGCATTGCATAAAGGGTTTAAATTCTAAGATGGAAGCACCATCAACACATACCGAAAACCAAAATACAGTTTTGTATTCTTTGATCACAGCATTGATGGAAACCTCTCTTAACCACATGTTGTTCAAAGAAAAAGTTCTACAGCCAGCTAGGATGCGTTTGGCAGGCAAAGTTATGGCAATTGAACTTAAAGAACTGAATAAAACGTTGACGCTCGTTTTTGCTGAAAATCATGTTGATGTGTTAAGCCAGTGGGTTGAGCCTGCGGACTGTACCATTAAAACATCCATCTTCACGCTCGTTAAATTGAAAGACAAACAGCAATTATCTCAACTTATCAATCGTGGTGATATCGTGATTGAAGGGGATATGCAAATTGTACAGCACTGGTCTTCTTTGCTTGACTTAGCTATTTGGAACCCTGCTCATTATCTGTCTCCTTACATTGGTGATGTTGCAGCAGAGGGCCTTAGTAAGTTCCTGAATAAAGGTGTTTGTCTTGCATCTCATTTAGTAAAACGGCAAAAAACGTATATCAAAGACGCCATTGTTGAAGAATGGAAAATGGCACCTAGCCAGCTTGAACTCGCTCATTTTAGTGATGAGGTTGAGCAAGTGGAATATTCAATGAGTGCGCTTGAGCAACGGTTAAGCCAGTTGGAGGAGAAGCATGACACCCGGTGAAATAAAACGACTTTACTTCATTATTCGGGTTTTTCTCTCTTACGGATTAGATGAGTTAATCCCCAAAATTAAACTAACGTTACCATTAAGAATTGGTCGCTTAGGTTTCTTTTGGATCAGAAATAAGCATAAAGACAAAGCATTAGGTGAAAGGCTTCGTCTCGCCCTACAAGAACTCGGGCCGGTTTGGATCAAATTTGGCCAAATGCTATCGACTCGTCGAGATCTTTTCCCACCCGCAATCGCAGATCAACTTTCGCTATTGCAAGACAAAGTGGCGAGTTTTGATGGCAAACTGGCACGAAGCTATATTGAAGAATCCCTCGAAGGCCCTTTAGAACAATGGTTTGATGATTTTGATGAACAAGCTTTAGCTTCTGCATCTATTGCTCAGGTTCATACCGCAACGTTAAAAGAAAATGGCAACGATGTTGTCATCAAAGTTATTCGCCCTGATATTCTGCCAGTTATTAAAGCTGACATTAAATTAATGTACCGCATTGCCAATTGGGTTCCGTTGTTGCCAGATGGGCGGCGGTTAAGACCAAAAGAAGTCGTGCGTGAATACGAAAAAACGTTGATTGATGAGCTTAATTTGCTCCGTGAATCAGCAAATGCCATTCAGCTTCGTCGTAATTTTGAAAACAGCGCCATGCTGTATGTGCCAGAGGTCTATCCAGATTATTGTCGTGAAAATGTGATGGTCATGGAGCGTATCTACGGGATCCCAGTTTCTGATATTGCTGCGCTTAAAGCGCAAGGAACCAATATGAAACTGCTGGCAGAGCGTGGTGTTAAAGTCTTCTTTACACAAGTTTTTCGCGACAGTTTTTTCCATGCAGATATGCATCCAGGAAATATCTTTGTTAGCTACGATCATCCAGAAGATCCTCAATACATAGGGATAGACTGTGGAATAGTCGGTTCATTGAACAAAGAAGACAAACGTTATTTGGCAGAAAACTTTATTGCGTTTTTTAATCGTGATTACCGCAAAGTAGCAGAACTACACGTTGACTCAGGCTGGGTTCCTTCAGACACGAATGTGGAAGACTTTGAGTTTGCTATCCGTACGGTATGTGAACCTATTTTTGAAAAACCATTGGCTGAAATTTCATTTGGGCAAGTGTTATTGAATTTATTTAATACAGCACGTCGTTTCAACATGGAAGTTCAGCCACAGTTGGTATTATTACAAAAAACATTATTGTATGTTGAAGGGTTAGGTCGGCAGCTTTACCCGCAGCTTGATCTCTGGAAAACAGCAAAACCATTCCTTGAGGATTGGGTTCATAGCCAAGTAGGGATACCTGCAATTACTCAAGCATTAAAAGAAAAGGCACCGTATTGGGCAGAAAAAATGCCTGAAATTCCTGATTTAATTTATGGTGCATTACGGCAACATAAGTACTTACAATCAAACATAGACCAACTAACGCAACAACTGAAAAGTCAGCGTAATAAACAACGTAAATCTCAGTACCTTTTAGGTATAGGTGCCACATTTATTCTCTGTGGGAGTATGTTCCTTATTTCGAATCTCACCCCGTTTGGTATTGTGTTTATGGTGGCAGGAGCACTGTCTTGGTTGTTTGGTTGGTGTAAAACTGGCGGAAATTAAGTAAACTTTGTTTTGCGACAAGTTTATAAGGCTGTGAACATTTCCGTATTTTGTGTTGGTTGTATATAATAGATCTAACAACAATTGATCCCAAAACTATAGAGGTATTAACAATGGAATCAACTATTGCAATGGCTGCTTTCGGTAGTCCTTGGCAACTCATTATCATTGCTTTGCTTATTATTTTAATTTTCGGCACCAAAAAATTGCGTTCTTTAGGCTCGGATTTGGGGGAGTCACTCAAAGGCTTTAAAAAAGCAATGAATGATGACGAAAAAGCAAAAGCAGAACAAGAAAAGCAAGATGCTGACTTCGCACCTAAAAATATTACTGAACAACAGGCTGCTGAAAAGAAAGAAAGCCCAGTTGAGAGCAAAAACAAAGAGCAGGGTTAAACCGTGTTTGACATAGGTTTTAGTGAACTGTTGCTTGTTGCAGTTATTGGTCTCGTTGTATTAGGCCCTGAGCGGTTACCAGTGGCAGTGAGAACTGTCGCTGGGTGGATCCGTGCGATGCGCTCTATGGCTGCAAATGTACAAAACGAGTTATCGCAAGAATTAAAGCTGCAGGAGCTACAAGAAACGCTGAAAAAGGTGGAAGAAAAAGCTAATTTAGAAGCGCTTTCTCCGGAACTTAAGCAGTCTATGGAAGAACTGCGTACAGCGGCACAATCGCTTAAAAGCGATTACCAAGCGACAACTAATGATATTGAAACAGAGTTAAACAAAGCAAAAGAGATCACTGACAGTTACGATAGTGCTGTAAAGGAAGCGAAAGATAATACTCAGCAACCTGAAGAGTCTGATCCAAACCCTGAACATGCAGCTAAAATGGCGGCAGTTGTTGAGGAGGAGCAGAAACCGGAAGATTCAGCCGCTGTGAAAACAGTAGAATCACTCGATGCTAATGTAAAAAACTCTAATCAAACTGAAAGTGAAAAATAACACATGGCTGTAAATGATACACAACCACTTATTAGCCACCTCATTGAACTTCGTAAACGGCTACTCAACTGTTTAATTACAGTTTTAATTGTTTTTGCTGCGCTTGCTTATTTTTCAAATGATATCTATCGGCTGGTTGCAGCTCCTTTGATTGATAAGCTGCCAGTAGGTTCGCAAATGAGTGCGACGGATGTGGCGTCTACATTCTTTACCCCAATTAAATTGACAATGATGGTTTCGGTTTTTGTATCGATCCCAGTTATTCTCTATCAAATATGGGCTTTCATTGCACCTGCCTTATACAAGCATGAACGTAAACTCATGTTGCCTTTGCTTGTTTCAAGTAGTTTCTTGTTTTATTTGGGAATGGCATTTGCCTACTTCGTTGTTTTTCCGCTCGCATTTGGTTTCTTTGTTAAAACAACCCCAGATAGCGTTAACTTTATCCCAGATATCAGTAAATACCTTAGTTTCGTCATGACATTATTCATGGCTTTTGGTGCTGCATTTGAAGTCCCTATTGCAATTATTTTACTGTGTTGGACAGGCGTCACTACACCTGAAGCCCTAAAACGTAAACGTCCTTATATTTTAGTCGGGGCATTTATCGTTGGGATGTTTTTAACGCCGCCTGATGTTCTCTCTCAAACTTTACTTGCTGTTCCTATGTATTTGCTCTTTGAGCTCGGTGTTTTACTATCCAATTTCTATGTTGGCAAAGGTAGAAATCGACAAGAAGGCGTAGAGGAAGAAGAAAAAGAAGAGTCCTAATTTGCGTTAACCTATCGTTATTCAATACAGAATGATGAAAAGCCCTCTAAGAAGGGCTTTTTTATTACTTCAATGCTTAATCTGTATTTTTTTTAAACTGTGTATTATCAACTACTTTGGGGACGCTTTTATTTAAAATATTCAGCAAAAGAATAGAACGGTACTCACCATTAGGTTCAGCAAAAATAGCTTGCACCCCCGCAAAAATACCTTCGGTAATAGTCACTTGGTCACCATGCTTTGGTATATCTGGCGCGACAGAATAACTAATAGGGGTTTGTTGTAGGAGTTCAATAATCTCTTCAGGGACTTCCGTCGGCAATTTGCCAAAACGAATAAAATGGCTGACCCCTCTCGTTGACTGGATTGTTGTCGTATGAATTTCATTATGATCAAATTTCACAAATAAGTAATTTGGAAACAGAGCTTCTTGCACAGTCGTTCTTTTTCCTCTAACCACTTTTTCCATTTCAGTCATGGGCGTCATACAAACAACATTCTGTCGATTTAAATGCTCCATAGCGCGTTCAATTTGGCCTCGTTTGCAATAAAGCAAATACCATTTTTCCATTTTTTTGAATTCCATCTGACAAAACTATGTTTATGATAACAAATTACGACATAACAATGTGACTAATGAATAACAGCACCATATCATTGATATTCATCAGTCTATATTAATCGAATATAGTCTTATGATAACTGTAATGCAAAAACCAAATCAGTAGGAGACATAATGGATATCTTTTTGTTGAGTAACGGCAAGCTACCAGGCAACCCTGTATGGCTAAGCTACGCTTTACCTCGAATCAAAGAAATGATTGCTCGTAAGAACATAAAGTCAGCGGTTTTGGTTCCTTATGCAGTTCTTCGTGGCTCACATGACGAAAGAGCAGAGCAGCTTTCCGAAGCGTTGGGAATAAAAGTTACATCAATTGAGCATTTTTCTAGTCCAGTGGACGCGATTGAGCAGGCAGAATGCATTCTTGTAAGTGGCGGCAATACTTGGTGGTTGAATAAATGCCTACATGAGAATGGGTTGATCGTTGCGATTCAACGCGCAGTTCGTGAACGTGGCGTGCCATATATCGGCTGGAGCGCAGGATGTAATGTAGCGACACCAAGTATTCGTACTACGAATGATATGCCTGTGAGTAACGCAGCAATTATGCCATCTTTAGGGCTATTCCCATTACAAATTAATCCTCATTATATTGATGCTCACATCTCTGGTCATATGGGAGAAACTCGTGATGAGCGATTACAAGAATTTTGTGTGATTAATCCTCATGAAGTTGTTGTTGCGCTCAGGGAAGGAAGTGGGTTACAAATTAAAGGTAATGAACTTCATTATTTCAGTGGAAAAGATGAAGGTTTTAAACTATTTCAGCATAATAAAACATTCTCAGAGCAATTTAATACATTACTATTAGAAAAATTAGTCCCTTTTGATTGCCAGTAAAATGGTATACTAAACCAGAAAAAGATTGATTTTTAAGTGCTTTAGACAGTAACTTGTAACCTTGGCCGGACGTCTTATAATGGGACTCCCTCTGTAACAGTAAAAGAAGATAATGAAATACCGTGACCTTAGAGATTTCATCTCGCAACTTGAAAAACAAGGCGAGCTAAAACGCATTACAATGGAAGTCGACCCCTATTTGGAAATGACAGAAATTGCAGATCGTACACTAAGAGCAGGGGGACCGGCCCTATTATTTGAAAATCCCAAAGGCTATAACATGCCTGTCTTGTGTAACCTGTTTGGAACAACTAAACGTGTTGCGATGGGGATGGGGCAAGAAGATATAAAAGCTTTACATGAAGTAGGCAAATTACTGGCGTTTCTGAAAGAGCCTGATCCACCGAAAGGTTTCCGTGACCTTTTTGATAAGCTTCCAAAATTTAAACAAGTGTTGAATATGCCAGCTAAACGGTTAAGCTCAGCGGCTTGTCAGGAACAAATTTGGGCAGGTGAAGACGTTGATCTCACAAAAATACCTGTTATGCATTGTTGGCCAGAAGATGCTGCCCCTCTAATTACATGGGGTCTGACGGTGACTAAAGGCCCACATAAAGAAAGGCAAAACTTAGGTATTTATCGTCAGCAAGTTCTTGGAAAAAATAAAGTTATTATGCGTTGGCTATCTCATCGCGGTGGTGCTTTGGATTTTCAAGAATGGTGCCAAGCACATCCCGGTGAAAAATTTCCTGTTGCAGTTGCCCTTGGTGCAGATCCTGCGACCATTTTAGGTGCGGTAACACCAGTTCCTGACACATTATCAGAGTACGCTTTTGCGGGGTTGTTGCGTGGTAATAAAACCGAGGTTGTTAAATGCATATCGAATGACCTCGAAGTTCCTGCTGGCGCTGAAATTATTTTAGAAGGGTATATTGAACCGGGTGAAATGGCCCCTGAAGGCCCTTATGGTGACCATACTGGTTATTATAATGAAATAGATAATTTCCCAGTATTTACTGTAACTCATGTGACTCAGCGTCGTGATGCAATTTATCATTCAACTTATACGGGAAGGCCACCAGATGAGCCCGCAGTATTAGGGGAAGCCTTAAACGAAGTCCTTGTTCCCATTCTTCAAAAACAATTCCCTGAAATTGTTGATTTTTATCTTCCTCCTGAAGGGTGCTCGTATCGTCTTGCCGTTGTGACAATGAAAAAACAATATGCAGGACATGCTAAAAGAGTCATGATGGGAGTCTGGTCATACCTGCGCCAATTCATGTACACTAAGTTTGTTATTGTTTGTGATGATGATATTAATGCACGAGACTGGAAAGATGTCATCTGGGCAATTACAACCCGTATGGATCCTGCTCGTGACACAGTAATGATGGAAAATACGCCCATAGATTATCTCGACTTCGCTTCTCCTGTATCAGGATTAGGCTCAAAAATGGGGCTTGATGCCACCAACAAATGGCCGGGTGAGACAGATCGTGAGTGGGGGCGTCCTATTGTAATGACAGAGAGCGTTAAATCTCGCATTGATGATATTTGGGAACAGTTAAATATTTTTGACACAAAATAAGAGGGAAACCATGGCAACTTTAAGCTGTAAAGTAACATCTGTTGAATCTATCACGGATACGGTTTATCGGGTGATTTTGTTGCCAGATGGTCCTTTTCATTTTAAAGCAGGTCAATATTTAATGGTCGTGATGGATGAGAGAGATAAGCGACCATTTTCAATGGCTTCTACACCGAATAATAAAGAAACTATTGAATTACATATTGGTGCTTCTGAGATTAATTTATACGCAATGGCTGTCATGGATAGAATTTTAGACCAGAAACGTATAAATATTGACATTCCTCACGGTAAAGCTTGGTTTCGGGAAAATAGCAGTAACGCAATGATCTTAATTGCAGGTGGGACCGGTTTTTCCTATACCCACTCTGTATTACTTGCAGCTTTAGCTGAAAACTCGGATCGTGATATCACTTTCTATTGGGGGGGGCGCCAATTGGAACACTTATATGACCTTGGTGAATTGCAGGCCCTCAGTGAAAATTACCCTAATTTGAAGATCACTCCAGTTGTAGAGCAACCAGACGAACTATGGCGTGGTAGAACAGGAACAGTCCTGAGCGCAGTATTAGAAGATTTTGGTGATTTGTCCAGTCATGATATCTATATCGCAGGCCGCTTTGAAATGGCTAAAATAGCGAGAGAGCGGTTTTGTAGTGAGCGAGGAGCTAAGGCAGAACAACTCTTTGGAGATGCTTACGAATTCATTTAACCCGTCCTACTTCAAATTGTAGGGGTGTTGATTTCGCTCATTCGCCCTAGTCACATACTTTTGTATGCTCCTAGGGTCTCATTCACTTACCGCCTATCGATAATCTTTAAATTTTTCGTGGCTATTTGGCCAGAAAAAGGCAAAAAAAAACCGCCCCTGACTAGGCGGGAACATCGACAAAATACAATGTTTGCGAAAACTAAAACTAAATTGTTAAACACGCTCAATAATTGTAGCAATACCTTGGCCGAACCCGATGCACATGGTGGCTAAACCAAATTGTTTATCGTTTTGTTCTAATTGATTAAGCAATGCTGTTGAAATTCTTGCTCCTGAGCATCCCAAAGGGTGGCCTAGCGCAATGGCCCCACCACTGAGATTTACTTTATCATCTAGTTGATTTTCTGATAGCTTTAAGCCTTTTAAGCATGCAATAGATTGCGCTGCAAAAGCTTCATTTAATTCAATAATATCAATATCATTTAAAGTTAGTCCTGCGCGCTTTAAAGCGAGTTCACTTGCTGGCACCGGGCCAAATCCCATGATCGATGGATCGCAGCCAACAACTGCCATTGAGCGTATTTTAGCTCGAGGCTTAATGCCTTGCTGTGTGGCATAACTTTCGCTGGCTAGCAGCATCGCAGATGCACCATCAGATAGAGCAGATGAATTACCTGCGGTCACTGTACCACTAGCAGGATCGAAGGCGGGGCGAAGAGCAGCCAAACCTTGAAGGCTTGCATCAAAGCGAATCACTTCATCATAATTTACCGAAATGAGGTTACCAGTGGCATCATGGCCACTAATTGGAACGATCTCGTTATTGAACTTCCCTTTTTCCGTTGCTAGAGCTGCAAGTTGGTGAGACCTTAATGCAAATGCATCTTGCTCTTCTCGGCTAATTTTATACATTTTGGCAAGCATTTCAGCGGTTAATCCCATCGCTCCAGCGGCTTTAGCAACACGTAAAGTCAGTTTAGGGTTGAAATCTATACCATGAGTCATTGGGACGTGGCCCATATGCTCAACTCCACCAATGAGTACTGATTTTGCATCACCTGTCATAATTAACCGGCTCGCATCATGTATCGCTTGCATTGATGAACCACAAAGGCGATTTACTGTAACGGCAGGAACCGTATGAGGTATATCTGTGAGTAATGCTGCATTTTTAGCAACATTAAACCCTTGCTCTAGTGTTTGCTGAACACAACCCCAGATGATGTCATCCAATTCTTTTTTACTTGAGTTTGGATTACGTTCAAAAATCGCATTCATGAGGTGCGCAGAAAGGTCTTCAGCTCTAACATGGCGAAATACCCCACCTTTTGAACGGCCCATTGGTGTACGTATTCCATCAATAATGACGACATTTTCCATAGAATTAACCTCTCGCAACTTTTTTGACATCAATCGCCACTACTGGTGGCTGTGGGTAATATCTTGCATTGGTAGCCGCTTTTTCTTTTAAGCCGCTAGGCGCGTGATATAGAGGACTCAAGTGCTGCAAAGATTCCGTTGTTTTTAAGTAAGATTGACTACCTAAGGTATCTAAATAGCAGAATACTCCCCCTCTAAATGGTGGAAAGCCTAAACCGTAAACTAAAGCAATATCTGCATCCGAAGGGCTTTGGATAATGCCTTCCTCTAAGCAACGAACAACTTCGTTGATCATTGGAGCCATCATTCGAGCAATAATTTCTTCTTTGGTGAATGAGCGTCTTGTTGAGCAAATAGTAGCAAGTAGTTCATCCGTCCGCGGATCATCAACTTTTTTCGGTTTCCCTTTTTTATCTTTTTCATATTGATAAAACCCGTGGCCATTTTTTTGGCCAAAACGTTGTTGTTCATACATCACATCAATGGCATTTTTGCCTTTTTTTCCCATTCGTTCAGGAAAACCTTGAGCCATAACTTGTTCTGCATGAAAAGCAGTATCAATACCAACCACATCAAGAAGATAAGCGGGCCCCATTGGCCAGCCAAACTCTTTTTCCATGACTTTATCTATTTCTCTAAAGTCAGCCCCATCTTGTAACAGTAAGTTAAAGCCAGCAAAGTAAGGAAAAAGTACTCGGTTAACAAAGAAGCCAGGGCAGTCATTGACAACAATAGGGGTTTTCCCCATTTTATTGGCGTAGGCAACAACCTTAGCAACAGTGTTATCAGAAGTTTGTTCTCCGCGAATAATTTCGACTAATGGCATTCGATGCACAGGGTTAAAAAAGTGCATTCCGCAGAAGTTTTCTGGGCGCTTTAGTGATTTAGCGAGGGTTGAAATTGGAATAGTTGATGTATTTGAAGCCAGTATAGTTTCACTTGTTACTAAGGACTCAACTTCAGCTAATACAGCAGCTTTGACTTTAGGGTTCTCAACAACGGCTTCAACGACGATTTGGCTATCTTCTATGCCATTGTAAGATAATGAAGGATGAATAGATGATAAGGTCGCCGCCATTTTTACAGCTGTAATTTTTCCACGCTCAAATTGGTTATTTAATAGCTTTTGTGCCTCTTCAATCCCTAATTCTAATGACTTAACATTAATATCTTTCATTAAAACAGGTACGCCTTTGCTGGCAGACTGATAAGCAATGCCTCCGCCCATAATTCCTGCGCCTAATACGGTGGCATGTGTTGGAATCTCAATACGTTGTGCGATCTTTTTACTATTTGACTTAACTTGTTGGTCATTTAGAAAAATACTCACTAACGCACGTGCAACATCACTATGCGCTAGAGGAACAAATGCGGCTGTTTCATGCTTCAGGGCCTCATCGCGGGTACAATTTGCTGCCTTTTCTATTGTATTCACAGCCGCCATAGGGGCTGGATAGTGTTTGCCTGCAACCTTATACACCATTCCCTTAGCGACATTGAAACTCATCGTTTGCTCAATAGGTTTCAATTGCAGAGGGCTAAGTTTAGGTTGGCGTTTTTGCTGCCAATTGAAGGCTCCGGTGATTGCAGATTCAATGAGTTGTAGCGCTGATTGTGCGAGAGCTTCTGTATTAACAACGGCATCAATAAGGCCAAGTTTTAAAGCTTGAGAGGCATCGATATCTTTACCCGCAGTAATAATTTCTAATGCGCTATCCAAACCAATTAATCGAGGTAGCCGAACAGACCCACCAAAGCCAGGCATGATCCCAAGTTTCGTTTCAGGAAGCCCAATTCGGGCATCAGGGGAGGCGATACGAAAATCAGTGGATAAAACACATTCACAACCACCACCTAGTGCATAGCCATTAATGGCGCAAATCGTTGGAACAGGCAGGTCTTCAATACGATTAAATATACTGTTAGCGTAGTGTAACCAATCACTTAGTGTTTCTTTTGATGCTTCAAAGAGTGACAGAAACTCTTTGATATCAGCGCCAACAATAAAAGCGGGTTTATCAGAACGGAAAATTACACCTTGCAGCTCGGTTTGTTGCTCAAGAACAGACACGGCTTCATCAAGTGAAGCAACGGTGTGGGTGTCCAATTTATTAATTGGCCCTGGTGAGTTAAAAACCAGTTCTGCAATCCCTTGTTTCAACCATTGAATATAGATAGTGTCACTTTGATAAAGCATTCTGCTCTCCTCTACGTGGTAGTGTTATCTGGTACGACCAGATGAAAAGAGTGTGACTAGAATGTTAATTAATTGCAAATGATTAATGACAAAAATGGAAGGTTGGTCACAGCAATTAAGTGAAATAATTAATGATTTAAATGATAAATGTATTATATATCAATTAATTAATTAGGGTTTGCAACAGAGTGCATATCCGTTAATAACAGAACGTGGTAAGCTTAATTTTTCTAATTAATGCTGAAAGGTTGAAGGAAATGGAAAAACTGACTGCACTCTACGCTGAACACATTAAAACGTTACAAAACAGAACTCAGCAAGTTTTACAGCGCAGCAAATTAGATGCCATATTGATTCATTCAGGTGAACCCCTACGCATCTTTCTTGATGATAGCGACTATCCGTTTAAAGTTAACCCTCATTTCAAAGCGTGGGTACCTGTTATCGATGTTCCACATTCATGGTTATTAGTTGATGGCATAAATAAGCCTAAGCTATGGTTTTATTCCCCCGTTGACTATTGGCATAGTGTTGAGCCACTACCGAACAGTTTTTGGACCAAAGATATTGAGCTAATCCACTTAAAAAATGCGGATGACATCAAAACGCTTCTCGCAAGCTTATCAAAAGAAAATGTTGCCTATATAGGCTCAGCAACAGCACGAGCAGAATCTTTAGGGATTTCTTTGCATAATATCAATCCCAAATCGGTTTTAGATTACTATCATTATCATCGTTCTTATAAGACAGATTATGAGCTTTACTGTATGCGAGAAGCTCAAAAAATGGCTGTAAATGGGCACCTCGCTGCTCTCGAAGCATTCCGTGCAGGTATGAGCGAATTTGATATTAATGTCAGTTACTTACAATCTACCGGTCATCGAGATACCAATGTGCCTTATGGTAATATTGTTGCGCTGAATGAAAATGCGGCGGTATTACATTACACGAAACTACAGCAAACTGTGCCGAACGAATTACGCAGTTTTCTTATTGATGCAGGCGCTGAATATAATGGCTATGCTGCTGATATTACGAGAACTTATGCGGCGAAAGGTAAAGACGAATTTGCTGAATTGGTTGCAGATGTCAACACAGAGCAGCTTGCTTTAATTGATACGATTAAGGCAGGTGTCCGCTATACTGATTATCACGTGGATATGCATCATAGGATTGCTAAGATACTGATTAAACATGATATTGTTAAAGATATTAGCGAAGGGTCGATGGTGGAAAGTGGCTTAACAACGCCATTTTTACCTCATGGTTTAGGCCATCCACTTGGGTTACAAGTTCATGATGCTGCAGGTTTTATGCAAGATGATAGTGGTACTCATCTCGCAGCTCCTAAAATGTATCCATTCTTGCGTTGTACTCGTGTTTTAGAACCTAAAATGGTGTTAACTATTGAGCCTGGGCTCTACTTTATTGAATCTCTGTTATCTGAATGGAGAAATGGGGAGTTCAGCCAACACTTTAATTGGGATAAAATCGAGTTCTTCAAACCTTACGGTGGAATCCGCATTGAAGATAATATCGTGATCCATGCAAATCGTATTGAGAATATGACTCGAGACTTACATTTACGTTAATGAAACCTTATTTAATACCGGCTGAAACCATTTCTTTTACAGAAGAAATCAAAAAAAGCCAATTTATTACGTATTTAGCTCATACAGATGGTATTGAAGCGGCAAAAGATTACATTCAATCGATTAAAGCTCAATACCCAGATGCCCGGCACCATTGCTGGGCATTTGTTGCTGGTCGGCCTGATGATTCACAAAAATTGGGGTTCTCTGATGACGGAGAGCCGACAGGAACAGCAGGAAAACCCATCATGGCGCAACTATTAGGTAGCAATCTAGGGGAGGTTACCTGTGTTGTTGTACGTTATTTTGGTGGGATAAAACTAGGCACTGGTGGGCTAGTTAAAGCTTATGGAAATGGTGCCCAGCAAGCATTAAAAATATTACCAACAAAGACAAAAGTACCACAAAAAATCTTTAATTTAGTGTGCGACTATTCATTGATTAATGCGATTGAACAACTGCTTGTCCAAGTGAATGGCACAGTTTTACACAGTGATTATAATGAAACTGTCTCTTTACAAATTGCAATTCCTGCCACTCTTGAGCAGGAAGTCAATGATAAATTACGCGATATAAGCCGTGGAGCCTTAACGCTCACGTCAGAATCACAATAGTAAACAGTTTTATCAAGGAACCTGCCGAATGCATTTTCGTGCAATAACCCGTATAGTCGGGCTGCTTGTCATCATCTTTTCTTTTACCATGGTTATTCCTGGTATTGTCGCGCTAATTTATCGTGATGGTGCAGGGCGAGCTTTTAGCCAGACTTTTGTTACTGCTTTGCTAATTGGCCTTTTTTTGTGGCTACCAACCCGTAATAGCCGGCACGAACTGAAAGCAAAAGAAGGCTTTCTTATCGTTGTTTTATTTTGGACGGTACTGGGAAGCGTAGGGGCATTACCTTTTATTTTTTCTGAAAGACCTAATCTTTCGGTAACTGATGCTTTTTTTGAATCGTTCTCAGGATTGACGACTACAGGTGCGACAACGTTAACAGGGCTTGATTCCCTACCCAAAGCTATTTTATTTTATCGGCAGATGCTTCAATGGCTTGGGGGGATGGGGATTATTGTACTTGCCGTTGCAATTTTACCACTTTTGGGTGTCGGGGGAATGCAGCTATATCGTGCAGAAATGCCGGGTCCTTTGAAAGACAATAAAATGCGGCCTCGTATTGCAGAAACAGCAAAAACATTATGGCTTATCTATGTACTGCTAACCATTGCCTGTGCGGTTGCTCTATGGATAGCCGGTATGGATGTTTTTGATGCTATTTCTCACAGCTTTTCGACTATCGCTATTGGTGGGTTTTCAACTCATGATGCTAGTATTGGTTATTTCAATAGTCCTGCGATTAACACTATCATTGGTATTTTCCTGATTATCTCTGGTTGTAACTTCGGTTTGCACTTTGCAGTATTAACTGGACGTAGTTTAGGGATTTATTGGCGCGATCCTGAATTTAGAATGTTTATTAGCTTCCAGTTTGTCTTGGTGGTTATTTGTACCTTAGTACTTATGTTCCATTCTGTTTATAGTAGCTTTGGTCAAACACTTGATCAGGCATTCTTCCAAGTCGTGTCCATGGCGACAACGGCTGGATTTACGACAGATAGCTTTTCTGGTTGGCCTCTTTTTTTACCTATGCTGCTATTGTGCGCCGCATTCGTTGGTGGATGTGCAGGCTCGACAGGTGGTGGGTTAAAAGTTATTCGTATATTGTTACTTTTCTTACAAGGCTCGCGTGAGTTAAAGCGCCTAGTTCACCCAAATGCAGTCTACACAATCAAATTAGGACAACGCGCATTACCTGAAAGGATCATCGAAGCTGTTTGGGGCTTCTTTTCTGCATATGCACTGGTCTTTGTCGTCAGCTTATTATTACTGATTGCTACAGGAGTTGATGAATTCTCTGCTTTTTCAGCAATTGCAACGACACTGAATAACTTAGGGCCAGGGTTAGGGACTGTGGCTGATAATTTCACAACGATGAACCCTACAGGCAAATGGATATTAGTTGTCACGATGTTATTTGGGCGTTTGGAAGTTTTCACTTTATTAGTGCTACTGACTCCCACTTTTTGGCGTGAATAGTTGGGTACAATTAATAAATAATATTACCTATATAGAAATGATATTAATTTAGGAACAATAATGAGCTACTTACTTTTACACTCCAGTACGGATGGGCAAACTAAAAAAATTATTCTAAAAATGGCGGAGCAACTGAGAAACTCAGGTCGTGAGTGTGATATTCGTGATTTAAATACTGACCAACAGCTTAATTTATCAGGCTACGATAAAGTATTAGTAGGGGCATCCATTCGTTATGGGCATTTCAATAAAAAACTACAACGCTTCGTGCTTTCTCATCAAAATCAATTGAACTCAATGAAGACGGGTTTTTTTGCTGTAAATTTGACGGCAAGAAAAGAAGGCAAGAATACGGTAGAAACCAACGCATATACGCGAAAATTTTTAGAAGCATGTCCTTGGAAGCCTACATTGAAGTCTGTTTTTGCCGGAGCGCTGTTTTATCCACGTTATACATGGTTTGATAGAATGATGATTCGTCTAATAATGAAAATGACAGATGGCCCAACCGATCCAAAAACAGAGATTGAATATACTAACTGGGAAAAGGTTGCTGAATTCACAGTTGAATTTGATGATTTGTAGTTCACAATTTCAACAAAACGTAGTTATTTTGTGTGATTTGTTTAATAAATCATCGCTTGATGAAATAAATC
>NZ_JAMPMI010000019.1:0-193395 GCF_028478065.1 Providencia sp. PROV255 | reverse complement strand
ACCATTTCAATACCAATCCAGTAAATGTTCAGCTGCCGAGCCATATCTCGACATGAAAGCACTGCATTCCTTTGCTGTACTTTATTTATCTTATTTCACCAGTTTCTGGAAGTAAGGCGTTATCCTGTAAAATACCAATAAGTAGTTCTTGCATTTTCTCAGCCATAATCTGCATATTATCAAATCCTTGAAGGCTAGCGAGCTCAATAGTTACATCTTTAAAGCAGCGCATTAAACACTGAAGAGACAATGCGGCGCTTTGAGCCGTTCCACAATTAAAAATAACCTCCAATGCCTCGATATAAGGTTTAGGCATCCACTCATGGTAGTTGCGTCCTTTATACCAAACATGTCCACCTTGTAAAGAAACAAGGCGTTCTAGCAGCGTTAAAAAATACTGTTTCATATCCGCACTTCTTGACCATGCGACCCACAACTCATCTCGTGTTAAAGCAATGGTAACTTGATGTGCTTCATGCCAAAAATCAGATACAACGTCAGCGAATTGCGATATTGTTAATTGAGGAGGAGCAAATACTTGTTGGTTAGCACTTTCAGGTAAGCCTTCGGTGATCCCTGTTTTATCGAGTAATACAGTAAAACCACGGGAAAATGTCGCATCTAAACCTTGCAGCTTCATCTTAGATAATCGCTCAGGCTCAGCAAAAGTGAAATCCACTTTGCGGCCTTCTTCAAAGATCACCAAGCAAGTTGGCCAATCAGGGGAATCCTCTTCAAGATTTAGCAAATGAAGGGCAACCAAAGGTCCACCAAACTGATTTATCCAAGACTTCTGATTGAATATTTCAGATGTACCGTGGCCGATCAGCTCGATATCAATATCGGAATAACTATCAACATGTTGATCTCGCCCTCGAGAGCCGGTTAATACCACGGCTTCAATTCTTGGATCGAGCAATGAAACTGAAATAATTTTATTTATTAATAATGCAGGTGATTCCATAACTGACCTAATGAATTAAGTAAGGATGGCTAAGATACCGATAAAGAGGCAGAAAAGCGAAGCTTCAGACGCAAAAAACTACTTAAATGCCCAAGTTTTTTTCGAAGTGAGGGAAAATTGTTAGCGTTTATAGGTGATGTGACAGAATTTAAGCTGTGTTAGTACCAAAATTGCCTTAATTGCGAAAAGCACATTGTGTTAAACATGGGGACGGAAAAAAGTACCGTGGTGATATCGCTAATGTAAACTTAATTTAAACTTTACTTTTTGTGAAAGTACCCTGAAATTACGTTGCTTTTTTATTATCTGTAGCTATATTTATAAACAATTATTTCCTTTGTTATATATTAAAATAAAATTTGTATTTTATTTCTTATCAAATTATTATTTGTTTTTTAAAGGAAATTAAAATGAAGACAAGTATATCAAAACTAGATAAATATTTTTTAGAATTAAAGGATTATTATGAATCCATAAGTGGAAATCTAAAAGAACTTCATGTAGAAATAGATACATTAACTGAAAAAATATTAAAAATAGAAGCTGAACACGAGAGTATATTCCTTGCCGAAAGTTATAAGTTGGAAAGTAAACTAACATATGTTGAATATATTCAATCTAAAATATATATTGATAGAGTTAAAGTTTATATTCATACCGTTAAGAATGCTCTAGATAAATATCAGCAACTGCAAGATGAATTGCGCTTTTATATTAAAAGCCCAAAAGAGATAAAAAACATTACACCAAATATCGCTGAGTGTTATGACAATGTGACAGAAAGCATTCGTAATTATCCATACATTAGTTCTAGATTACACAGATTGTTATCCACGTTTGACTCGAAGGTTAGCCAGTTGATCACTGATACTAAAGAATATACTTTAACTTTTCACTCTTCCTTGGCTAATTTAAGATACACTGCAAGTGATATATCTTATTCGATAGGAAGTTTACAGCAATATAAACAATCGGATGAGGAATTAGAGATTAATAATGCTGAGAATGATGAACTTGAAATTATTACTGAGTATAGGCAAAAAATGGATATGTCGAGTGATAAATTAATACAAGATAGTACTAAAGAGGGTGATGCTATTAGTTACGAAAACAAAATAAAATCTGAATTACATATTGAGAGTGGAAATTTGACCGAGAATATTGCAGGGTTTTACAGTAGAGAGAAAATTCTATCTAATATAGTAAGTCATAATAATATTATAGAATCCATTTTTCTACCTATACCAATATATTAGTTGCATATCTTCCTTTGATTTATCATACCTGTCTACAGTACAAGTCGGCAGGTTGTAACTTTTTTATTTCATGACATTTATACCCGTGACTCTTCAAGTTGCAGGGCATTTCGTTGAGGTATAAGTGACTACGCTCGTCGAGCCACAGAGTTTATCTATGCACTCCGTCTATTTTCCTTGTCGCCTGCCCGCAACCCGAATTATTGGGGGATATAAAATTAACGTGTACGATCCCTATTACATATACAAGTTAGCCTCTTAATTAAACACCATCTATTGATAAATCAAAGAGCAATCAACTTTTGCTTTCATGCAGGGTATATCCTTTGAGGAGAATCGCTAATGGGGAGGAAATGATGCTAGATAAGTAAAAATAGTGAAGACTTATTGAGCAAATTAGCGTATCGTGTTTAGTATATAAAACAAAAATTGTGAATTTAGGCGGTTTTTAGCTTGGTTTAACTATTAAAATCGCTTTTTGCTAAACAGAGGCAACCAATGAGCGTGTTTATCGATTTTGACCAGTCAGTTTATCCATTCCCAGCAAAACCCGCACGATTAAGCTCGGATGAAAAATCATTTTATCGGCAGCGGATCAAATCGCTTTTGTTCGAAAAAAATGCGGTGATCGTTGCACATTACTATACTGACCCTGAAATTCAAGCATTGGCTGAAGAAACGGGGGGTTGTGTCGCAGACTCTCTTGAAATGGCGCGTTTTGGTGCAAAGCATTCGGCATCAACTTTGGTTGTTGCTGGGGTGAAATTTATGGGCGAAACTGCAAAAATTCTCAGCCCAGAAAAGCAAGTCTTAATGCCGACATTAGAAGCCCAATGTTCCCTTGATATTGGTTGTCCTGAAGCGGAGTTTATCCGTTTTTGTGATGAGCACCCAGATAGAACCGTAGTGGTGTATGCCAATACCTCTGCAGCAGTTAAAGCTCGGGCTGATTGGGTTGTGACCTCAAGTATCGCAGTGGAATTGATTGAACACTTAGACAGCTTAGGTGAAAAAATTATTTGGGCTCCTGACCGCCATCTCGGACGTTATGTTCAACAGCAAACTGGGGCAGATATTCTGTGTTGGCAGGGGGCTTGTATTGTTCATGATGAATTTAAAACGCAATCATTAGAAAAAATGAAAGCACTATACCCTGAAGCAGCGGTATTGGTGCACCCTGAATCACCCCAAGCGATTGTCGACCTAGCGGATGCGGTTGGTTCTACAAGTCAATTAATTAAAGCAGCACAAAATTTACCTAACCCATCGATGATAGTGGCGACGGATAAAGGTATTTTTTACAAAATGCAGCAAGCTTGCCCCGAGAAGACGCTTTACATCGCTCCAACAGCGGGTGAGGGCGCTACATGCCGTACTTGTGCACATTGCCCTTGGATGGCAATGAATGGCTTAAAAGCGATTGCTGACGCCTTAGAAGGGAATACGCAAGATCATCAAATTCATGTCAGTGAGATATTACGAGAAAAAGCATTACGACCATTAAATAAGATGCTAGATTTTGCAGAGAGTCTAAAATAATAAATACAATTTTAATGAAGTACTGAGCAATACAACATTAACGATCACTTATAAAGGATTTTGGGATGGATTTCTTTAGTACAGCCAATACGTTAGTGCAGATCCCGCTATGGGGTTCAGTTTATGATTTATCTTACATTGAAGCCGTGGGGACCATTGCCGGCTTACTTTGTATCTTGCTTGCCAGCTTAGAAAAAACGATTAATTATCTGTTTGGGCTAATTAACGTTTCTCTGTTTGCAGTTATTTTCTTTCAAATTCAGCTATATGCAAATTTATTGCTACAGATATTTTTCTTTGTCGCCAATATTTATGGCTGGTATGCATGGAGTAGGGTCACCAGTTCGCAGCAAGCAGAGTTAAAAATTCGTTGGTTGAGCTTACCAAAAGCGGCTATAACACTGGTTATTTCAGTCGTTGCTATTATTTATCTCACATTTAATATTGATGCAGTATTTGGCGTACTAGCAAGATGGGCAGTCGAGTTGTTAAATCTGTTTGGTGCCAACCTTGCGATGCCTACGATAGAACCGGATGCATTCCCATTCTGGGATTCTGCAATGACCATACTTTCTGTCGTCGCAATGATCTTGATGACGCGTAAGTATGTAGAAAACTGGCTACTGTGGGTCATTATTAATGTGATTAGTATTGTTATTTTCTTTATTCAAGGTGTTTATGCGATGTCTTTAGAATACTTAATTTTGTTAGGTATCGCGGTCAATGGCTCCAGACTTTGGATAAAATCAGCTAAAGAGAATGGCTCCTCACCAATTTCGCGTATTTAGCCAGAAAAAATCCGATAAAACGGCTAAAGTGACATCATCGTTGTTTAGCTGTTTTAGTTATTCTTTGCTCTGCTAAATGGGTTTTTAGCTTGTTTATTGTGCTAAATATCAGCCTTTCACCTCATTTTATAATTAGCGATTAATAAAACCATGGTTTTATCGTGCGTTTGCCTGTTTACAGACTTCGGTTGAACGGTTAGATTAAAAATTCGATGCTAATTATCTTGTAAGTTTTTTAAGTCCAGTGAAGTCATTCACCGTTCCGCTCAACGCTTTACTCAAGCGCAGTAACTTGGGAGAAACCTAGCATGCAAATCAACTACAGTAAAAAATAATAAACATTGGATATACGGGTATGAATTATCAGAACGATGACGTCAGAATAAAACAAATAAAAGAATTATTACCACCAATTGCTCTGCTTGAAAAATTTCCAGCAACCGATAAAGCTGCGTTTACCGTTCATGAAGCACGCCTCGCTATCCACAATATTTTAGCAGGCAAGGACGACCGTTTGGTTGTCGTCATCGGGCCTTGCTCAATCCATGATACTAAAGCGGCTTTAGAGTACGCAGAGCGTTTAGGTAAATTGCGTGAAGAACTTAAAGGTTCTTTAGAAATTGTCATGCGTGTATATTTTGAAAAGCCGCGCACCACAGTGGGTTGGAAAGGGTTGATCAACGACCCTAAAATGGATTGTAGCTTTGATATTAACGAAGGTTTGCGTATTGCACGTGAATTGCTGTTAACAATCAATAACCAAGGTTTACCGACTGCAGGTGAATTCTTAGATGTTATTAGCCCGCAATATGTTGCAGATTTGATGAGTTGGGGAGCAATCGGTGCTCGTACGACGGAATCACAAATTCACCGTGAATTAGCGTCAGGTTTATCTTGTCCTGTCGGTTTTAAAAATGGTACCGATGGCACGATTAAAATTGCCATTGATGCAATTAATTCAGCGCGCTCAGCTCATTGTTTCTTATCGGTCACTAAATGGGGGCATTCTGCCATTGTGAACACTAGCGGAAACCCTGATTGTCATATTATTTTACGCGGCGGTAAAGAACCAAATTACAGTGCTAAACATGTACAAGAAGTACGTGAAGGGCTAGAAAAAGCAGGGCTTGTACCGAGTATTATGATTGACTTTAGCCATGCGAATAGCTGTAAAAAATTCGAGAAACAAATGGAAGTGGCGACCGATGTGAGCGAGCAAATCCGTAATGGCGACCGTTCTATTACAGGGATTATGATTGAAAGTAATCTTGTTGAAGGTAACCAAAACTTAGAATCGGGCGAGCCATTAGTTTATGGTAAAAGTGTCACTGATGCATGTATTGGTTGGGATGATACTGAAAAAGTTTTACGTCAATTATCTGATGCAGTGATTACACGTCGTACGAAATAAATATCTTCTTTTTAAAATAAAAAGCTAATTCTATAATTGAATTGGCTTTTTTAATATTTATATAATTATAAATATTAAGCTCTCTAGTTTCAATCCATATGAAATATATTATTTTCATTTTTAATGTTTGTGTGTTATTAAATATTAAATAAAAATTTGTTTATTTTATTAGGTTGGGTTAAATTGATTTTAAACCTAATTATTGAAGTGTGATATTTTTTATTCACTATCTTAGTTGTTAGATTTTATTTGGCTCTTAGAGGCTTATTTAATGGAATGATTTTTTAATTTTACTAGCAAATATGCTTTTCTAGAATCTATGGTTAATTTTATCAATTTATTAAGTGTAATTTAGTGAAAGTTATTTTGTTAAATTTAGTTATGATTAAATAAATATGGAAAGTAAAGGAAATAAAATGGAAAAAAATATCAAAATTGAATTGAATCGTAATATATATATGAGAATAAATTCACATGATTTAGGTGTGTATATTGATTCTGGAGAGAAAATTTATCATATAATGAGTAACAGTACAGAAAAATACATTAAAATTTTTTCTGATAAGAAAGATATGGGGGAAATTAGTGAAAAAAAATTACAGCAGATTAAAGATTATATTCTAGAAGTTAATAATTATGCTATTGGAACACTAAAGCAGATAAGTAGTATAATTGATTTCAAGGAAATGATTATCAAATATTTTAATTCTGAAAGCCTTGATGAAAGAGAGTCATTACTTAAAGAATTAAGTGAACATGGAAGTAAATTAGTTAAAGAAGAGCCTTATTTAAAGTATGTATTCGATGTTATTGATACTGATGGAATGAATGATAAACTATTTCATGAATTGAAGTCAATTGACAATGAATTTTCAGAACTAGCTAAAAACTCTAGGTATGGAAGTAATAGTGTACATTCTTTAGTTAATAATGTTAAGGAATTTCTTGCGGATAAAGAAGCTTTTTATTCGGATTATATTGGCGAACTAAACAGTAATCAGAAAATGGTTGATTTGTATGATTCAATGGCAAAAAATTATCAGAAACAAATATTTGATAAGTGTCTTCAGGGATCTCTAACGGAAGCAAGAGAAATAGAAACCAAATATAACGATACTATAAGTAACCGAGATATTTTCGAGTCTCATATAACTCATACTAAATCAACGATGAAAGCGTACAAAGAGGCGATTAGAAAACAAGAAGCTGGAACTCAAAACTTTGTTTCTGTTATGGCAGGTTTTGCTCCAGCAGATATGAGTTTTGGGGTGAGGAATGATCATCAAATTAATTCACTCAGCCATACACAGATTATTCACCCAGCTATATACAACTAATAGTAAAATTTAATTAATAAAATTCTCTGTCAATATATTTATTGGCAGAGAATATTATCCTCTAGCTATTTTTGTATTTTACTCAATAACTCCATTAGCTTAGCTTTCTCTTCAGATGTTGCATTAGCTGGCGTTGCCGTTAATTGCAATACTTCATTGTCGGTCTGAACATCGAAATGCACTTTTCCTTTTTCACCTTTCACGTAAGTGACATCTTTTAAGGGAATACGGTAACAATGAGCAAAAATATTGGGGCGAATATATAAATGAGCATCTTTGACGGCTAAATAAACGCCATCTCCCGCTTTTTTGCCGAAGTAACCAAGAAAAATGGTAAAAACAAACAGGAACATCCCTAAACTTTGGCTTAATATAATGAAAGTGATACTGATTAAACCAAGTGCGCCGACTAAAATACGGTTATTACGTTTGTTGAACTCAACACGTTGGTCAAATTGAACATTTAAAGATGTATCAAATTGGTTTAGTTGATGATAGCGCCAGCGGATCGCAGAGAAAATCATTCCCATAGTAAATACAATGGTGATTGGCATCAATGCTAGGCTACTTAATATCGTAAGAACAATGGATAACCGAGGTTTATAAGCCATCACCATCATACTAATAATTTGTACTGGAAAGCTGACACAGGCAATGATCATTAAGGTTTTCATCAGCTCAGCATTAGCTGCACCATTTGAACTATCAACGACTAATTCGCCACCTTGGATCATATACAGCAGAGAGCCTAAGATACTGGCGCTCAATACAAGACCAACCCAAACATACATATTAAATTTGTTCATTTTGTTGTTTTATCAACCTTTCAATGTGTTTTCCCTATGATAGCCGCTTATTCCTCTTTCTAAAACTAACAGTTAGTGTTTTTTGTTATAGAGGGAATAAGGTCATATTTCAGATAATAAAAAAGGGCTAAGCAAATGGCTTAACCCTTCTGTATTAAAGATAAAGTAAGTAATTACTTCGCTTTACCTTGGTTTGCAACTGCAGCTTGTTTAGCAGCGATTTCATCTTGGTTACCTAGGTAGTAACGTTTGATTGGTTTCATGTTTTCATCGAATTCATAAACCATTGGTACCGCAGTTGGGATATTTAATTCAAGAATTTCATCTTCACTTAAGTTGTCTAAGTGTTTAACTAAAGCACGCAGTGAGTTACCGTGAGCGGCAATGATCACTTTCTCACCACTGGTGACACGTGGTTTGATCACTTCTTCCCAATAAGGGACAACACGTTCAATTGTTGTTGCTAAGCTTTCAGTGACTGGTAATTCGTTTTCTGACAGTTTCGCATAGCGAGGGTCGTGGCCAGGGAAGCGTTCATCATCTTTAGTCAGGTCAGGTGGTGTGATGGCAAAGCCACGACGCCATAATTTAACTTGTTCGTCACCGTATTTTGCTGCGGTTTCTGATTTGTCTAAACCTTGCAGAGCACCGTAATGACGTTCATTTAATTTCCAGCTTTTTTCGACTGGTAACCATGATTGTTCAACTTGATCAAGGATGTTCCATAAAGTATGGATAGCGCGTTTCAGAACGGAAGTGTAAGCAAAATCAAAAACAAAACCTTCGTCTTTTAGCAGTTGGCCTGCAATTTTTGCTTCTTCGCGGCCTTTATCAGACAGTTCTACGTCAGTCCAACCTGTGAAGCGGTTCTCTTTGTTCCACTCACTTTCACCGTGTCTTACTAAAACCAGTTTAGTTACAGCCATAGCTAAAACTCCTATCAGTACATTCTAATTAGAAATGAATTGTTGCTGACCTACATTATAGGGATAGTCAACTCGAACGCCAGTAGCAACTTGCGTTTTCTCCCTATCTATGTGAAAAACAAATTTTACATGAGGGTAATGACTTGTTTTCTAAGTTTGTAGATCCTGTGGATACTCTAAATTTAACTCGAATTGAATCGATACAGCAAGCGATAAAATGACGGTTTGTACATTCTTATGATGGATATCAAGCAAAGTGCCTAATAACTTTAAGGCAAAGAACTGGCAGTTGGTTGTTTTTTTACAAATTACTGATGATTGCTGTTTAAACCAAGTTTGTTTTTTCACCATAAGTTTTTTGTTCGGTGATTGAGGTACACTGACTCGTTTGAACATTGTGCTTGAAGTCGTGAGTTTGTAATGGTCTAATGAACTGATAACATTGAAAATGTTATCAGCTTTTGATGAATTACATTGTCTCACTTATTGAGCAATATAAATTTAATGAGTTAAGCATTAATCAATACTTCATTATTCTGACCTATCTTAAATTTGTTATTTTTCAAATTTTTTATTTCATTAAATTCCTTTTAATTAAGCTTGTGGGTTGAATCGCATTCTATATAAAAATGCATAAAAATACTTTTTTTGAATTAATATAAAGAAGCCAGATTAATAATTTATATTATTGTGGAATTTCCAGTTTTTTATTCTTTTGCTTTTTTTTACTAAAATATATTTTTAAAATAAAAAATATTTTTATAATTTAATCTAAGTCATTAATAATCAATTTATTATTAATTAACGAAGGTCGTTAATAAGGTTTTGACGGTTTTAATTTATATCTATTTTAATAAATGAGTGTGGAATCACAGTAATTTTCTATTTTATACGTTTAGAATGATGCCAATTTCTAAAGGGGAAACACGATGTCTTTACATTTTGCTTCATTTTTTAAGACCTGCATTTTATTTTTGCTGTCACTTGATAGCAAAATGAAGGCTTTATTGAGCAAAATTTGCTGGTTTGTTCCCGTTACCTCTTTAGAAAAAGACGAATCCGAATACCCTAACCAATTAGAAAATGATTTTTCAGTTAATTGGTCGCAATTATGGCTGAGTGTACAGACGCTTTATACCGAATTATTTGCTAGCGGTGTGGTTAAAGTAGAAAGAAAGTATTACGTAAAGCCATTAATATCACTGAATATTCGTAAGCGTTACGAATTGCTATTTTTGTTCCTTGTTTCTAGTTTACGTCACATGATGACTTGCCGTCATTCTAGTGGTGCGCCTGGAAATTTGGCTAATTTAACTTTAATTGTCTTTCAAAAGCACAATGCGCGTTTTCGCCATTGTGCTTTTTTTATTACCTGAATTAAATTTTTAAGGAGTTGTTATGTTTATTATCTGTGTCGCTGCTTGTCCTACTGGTGTTGCTCATACTTATATGGCAGCGGAAGCATTGGATATCGTAGGGAAAAAACGTGGTCACGAAATCAAAGTTGAGACCCAAGGGAGTATGGGAATTGAAAATGAAATTACCAGTGACGACTTAGCAAGAGCAGATGCGGTCATTTTGGCTGCTGATGTCGCTGTTATTAATAAGGAACGATTTGATGGAATGATTAAGCTTGAATGTAGCGTTGCTGATCCAATTAAGTATGGCGATGCAATTATTGATGCCATCGAGGAGGAAATGAAGAATGGGGCAGTTTAATGGTGCGTCTAAATTAGGTATTGGTACGGAAATTAAAAATGCCATTATGACTGGTGTGTCATGGATGCTGCCATTTGTTATTGCTGGTGCGGTAATTATGGGGATAGCGCGTATTGGTGCATCTTTATATGGCATTGATAATATTTGGGATGCAAGCCATCAGGATGCGACAAATTTTGTGGTGCAAATGCTTCATAAATTTGATGGTTTTGGTGGGTTAGCGTTATCACTCATGTTACCCATTGTTGCGGGTTATATCAGTTTTGCGATTGCGAATAAACCTGGACTAGCGCCAGGCATGGTTGGCGGCCTATTGGCTAGCAATTTAGGGACGGGGTTTTTAGGTGTATTAGCGGCAGGACTTATTGCGGGTTACATTGTTCGTTTATTAGCGAAATATACGAAATTACCCAAATCACTTGCATCAGCAGGACCTATTTTTATTTTACCAGTCGGGGGTACATTACTCACCTGTATTATTATGGCATTTGTGATTGGTGCACCTTTAGCGGCACTTAATCATGGTATGGAACAATGGCTTTTATCAATGTCGGGATCTAACAAAATTATTCTTGCTGCCGTTATTGGTGCCATGGTTGGATTTGACCTTGGGGGGCCAGTTAATAAAGCGGCTGTAACTACTGCAATGGCATTATTAGCATCGGAAATTTATGAGCCAAATACTGCGGCTCAAGTGGCTATTATTATTCCCCCAATTGGCATTGGCTTAGCAACGTTAATTTGGGCAAAACGTTTTCCTGAGTCATTACGAGAGGCTGGCAAAGCGTCGACATTAATGGGGTTAATTGGTGTTTCAGAGGGTGCAATTCCATTTGCGCTGGCAAATCCAAAAATTATTATTATTAATATAGTTGGTGCAGCAACAGGTGCGGCGATGGCAGTTGGTTTAGGTGCGATAAACCATGCGCCTATTTCAGGGTTTTATGGCTGGTTGGCCGTAGATAAATGGCCGATATATATATTATCGGTTGCTGTAGGATCTGGAATTATCACTGTTGGTTCTTTATTAATATTTCGTGGAAATAAAACGATAGAAACTAAAAAAATAGAAACGGCGATTCCTAAATTTAAAGTCGGACGTTAATTAGAACTTTATCTTAATAATCTTATGCTGTGTTAATTAGCGTGAATAACGTGACGGGTTTGTTCTGCTAAAAATATTTTAAGGTCATAAAATGAAAACGGTACATTTAATTCAACATACGCACTGGGATCGTGAATGGTATTTCACTGAGAATGATTCAAAAATTGTTCTTTATTATTTCATGAATGATTTAATAAAACATTTAAAAGAAGACCCTTCTCTTGGCCCATTTGTCTTAGATGGACAGACTGTAGTGTTGGAAGATTATTTACAGGTTGCACCAGAAAGGCGTGATTGTTTACAGAAATTAATTAAACAAGATCGAATTCTTATTGGGCCTTGGTATACACAAACGGATTTTTTAGTGGTGGGAGCTGAATCCATTACGCGTAATTTATTATTGGGCAAAGCCGATTGTGATCAATGGGAAAATTATATGCCAATAGGTTATGTACCTGATTCATTTGGACAAAGTTCGCAACTTCCAATGTTTTTACAAGAGTTTGGCATTAACCATGCGGTGGTATGGCGCGGCTGGTGTGAACATGATGTTGCCAGTAGTGAATTTATTTGGAAATCGCAGTCAGGCCATCGAGTCACTACGGCGGTATTACCTTGGGGGTATGGTTGTGCGAAATGGTTGCCTGATAACCCGGAAAAAGCGTCAGCTGTTTTGCCTGCAATCCTAGAAAAACAGGCTCGGTTTGCTCATTCGGACCAGATATTGTTACCTAATGGTAATGACCAGTCGCCATTTGAGTATGCCGTTCCTAGAATGCTTGAGCAGCTAAATAAAGTACAAAATGACTATTATTTTGTCAAAAGTAGCTTTAGTGCATTTTTTGATGCGCTTCAAGCTAATAGTTCGGGATTACCTGAATTCGAAGGTGAATTACTGAGCTCGAAATATATGCGTGTCCACCGCGGTATTTTTTCCACACGGGTGGATATCAAATTATTAAATGCGCAGTTAGAGCAATTTGTTAGCCAACAACTCGAGCCACTTTTGGCGATTAATTGGCGGCTTGGTTTGCCTTACCCACAAACCGCGATTGATAATATTTGGCGCAAAGCGATGCAGTCGCATGCCCACGACAGTATTGGTGGGTGTAACTCTGACCGTGTTAATAGCATGGTAAAAGCGCGCTTAAAAGACGGCTTAGAAAGTGCGAATCAACTGTTTGATCTGAATATGAAAATGCTTGCTTGTGGGATAGAGGCGACCCAAGAAGGTAAAAAAGTGATTATCTTCAATTCATTGCCACATAAAAGAGATGCGCAGGTTCGCATTACACTTTATACACCGGAAAAACAATTTTGTATTAAGGACGATGCAGGAAGACCTTGCCGCTGGCAACTTATTCACGAAGAAAAACAGGATATGTCATTGATCGTACAGGAACTAGCAAATAGTACAACAACGACATGGTATCGGAAGTGTGAAATATTACTTGAAGCGAAAGACTTGCCTTCCTGTGGTTATCGGACTTTTTATTTACTTGAAGGTGAAAATGCGGGCTTTGACACTCCTACCCATATTCAGGCTGAGAATATATTAGAAAATGAATGGTTGAAGCTCGAAATACATCAAGGGCAGTTGATGCTAACCGATAAACGCAGTCAGCAGCATTATCCGAACATTCTTCGGTTAATTGATGGTGGGGACGCAGGGGATAATTATAACTATTCGCCACCTGAAAATGATTGGTTAATCAGTAGTGATGGCCATTTAGAGCAATTTGATTGTATCAGGGCGCCTTTAATGGATTCGCTTATGCTTAATTGGCTGATACCCGTTCCTCAAAATGCGATGGCCCGCCAAGAAAAGCAAGCTAATGCGCATTTAACTGCCACCATGAAACTTTCTTTGCCTCATGATAAGGCATGGTTAGATGTTGAAATCACGATCAATAATACAGTCGAAGACCATCGAATCCAGGTAGAGATCCCTACGGTAGTTCAACAGGTATTTCATTTCGCAGACCAACCTTTTGGTTTGATCCAGCGAGAAAATCAGCCAGCTGCCATGAAAATATGGCGAGAAGAAAACTGGACGGAAGCACCAACGACACTCTATCCAATGCAAAGTTTGGTAATGCAATATGATGATAAAAAAGGTATGTGTGTTGTTACGAAAGGGCTCAGAGAGTATGAGATACCAGCAAACCAAACCGATATTATTCGCGTAACCCTACTGCGCAGTGTGGGTTGGTTAGGCCAAGCCAATCTCACTTGGCGGCCAGGACGTGCATCGGGTATGGTTCTTCCATCACCAGAGTCACAAATTCAGGGGCTCCATCATTTCCATTTTGCTGTACTGCCGATAGATAATGGTCAAAGTGCCCAACTTTGGCGTGATATTGAGCATTGGCGTTTACCTGCGTTTGGTTACCTAGATTCTGGTTGGTCTCAATTTAAAACTAATCCTCATTATATTGTTTTTCCTGATATTTATAGTTTACTGACGTGGAATAGCGAGCTGCATTTCAGCACTTTGAAAAAAGCACAGAACCAAGAATCACTTATTTTACGAGGGTGGAACCCAAGTAGTGAAACCAAAACTTATTCAGAGCCTAAGTCGAATACACAGATACACCAAGTTACTTTATCGGAGTCTCCATGCATAAATACAGATAAAGCAGCCCCTTGTACGCCTGTGTCTTGGTTGATTAATTAATAAGGAAAAGTAATGAAAGTACTTACATTTCGTTGTGAGTTACCAAATGGTATTCATGCAAGACCAGCGAGTGCAATTGAGCAAAAAACAGCTTGTTTTCAATCAGATATTTTACTTTTTAATAAAAGTAAACAACGCCAAGCCAATGCGAAAAGTGTGCTGGCTCTTGTTGGTGCAGATGTCACTGTTGGTGACGAATGTTATTTTACAATCAGTGGAAATGATGAAAATCTAGCTTATGAAAAACTAAAAATATTTATTGAGCAAGAGTTTATTCATTGTGATGGATTAATGCCGAAAAAAGATAAACCAGAACAAGGAATGATCCCGATATATCTGAGCCGGACACTATCCCAAATTATTCAGGGTGACGGTGTTAGCAAAGGTATTGCAAAAGGTAGGTCTATTTATATGGAATCTTTTGATTTACAAAAGATTTCATTATCAGAGCCATCGAGTTCACAATCAGAGCAATGTGAAATACTAAAACTTGCGTTACAAAGAGCTCGTCAGCAATTTAGTCTAGACATTCAGCAAGCTGATAAAGCAGCGGTTGATATTCTAGAGGCACAAAGCCAATTATTGGATGATGAGGATATTGAAGCCTGCTTGCTTGAACCAAGAGAGGCACGTAATGCGATTGCGGCGTTATCAATGGCAATTGAGGAACTCAGCTTGCCATTTCGAAGCAGTAGTAATGAATATTTACGCCAACGTGAGTTAGATATTAAGGATTTGGGATTGCGTATAGCGAGGCATCTTGGTATTCAATCTAAAATACAACTTCCTAAATTAACAGAAGATTCGATTATTATTTGTCAAGGATTACTAACTCCAAGCGAATTATTGGCATTGAGAGGTGAATATTTGCAAGGTATTGTGATGGCTACAGGCGCAGAAATATCACATACCGTTATTTTAGCGCAATCTTTCTCTCTTCCTTTAATATGCCTTTCATCCTCTATGATTGAATCAATCCAATCTGCTCATGTTTTATTGGTAGACACGCAATACGATTTATTAATTATTGAACCTGATGTATATGCAGATAATTGGTTCAAGCTTGAAAAATATAAATTATCTCATTTGGCTAGTTCTACGAATAAACCAAAAATTAATTATTCAGTATTGGACCCGTCTTTAATTTTTCTTGATGAAAGAATGGAAAGTAAAGAGGAAGTCATTAAACGATTAACTGATAATTTAGAGATTAATCATCGAGCTGATTCAGGGGCACAAGTTGAACAAGCAATATGGCAGAGGGAAGAAATTTTTAGTACGGCATTAGGTTTCTCAATTGCAATACCGCACTGTAAATCACCTTTTGTTAAACATAGTAGTATTTCAGTATTGCGTTTACCGAATGAGCTAGCGTGGGGAGACAATGTTGATGTTAAATTGGTAATTATGCTAACAATTAATGATTCAGATGAAAATCAGCATATGCGAATCTTTTCTGTTCTCGCACGTAAATTAATGCATGAGTCTTTTAGAAATGAAATATTAAATGCGAAAAAATCAAAATATATTGTTGATTTATTAAAGTTGGAATTAGGGATGTGAGATAAGAATATAAAATAATTTTAAAATTTTAATAAGGTTAATTTTCTTTTAAGTTACTTAAAGGGATGGGATGGTTTTTTCAAAAAAATAAGGAGTGTATATACATAAAAGATAACTAATAACTCATTGTTTTAATCGTTAAATAAAAAATAAATATTAATTATAGGAATCAGTTTATGAAAAACTTAACTCTAGGTATCTCTACGTTATTATTTTGCACAGCAGCGAATGCGACATATATTGACTATCGTCATGAATGGTTAGGGGATGAGCATCGTCATGAAGATCGTGTCAAAATTGGCCATAGCATGCAAAATGGAACTTATTTTAGCCTTGAAGGAAAATGGAGAAGCCGAGATGGCGGTTTCGGTGAAAACCTATCATCAAAAGGAAATGAGGTTGAAGTCGGTTATAAATATAAAGCCACAAAAGATTTTGTTTTAACTCCTTCTTTTGCGCTAGATTCAGGAGATAAAGATACAGCTTATAAATTCAGTGTCAAAGCTGCTTATAATTTAACGGATGATTTTAATATTGGAACTCGTTTACGTTATGGCGTAAGGCATTATGATAACTCTAATAAGCCTAAAAAAGATAATCAACATTATTGGCAGAGTAATTTTTATTTAGGTTATAAGTTGCAAGATTTCTCATTAAGTTATGACTTTGAATATAAATTTGATACTGATTATCCCGCATATAAAGGTAAAGAAAAGGATTATGCACATAATCTGAATGTGTCTTGGATTGGTAATAAGACATGGGTTCCTTATATTGAATTAGGCTATGTTTCCTATGATGACAGTTCATACGTCAAAAATGGACAAACTTACCGTGATGCATGGCAGTGGCGTTATCGTGTTGGCATTGCATATAACTTCTGATAGAAATAGTTAATTATCTAAAGGGAACAAATATGAACAATAAATTAAAATATGGTTTTGCCCTTGCATTAATGTCCGTTGGAACTGTCGCAATGGCAAATGACCCTACGGCTCAATCTTATAATTATCGCGTCGCGTTTATGCCCGACATCCATTTTCATGATGTTTATGGGCAGTTTGCTGATAATGCATTTGAAGGATTAAAAAATAGTAAAAGTGGTCAAAATGCCGTTATTCGTTCTATGTATGCGCAATTAACTTCTACGCGTTTATTTAATGAAAATTATTTTGCTCTACGTGCTGCACTTGATGATGCAGGTAAGAAAGGTATTAAACTCATTGCATTACCTGGCGATTTTACCGATGACGGCCAACCTATTCATTTACGTGGGCTAGTGAAAGTCTTGCAAGAGTACGAGCAAAAATATGGTATGCGTTTCTTTGCAACGCCAGGAAATCATGATCCGAACCGCCCATTTGATATGCCAGCAGGAAAGGAAGATTTTCTTGGAATTGATGGTAAAACTCAACGTATTTTTAGTTTAGGGGCTAATGAGTGTACGGGATATAAAGGAAAAACGGCCGTTATAGAAACGGGCGCTGAGTTACCGACAATTTGTACCGAAGAAATGGTATATAGTGGTTATGGTCGAGTGATGGATGCAATGAAATCGTTTGGTATTAATCCACTACCAGAAGATATTTATTGGGAAACGCCATACTCAAACTATGATTCTCAAGGTTACAGCTATGAAGCAGCTTTAAAATCCAGTGATTTTAACCAAAGACAGTATGAAATTTGTACTCAAGGAACAGGCGGTAAATATAAGCAGGAGGGATATGGGCCTTGTTTTAATGTTGCAGACAGTAGTTACCTTGTTGAGCCTACTCCTGGTTTGTGGTTAATGGCCGTTGATGCCAATGTCTATGTTCCTTCTGAAAAAGCAGATATTAACCACCCTAAGGCGGCTAAAAACTTTGCGGGGTCGGGGAATGCGGGTTACAACAAAATGTTGACATACAAACAACAGACTGTTGAGTGGATAGCGGATGTTGCAAAGCGCGCGAAAGAACAAAATAAAACATTAATCACGTTTAGCCATTTTCCGATGGTTGAATTTGATAATGGCGCAGCGGATGACCTTGAAACCATTTTTGGTAAAGGTAAATTTCAGTTAGAAAGGGCTCCAAAAGAAGACACGAGCCATGCAATGGCAAAAACAGGCATCGGTGTTCATGTTGGCGGTCATATGCATTTTAATGATACAGGTGTACGTAAGTATTCGGATGGCAGCTTACTTTTTAATATTCAAGCTCCCTCAATGGCAGCATATGTCCCTGCTTATAAAATATTGAATTTTAGAAATGCCAATGAAATTGATGTGCAAACTATTATAATAGAAGATGTACCTCGGTTTGATGAGTTATTTGAGCACTATCAGCAAGAATGGGATCACCTCAAAAATACCAACTCGTCGCATCTTTGGAATAAAGATATCTTAAGCGCAAATAATTATTATGACTTCACTAATTGGCATATTACTGAACTGACACGTTTACGTTTTATTCCAGAGGAATGGCCATGTGAAATTCGTCAAATGTTATTTAGTTTGAATGGTGAAGAGATGCTTATTTTAAGCCAATTAGATACAAAGAAAGCTTATAATGAAGTATTAACGTCACCATTGAGCCAAAATCATGAAATCTGTGCAAACGACCCTGGGACTGTTAATGTCACCGAAATCTATTTGAAGAAAGACTCTGATGCATGGAAAAAAGCCAGTGATAAAGCCGCTATTCTTGCTAAAAATACAGGGTATCAGTTAAAGGACTTTGCAAAATGGAATGGTTTTGATCTTGCTGTGGATTTTTATCGTTTACGTAATGCAGACGAGCTTGCGTTACAAGATATACCTGTAGAAAGATTAAATCAGTATCGATTCCTCACAGGAACCTTGTTATCGTCATTACCAACTGAGACTGACAAAATTAATGCGGGTAGTTCATTTGAAAATATTTTTAAATTACGTTTTGGCAGTATTTTCACTGTAATTGATAAATATCTACAAGGAAATCCGAGTCGAGATTTTTATCTTAATATTGAGTCTGGTGAAATTAAACCAATGAATGTTAATCAAGCTAGTAATTAGATTAACGATAGATAACATGGCTATAATAATGAAAAATCACTAACATCACTTGTGTTAGTGATTTTTTATGATAAAAATCATCCAGTTTATGGGGGATTATGAATTTTCAATTCGCTAATATTAACTAGTAACCAACTTAAATGGGTAAGTAAAAAATAATAGATGCCCTAAATTCAACCCGAAATGAATTGATACTGCCAGCCATAATTTACCACTCCACATCCAAGCTAAGCCATAAATCAAACCAGCTAACGTAGCAAAGAGAATTAACAACGGCCCACCAGCAAAATGCACTGCACCAAATAACAGTGAAGTAATAACTAATGCGAGGTAAGGTGATTTTAACCAAAGGGTTAGGCGTTGCTGTAAATAGCCACGAAATAGCGCTTCTTCTGCTAATGAAACAAAAAATAGATTACAGAGCATAAAAGCAGGTAACCAACTAGGAAAATGCCATTCAAAGGCTAACCCACCAGCAGCAGTCGCAATTAGCAATAAAAGTGGAACAAAACTAACTAATAGTGCCCATTGAACTTTAGTTGCATGTTTGGCTGGACGGCAAATAAATAATGTTGGTAAGCAGGCAAGTAAAATAAAAGGGACGAGTGCCTTATCAAAATTAAAATACATTGTGAAAGGAGCGCTATGTGTTCCTACTGTGACTTTATCTAGATATTTCAGGTTATTAAAACCAGGAAATAAGTGAATGAATAACCCGATCGCACAGATTAGTAAGGTGATTTCACTGATAATTTTTATGGGTAGGTAGTGTTGGAAACGCAAACGAATAATGGCAATTAACGTAATACAAGCTAAGAGTAGAATCGCTTGCCAATCAATAATGTGTGTGTATGCAGCAGTAATGATTGTGCAGATGAGTAAAAAAAGAGCAATTAAACGATGTGTTGCAAGTGTAGCAAGTGAAGAGGCTAACATTAACCAAGCCATAAAGAATATCCATTATAATGTCTAAATTATTAGAAGAGGCGAAGTGTAATGATTTTGTGTGATTTTTCTAATTGAAAATAACTGAATAATAATAAATTAAACAAAATCAAATGGTTGTAATAGATAATTTAGTTATCATCTATTAAACATTAGATTAAATTTGCCAATAGTTTCATCGTATCTATTGGCAAATAAGTCAAAAATTAGAGCGCTTCAATATCGTAACGGTATTTTCCATTATCAGGGACAAAAGTGAGCCGATGCGTAATACAAGCAGGGGCATCTTCATGATGATGGGTAACGAACAGGAGTTGTGTGTTACCTTGGCTTAGCATTACATCAATAAACCGCAGTACTAATAATCGGTTAAGACCATCTAAGCCTTGTAATGGCTCATCTAAAATCAGCATGGCAGGGTGTTTAACTAGCGCTCGGGCAATCAAAACTAAGCGCTGCTGCCCCCACGAAAGACTATGGAAAGGTTGCTGAGCTGTTTGTGTTGAAAAACCTAACAAAGCTAACCATTCATGCGCTAATTGTATTTGACGGTCAGAAGGTGCTTGGTACAAGCCAATAGAATCATGAAAACCGGAAATAATGACATTGAGTACACTGGTTGCGACTCGGTATTCTTGGTGAATGCTATTGCTGACATACCCAATATGGCGCTTAATATCCCATATGGTTTCTCCTGACCCACGACGGAGGCCAAATAAGGTTAAGTCATTACTGTACCCTTGAGGGTGATCTCCTGTAATCAAGCTCAGTAACGTTGATTTTCCTGCTCCATTTTCGCCGATAATTTGCCAGTGTTCGTTTGGATTTACCTGCCAATTTAAACCGTGCAGTATCGGTTTGTCATTGTAGCTAACGGTCCCATTTCTCAAAATAATACGAGGCGTTGTATCATCCAGTTTTTCGTCTGCGGTTGGGTCTTCGGTTTCAGGGATGAAAAGATGTTTAATTTTCTCGCTGTGCTGTAATTGTGTGATTAGCGTGTTAGCGAGTACTGACTCTCTATTTCCCGCCATCGTTAGCTTACAGTCTGCGACAACACCCATATTTTCAATAAATTCAGGGAGTTCATCAAAGCGATTTAGCACTAACACCAAGGTGAGGCCTTTTTCAGACAAACTAGAGAGTAGTTCACTAAGATGATTTCTTGAGTAAACATCTAAGCCATCAAATGGCTCATCAAGGATTAGCAAGTCAGGGTTGCCCATTAATGTTTGGCATAATAAAACCTTACGAGTTTCACCGGTGGAAAGGTATTTAAAGCGACGCGAAAGTAAGTCACTGATACCAAAGCGAGCGGCCAGTTCGAGACAAAATTCATTGTCTTTATGGTTAAATTGAATGATTTCAGCAGCGGTATACCCTGTGTCATCTTCATCATCACTGAGCATATCCGTATTGTTGCGCTGCCATTCTTCATTGATGATTTTTTGTAATTGTTCAAATGATAAACGAACTGGAGAGGTGAATGTATTTTTTACGACACCCGAAAGTGGAGGGAGCTCATTGGAAAGCACTCGAGCGAGTGAAGATTTACCGCTGCCATTAGCACCAATAAAAGCCCAACTTTCCCCTTTTTCGATGTTAAGTTGTTGAATGTCTAAAGTCTGGATTTCGCTGAGCTTAAAGTTGCCATGTTGTATTGTTATTGTGCTCATCAAGCTTCCTTATCATGATTATTTACCTTGTCATCTATCACAAATAATCAGGATTGAAGATAAAGTCAACAACTGAACGGCATGGCAGGAAAAAAAAGGTGAATGCTTACTTACTTTTATAGTAAGTAAGCAGGACAAATTAACACAGGGTGGCAATAATCACTTGGTCAGCATTGAATAGTGCAGTAACGCTATTATTAATTTTCAAAGATTGGCTATCAATTTCACTGTTTGGCATGGTTGAACATAAAGTTTCACCGCCTGTGAGTGTCACTATCACTTCGCTGTTCTCATCACCTCTCTCCAAAGTGGTAATTTTCCCTGCAAGGTAGTTATCAAAGCCTGTTGGGTTAGGTTGTTTAGTTATTTTTACCCAAGGTGCTTTAATCAATGCGAGAACTTCTTTACCTTCGGTTAACCCTAAACGGTTAGCACTTTGCTCTGTTAGTGCGGCATTAATCACAGTGCTGTTATCGGCTAAGCGAATTTGTACATGTTGTTGAACTTGCATATGGTCACGGGAAATTAAAGTACCAAAAAATTGGTTACGGGCACTGGTTTGCAATGAAAACCGTGAAATAGCCGCTAATAAGCTGTCTAAAGGGAGATTATCTTCTTTGAGTACATCAAAGGCTTTTTGTTGAATTTGCGCCAGTAAATCATAAAGTTGAAGTAATCTTTCACCATAATGGGTGAGTGTTGTGCCGCCACCGCCTTTGCCACCTGTTGCTCTATCAACAAGGATATCATCAGTGAGTTGATTCATTTCATTGATGGCATCCCAAGCACTTTTATAGCTGATCCCTGCGAGTTTAGCGCCTTGGCTGATTGACCCTGTCGCTTTAATTTGTTTTAGTAGCGCGATACGGCGAGGATCAGCAAATAAACTGCCCTGTAGTTTCAGTGTGAGTAAAATTTCGGCCTGCATAAATTTCTCCCTTCCGGCGTGGCTGGTGATGACAGACGTAAAAAGCACGTTTAGTATGTCGTTAGTATAATATTTTGTCTAAAATAGTCTCCATTATAACGTAATTGTGCGTTATTATTCTGATTTGATTTATACTCAATGTACTGAGAGTCAAGTTTTCCCTCGTCGGCGTATCTTGTAGGCTGGTGGGCACAGTATCACTGAAGAGGTTTTTTCCTATGTTTGAACTAATTAAAAGTTTGGGTTTTGCCCTGATGATGGTTCCAGTCGTTATGTTTTTGATCATGGGTTTGATCTATGGCTTGGGTGCATTCTTTAACTTACTGTCTAAAGCACATGTACCTCATCATCACAACACTGAAAACAAGTAATTTTTAACAAAATTTCTTATGTGGCTGATTATAGGCCCCCTGACTGTAAATGCAGTCAGGGGGTTTTTCATATTGGAGAGGAATTTCATGATGGTCGGTATTCGTTATCGTAGTAAGTAGAAAATAATTGCCGACGTTCATGAAGATTAAATTGCTCTTGTTCATAAATTGTTTTATTTAAGAAATCTTGGTGGAATTGTTTGAGCGTTTTATCAGGATCTTGCTGAATATTTTCAGTTAATTGCTTTATTGCTGCAATAACAAATAATCCACAGCCATTAGGTACGTTCTGTTGGATGTTTCCTTCTATGTAAGTGATATCTTCTTCAGTAACACCGCCCTTTTTGGCTGCCACTGTTATTTCTTTTCGAATATCGGTACTCACGTTATCGTATGAATTAAATAGAATGCATTTTCTTTTATTATTCGCTGATTGATGTATTGGATCTGCCTGATAGAGCACAAATAAGATCCAATGGTTATCATTAACATTGATAGGGAATAATTCGAGTTGGTTTAATGTGTTGCTATTCAAGACTTTTTGTTCAATTATTTCTGCTAATAAATTGTACCCGCTTTGGGTGAGGCCTATTGAGTCATTGACCGTCATATTTGATGGCAAAGTTGGGTTATTTTTATTGCTTGCATCAATCTCATCACTTGTTGTCATCCTGTTATTATCCCAAAGAGTGGATTCCGTAGGTTCATTTTTCATCAATAGTTTTGTTAAACCAAGTCTATCAATAACTTTTTCTATTGCAGATCCGACAATATAAAGCAGCTTAGAAGGGGTCGTTAGTTTCGAGTCTTTTAGGTGTTTTTTGGTTTTTGTATTAAGGTGTAATTGATATAATTTTTTGCTAGTTTCTTGTATTTCTTTATCTATACCTTTCTTTGCAGGCAGCTTTCCGCTAAATAAATCAAACAGAATATTTTCTGCTTTTCTTCCCTCACTGTCTTGCCGTAGAGCGATATTGTGTAATAAATCGATACTCTCTAAGTTCCCATTACTAGCCGATTTTGCTAAAGAAGCTAAGGTTTCAGATGCTATTTCTTTATCAAACAGTCCATTAAACTGTTCGACTGTTAATTCTGCCATAAAGTGCGTACTAAGCTTTGTCGGAAAGGCCACCATATAATTACCTTTGCTATGTCATTTGTAAAAGTGGAATGGAATACTGAAATGTGCACAACTTGTGCCGATAAAGTTATAAGGGCAATAGAAAGTTTTCTATAGAAAAACGATTTGGGTACTTGTGTGTTTTTTCATCAGCTAATTTATCCTTTAGGGAAAACATGCAACAAAATTGCATCATTTCTTGCGCCAGCACACTTTTATCGCGAGTTTGACTTTAAGTTATCGCTGTGTCCTGTTATATATAACGTGTCGATTAATACTAGGGTAGATAAAAATGAAAAAAGGTTTGGTATCACTTCTCGCGGGCGCAACATTGACATTAACGATGGCTAGCCACAGTTTTGCAGCTGATAAAATTACGGTTTTTGCCGCTGCATCACTGACTAATGCATTAAATGAAATCTCAGAACAATATAAGAAAGACACCCAAGTTGAAGTTGTTGCTTCTTATGCATCTTCTTCGACTCTAGCTCGTCAAATTGAGCAAGGTGCTCCCGCTAATTTATTCATTTCTGCTGACCAACAGTGGATGGATTACGCTATTGATAAAAAGTTGATGGTCGAAGATACACGCTATACATTATTAGGTAATGAATTGGTGTTAATCGCACCGAAAGATGCAAAAATTGATAAAGTCGAAATCAATAAACAAACGGATTGGAAAAAATTGCTAGATGGTGGCCGTTTAGCCGTTGGTGATCCTGACCATGTCCCTGTTGGTATTTATGCCAAAGAAGCGTTAAGCAATTTAGGCGCATGGGAAACGGTTAATCCACTATTAGCGCGTACGAATAATGTGCGTAGTGGTATGGCATTAGTTGAACGCCAAGAAGCCCCTTTAGGGATTGTTTATGGTTCTGATGCTGTCGCTAGCCAAAAAGTCAAAGTGGTCGGTGTGTTCCCAGCAGATACACATAAACCTGTTGAATACCCAATGGCAATTGTTAAAGATCAAGATAACCAAGCAACGCGTGATTACTATGAATACTTGAAAACCCCTGCGGCTTCAGAAGTATTCAAACGTTACGGTTTTGAACCTCGAACTAAATAAACGTTAAGAGAGCATTTTTTTGCAGATGTTAAGTTCTTATGAATGGGAAGCGATTTACCTAAGTCTAAAAGTATCCAGTGTAGCTGTAATTTTCAGTTTACCATTAGGTATTTTAATTGCGTGGGTATTGGTTCGCTGTAATTTTCCTGGAAAAACACTGCTTGATAGTATTATCCACCTACCACTGGTATTGCCGCCAGTGGTAGTGGGGTACTTACTGTTGATCAGTATGGGTAAACGCGGTTTTATCGGTGAATGGTTATATAACTGGTTTGGCTTTAGTTTTACCTTTAGTTGGCGGGGCGCTGCGCTTGCGTCTGCCGTGGTTGCATTTCCACTAATGGTGCGTGCAATTCGTTTAGCGCTTGAAGCGGTTGACCAAAAATTGGAGCTAGCAGCGAGGACATTAGGTGCGACACCATTACGTGTATTTTTCACGATAACCATTCCGCTCTCTCTTCCCGGCATTATTGTCGGAACAGTGTTAGCCTTTGCACGTTCGCTTGGTGAATTTGGCGCCACAATTACTTTTGTTTCGAATATACCAGGTGAAACACAAACCATCCCATTAGCGATGTACACCTTAATTGAAACGCCGGGGGCAGAAGTAGACGCTGCGCGCTTATGTGTCATTGCGATTATTTTAGCCTTGATTTCATTATTGATCTCAGAGTGGCTAACCCGCTGGGGTAAAAAGCGTTTGGGAGTGGCCTAATATGTTAGAACTCGATTTTTCACAAAAATTAGGCGACTTACAGTTAGAAGTTAAAACGCAATTGCCAACGGAAAGTATTACCGCGGTTTTTGGGCTTTCTGGCGCAGGAAAAACCTCGCTTATCAATGTGATAGGTGGGCTAACTAAACCCAGTAAAGGGCGTGTTGTACTCAATCGTCGTACATTGGTGGATGTAGAAAAAGGGATTTGCTTACCGCCCGAACAACGCCATATCGGTTATGTATTTCAAGATGCACGGTTGTTTCCTCATTATCGGGTGAAAAGCAATTTGCGTTATGGCATGGCGCCTGAAATGAAAGCCCGCTTCGACGATATTGTCGGGCTGCTTGGTATTGAAAAATTACTCAATCGCTACCCGATAACCCTTTCTGGTGGTGAAAAACAACGAGTTGCCATAGGTCGTGCATTGCTTACAGCCCCTGAAATTCTCCTGATGGATGAGCCGTTAGCCTCTTTGGATTTGCCCCGAAAACGGGAATTGCTGCCGTATTTAGAAAAGCTTTCTCAAGACGTTAAAATTCCGATTTTATATGTCAGCCATAGTTTGGATGAAATTTTGCGTTTAGCAGATAAAGTCATCGTGATGGCACAAGGTAAAGTTAAAGCCTTTGGCGCCTTGGAAGATGTTTGGGCAAGCAGTGCTTTGCGTCCTTGGCTACAGCAAGAAACGTTAAGCAGTGTGGTCAGTGCAACTGTACATAGTCAACACCCTGATTATGAAATGACAGCGGTGATTGTGGGGAGTCAAAAACTGTGGATCCCACGTGTTAACGCACCACAAGGCACTAACGTTCGGATACGTATTGATGCATCGGATGTATCTTTGGTGCTTGAAAAACCACAAGTGAGCAGTATTCGAAATATTTTGGCCGCAGAAGTGGTTGAATGGATTGAAGATGGCGAACAAGTGGATGTGAAGCTAAATTTAGGCGAAGAACATTATTTATGGGCACGTATTACCCGCTGGGCAAGGGATGAGCTGTCTATTCGTAAAGGTAGAAAAGTGTATGCGCAAGTGAAGGCTGTATCGCTATCTCGTCATCTATAATCACTCGTCGTTCTTGGCGTTGTGACAATAGAAAATAAGAAAAGGAAAGCTGAGCTTTCCTTGAATTAATAAAATAATTGGACGTTACAGAACGTACTTACGGATAACTTCAGCAATACCCGGTTCAGTATTAACTCGAGTCACGAGCTTAGCTTGTTGCTTGATTTCATCAACCGCATTACCCATCGCGACACCTAAACCTGCGGTTGTCAGCATACTTAAATCATTGAAATTATCACCAAAAGCGACAACATCATTCATTGTCATCCCTTGGGATTCAACCCATTCCTTTAAGCGTTGGCCTTTACTATTACCTTTACGGCCGACATCCACCTGATCCATCCAAGACCATTCACAATCTAAACCAAAGTCATTTTCAATTTCACTAACGACTTGATGAAGTTGATCTGTATTTGGTGAGCTAACAGCAAATTTCCAAATAGAATCATAGTTATGCATCACATCAGCGTAATCTTCAACAAATTCAATGGTTGGACGCTGTGCAACAGGTAAGGATTCAGCCCAATTTAATGTACGTTTAATGCCTTCTGTTTGCGCGTTATAGAGCATCGCATTATCAACATACATTAAATGTTGAATATCAGTACCACGCAGTTTATCGATCATTTGCGTGACTGAATCGAGGGTCATCGGATTAGATTTTAGGACTTTTTTGCCTAAATAATCGTATAGATAAGTTCCGTTACAGCAGATCGCTGGTGTATCAAGGTCTAAGGTTTGGTAAAACGGATGAATAGCGACATGATGACGACCTGTCACAATGATGACCTTAACGCCTTGGCGACGGGCTTCCTGTAAGACAGCTAGAGATTCCGGTAGAATTTTCTTTTGGTGATCAAGTAGTGTTCCATCAAGATCGAGCGCAATAACGCGGTATGACATAAACGGCTCCACGTGATTTTAGAGTTATCTATACGATGATTGGCAGCATCAGTATAGGAGATGAGGATATATTGAGCACAGCTATAAACTATCATATTCATGTTAGTAAGCTAAGGTTGTTTTATCATCATAGCGGATAATAGTAACGAACTGAACCGTTTTAGTATCACTATTATTTGTTCTTGGCACGATATATATAGTGGTGTTGGTGTCATTTTTTACAGTTAAAGCGAAATTAAACTAATAGCTGCGATAAATTGTAGATAATATTAATTGGCATTGTTAAATCTAGCTGTTGTTGAGGTTGTCTGTCAGAGACAGATATTCCATATTGTTTAGGTAGATACTTTTGATGTGAAAAGCTCAATATCGACTATGATTTTAAAATTTTAAGATAATGAGGCGTTTTTTTAGTAAATTGCAGAATTGAAATTTCGAACGCTCAAAAAGTTGTTAGCATGGACTCATACTACATTGAAGTGATTTGTGGCGAAGGTTATTTAGATAGTATTTAGCATCTTGCTAGTAAGAATAAAGGGTTTATTGTGGTAGCCAATAAAACTTTGATGTTACATTAAAAAATCAAGTTGAAATAATATACTTCGTTATTTGTTAAAAATAAACAAGCATAATATAAAAAGTAATTTTCTTAGATTGTTTTCTTTGTAAAATATTAACTAATATGCATGTCGTTTTAAATTGAAAATAAATTTCATGCGAAATAGTTGGGCCATTAATATGGGGATTTAATTATATGAGGTTGGCGATAATTGGATGTGGGAATATTGTAAGAAAGGAACACATACCTGCATTATGTAATTTGGGGGTGAGTATTAGTGCGCTGTGTGATATATCGATAAGTAATATTTATAAAACAAAATTATTATTAAATTACAGTCCTCCTACTTATTTATGTTATCGTAAAATGTTCGATGAAATTGAGCCAGATACAATTATTATTGCTCTTCCTCATGAGTTATATGAAAATGTAATTTTTTATTGCTGTAAAAATAATATAACAATAATAAAAGAGAAGCCATTTGCTTTAAATGTCATGCAGGCGAAAAAATTAAAGAATTTAATAATTAAAAATGATATGAGATTTTTTACTGTTTGTCAAAAGAGATATACGTTAGCTTATGAAAAACTGAAAGAATATTTAATCTCAACAGAAGAAAAAGTCTCCCAAATAGAAATAAGATACACTATTCCTAGTAAAAATCCAAATAGTGACTGGAGAAGCAGTCATGCGAGTTCTGGTGGTGGTGTTTGGTTGGATATGGGCTATCACATTGTAAATTTAGTAAACTATTTATTTGATGGAAATGAAATTAATGTTAATTACTCTAGGTTAATAAATACTTCTTCTGGTGAATATGATGTTGATGATGTTGCTTTTGTAGAGTTACAATGCAGAGATACAATTATTTTTATATATATATCATGCGTAGGATATAAGAAACATGAAGATGTAACGTTAATAAGTAATAATTGTATTATTTATGGAAATGAAAATATAGTTCAGGTTAAGTCAAAGAAACAAAAAATAATAAATGAATTTAATTTTATTAATGCACTTGAGTCACCATTTGTTCGTATGTATCGAGAGCTTTTTTTCAGTGATTCTCAAGACAGTTTCAATAGTAACTTAGTCAGTTCACTTGCCGTGACCGATATTTTAGAAATTGCTTTCAAAGAAAGTGGTTATAAAGCGATAAAATAAAAAGGAATGGAAGTATGATGAAATCAAAATACTGTAAGTTTAGTCATCCAATTATTACAGATGAAATTAAAGATAGTGTTAATAGGCAACTTTTTGAAGATATCTCAATTTATGATAATGGTGGAATTTACGAGCGCCTAGAAAGTACATTTAAAGAAATTTTTGATGTAGAAAATGCAATTGCTGTTAATTCTGGTACTACAGCATTATTTTCCATGTTTTATGGTGCTGGTATAGGCCGAGGGGATGAAGTAATAGTCCCTAGCTATACATTCTTTGCTACATGCTCTCCACTCCACCAGCTAGGCGCTGAGCTAAAATTTGCAGACTGTGGGGATAATGGCAATGTAGATCCAAAATCCGTAGAAGCCCTGATTAGCGATAAAACAAAAGCGGTGATTATTACACATATGTGGGGGATACCGTGTGATATGGATGAACTGATAGATATATGCGAACGACACGAAATTCTTTTATTAGAAGATAGTTCTCATGCACATGGAGCAACTTGGGATGGCAAAATGATTGGGAGTTTTTCTGATGGTTCTGCTTGGAGTTTTCAGGGTAAGAAAATACTAACTTCAGGCGAAGGTGGCTTCTTTGCCACTAAGCATCGTGAATTCTACGAACGAGCTGTGTTAGTCGGGCATTTTAATAAGCGTGCAAAAAAGGAAGTGAACACTGATAGTTTAAGAGATTTTGCTATTACAGGGACTGGCCTTAATTTACGAATGCACCCACTTGGTGCTTCGGTTGTTATGCCTCAGATGCTAAACTTTGAGCAGATGATGCAAGAAAAAAGGGAAACTGCTCATTTATTGAAAACTGGAATTGAGCAGATCGATGGTTTAAAGATAGTTCGCATTCCTAAAAAAGCGAACCCAGCTTGGTATGCCATGCCAGTTATGTTTGATCAGTCTAAATTTTCAATTGGTCTGCATGAATTCGTAGATATATTAAACCAAGCTGGTGCACTTGAGGCTGATATACCTGGCTCAACGTGCCCTATCAATGAATATTCTCTCTTTCACTCACCAAATAAAATCTCTCGTGACTATGGTGAGAAAATTCGAATTAATAAAGCTTATTTCGGAAATGCTATAAAATTTCACAATAGTATGTTTAAGTTGGATATTTGGTACGGAGAAGAGCGTTTCAATTTTATTGATAATTATTTATCAATCATTTCATCTGTTGCAGAGAAGTATCGAAGATGATAGAAAAATATATCCCTCATTCAGTCATGTCCAAACTTAAAAACTATGATCGTGTTGTTGTAGGCGGTTTAATCAAAGCTGGACATGATTCAAAAATTCTTTTTTTGAAGCGTTCAGAAGGCGAGTTCATGCCAAATGTATGGGAAATTCCTTCTGGTGGCATGGAGTGTGATGAAGATATGCAGACAGCGCTTAGTCGTGAAATCGCAGAAGAAACCGGAATGATAATTATTGAAATTTCTGGGTTTTCCGGTGCGGTTGAGTACCAAGCAATGGGCCAACGTTGTATCCAATTAAACTTTAATGTTTCATGCTCTGGTCATGTTTGTTTAAGCTCTGAGCACTCAGATTTTGCATGGTCTACTGTTGAATCATTCAAGGGAAATCTTGATCGTTTTATGTTGAGAACGTTAGGGTTGCAATGAGTTACCAAAAAGCTAGTTAAGGAGTTCTACAGTGTTAAATATTGCTTTAGAAGCCGCGAATACTGCTAGTAAATATTTACTAAAAGGTTTTTACGAAGCTGGTACATTTACCAGAAAAATAGATAACACCATTGTTACCGCTACAGATCTTAAAGTAGAAAATGTGATAAGAGAAGTACTTCAGGCGAGAACTCCACATATTCCTATTTTAGGGGAGGAGTTCGGAACAAATATTGAAGGTGAATTTTCTACCGGATGGATAATAGATCCTATTGATGGAACACGAGCATTTTTGTATGGCGTTCCATTATTTAGTACGTTAATTGCTTATGTTGAAAGTGGCATTCCCCTTGTCGGAGTTATATCATTTTCCGCTATTGATTCTATATATTATGCATCGTTAGGGAACGGGTGTTGGTCTAAAAAAGGTGATCTTGCACCAAAACGGATATGCACTCAGATAAAAAAAACGAAAAAATTAGGCGAAGCTGTTGTTTCGATATCAGGTATACACAGTACCAATTTTGATAACAGAGAAGGTAACAAAGCTTACAATCTATCAAATGTCGTTAATTCTGCTCAAGATATGGTTTTTATAAATGATTGTTATCAGCATTTAATGGTAGCAGCAGGAAGGATCGATTGTGCTATTGATACGTTAATGAAACCATGGGATATCGCGGCTATTTTACCTTGCCTTACTGAAGCTGGAGTTTATTATGCAAACATTAATGGTAATAAAACAAACGTGATCAATGGGGGAAGTTTGGTGTCAGCATCCTCCTCTGAGTTATTGGATGAATTAATTGTAGCTTTAAATTCATGACGCTGAACTTTGGCGCTATTTACTCACTGTGATTTGCATAATATAGGGTATAGTGAAGCCAATGTAGTGGACTATAGATACGGTTTTGTATTTTTATCATGAATTAAGGAGTCAGGATGAATCAGGTTGTTTATATTGCGAGCCCCGAGAGTCAGCAAATTCACGTATGGTTGATGAATGAGGTTGGGGAACTTACTCTTTTACAAACAGTAAAAACACCAGGCCAAGTGCAACCTATGGTATTAAGCCATGATAAAAAATACCTTTATATTGGTGTGCGCCCGAATTTTCGTGTCGTAACCTATGAAATTGAAGGCAAAGGGACACTGCGTTTAAAAGCAGAAACATCCGTTCCGGGAACGCCAGTTCACTTATCATTGGATAACACGGGCAAATATTTATTTGTTCCTTCATATCATCAACATAATCTATCAGTTCTGACTATCAATGATGAAGGTGTACCAAACCAAGTCGTTCAAGTGATTGAAGGATTGCAAAATCCACATTCGTCTCATGTTGATGTTGATAATCAACAGCTTTGGGTGCCTTGCTTAGGTGAAGACCATATCCGTTTATTCGATTTACATGAAAATGGTTATTTAACCGAAGCAACTGCAGACCAAATTACTACGGCTGAAAAATCTGGCCCTCGTCATCTGGCCTTCCATCCGACTGAAAAGGTCATTTATTGTGTGAATGAGTTAGATTCAACGGTAGGCGTATATCGTAAATTCACTCGCTATCGTAACATGCAAACTTTGGCAAATTACCCATTAGGTAACGAAAGCCAGCGCTGGGCTGCCGATATCCATATTACGCCAGATGGCCGCCATTTATATGTTAGTGAACGTTCTGAAAGCTACCTCAGCCACTATCTGGTTTCTGATGACGGTTGCGAGCTAACATTAGAAGCACGTTACCCAACAGAGACGCACCCAAGGGGCTTTAATATTGATGCGACAGGTCGTTTTTTAATTTCCAGCGGGCAAAAATCAGACCACGTTTCAGTTTCTGAAATTGACCCGATTACGGGAAAATTGCGTTTATTAGCACGCTATGGGGTAGGGAAAGGACCTATGTGGGTCACTATCCTTTAATCTTCGTCATACTTCGAGCTATAGCGGTGTTGGCTTCACTCGGCTACTTGGGTCACATACTGGTGTATGCTCCCCAAGATATCCTCGATTGCCGCCTTGCTATAACTCGAATTATTTAGAAGATTCTCTAGTTAAAAATCTACTTAAAAATCTAGTTAAAAATCTAGTTAAAAAATCGACTTAGATTAAGATTGAATTTATTGAGTTACCCCAACACTTTTGCCATCGTATTCGTCACGTTGCTCAGTTGCTCTGGGGTGATGATGTACGGTGGCATTACATAAATCAGTTTGCCGAATGGGCGAACCCAAACACCATTTTCCACAAATACTTTTTGCAAAGCCGCTGTGTTTACAGGTTTCTTCATTTCAATCACGCCAATTGCACCTAGAACTCTCACATCTGCTACGCTAGGATGGGATGCTAATGGTGTTAGCTCAGTCTTAAGTTGTTGTTCAATAGTGGTAATTGTTGTTTGCCAAGGGCTATTGAGCAGCAAAGTCAGGCTAGCATCTGCAACGGCACAGGCAAGTGGGTTGCCCATAAAGGTCGGCCCATGCATAAAACAACCCGCTTCCCCATTGCTAATAGTTTCTGCAACGTGGCGGGTTGTGATCGTTGCCGAAAGGGTCATATAACCACCGGTTAATGCCTTTCCTAAACACATAATATCCGGTGATATATTTGCATGATGGCAAGCAAACAATTTGCCCGTACGACCAAACCCCGTAGCGATTTCATCGGCAATTAATAATAGACCATATTGATCGCATAAATGGCGAACTCCCTTTAAATATTCAGGGTGATAGATGCGCATTCCACCAGCGCCTTGAACAATCGGTTCAAGGATGATCGCTGCAATTTCATGGCTATTTTCGGCAAGTTGTACCTCAAGAGGGTGCAAATCTGCACTATCCCATTCATCGTAAAAACCGCATTGTGGGGCTTCCACAAAAATATGCGGAGGTAAATACCCCTTATACAGGCCATGCATTGAATTATCAGGGTCACAAACGGCCATCGCACCGAAGGTATCACCATGATATCCATGACGTAATGTGAGGATCCGTTGACGCTTTTCCCCTTTGGCTTGCCAATATTGCAATGCCATTTTCAGAGCAACTTCAACCGCCACTGACCCTGAATCGGCAAGAAAGACGCATTCTAGCGGCTCTGGCGTGATTGCTACCAACTGTTTGCATAGGTTCACTGCGGGTGGGTGCGTAATTCCGCCAAACATCACATGGGACATTTTCGCTAATTGCGTTGTGACCGCTTGGTTTAATACAGGATGATTATAACCATGAATGGCTGCCCACCATGAAGACATCCCATCAATTAATTTTTTCCCATCGGCCATGATTAGCTCAGCTCCATGGGCTTCAACAATCGGATAAGCCGGAATTGGCTGGCTCATCGAGGTATAAGGGTGCCAAATATGTTTGGCATCAAATTGAATATCTACGTTATCCATTTGCTATCATCGTCAACTTTTTTATCTCATTTTAGTTGACATGATAATCACAATATTTAAACTGGCAACAACTTTTTCAACTGGAGCGTTTCCGTGAGCCAATTAAAACAGTGGACAATAAAACAAGCTAATGAACTGTTTTCAATGCCTTTTTTTGAACTATTATTTCAGGCACAGCAAATTCATCGCCAACATTTCGACCCCCAGCAAGTGCAAGTCAGCACTTTGTTATCAATTAAAACTGGAGCTTGCCCTGAAGATTGTAAGTATTGCGCGCAAAGCGCCCGCTATAAAACAGGGCTAGAAACTGAAAAATTAATGGAAGTTCAGCAAGTTCTGGAATCGGCGAAAAAAGCAAAACAAGCAGGTTCAACTCGTTTTTGTATGGGCGCGGCATGGCGTAACCCGAAAGAACGCGATATGCCTTACCTTGAAATGATGGTAAAGGAAGTGAAGTCATTAGGAATGGAAACTTGTATGACTTTAGGGATGATTGATAATTCCCAAGCTCAACGCTTAGCAGAAGCAGGATTAGATTATTATAACCATAACCTTGATACCTCTCCAGAATACTACGGCAATATTATTACGACTCGCAGTTATCAAGACCGCTTAAATACACTCGAAAATGTACGAGATGCAGGGATCAAAGTCTGCTCGGGTGGGATTTTAGGCTTAGGTGAAAAAGTTAGTGACCGAGCGGCCTTATTAGTCCAATTAGCCAATTTACCGAAACCGCCAGAAAGTGTGCCGATCAACATGTTGATGAAAGTTGAAGGCACCCCAATGGCAGATAACGAAGATGTCGATGCATTTGATTTTATTCGTACTATTGCCGTTGCACGCATCATGATGCCAACGTCATACGTTAGGCTGTCTGCAGGCCGTGAATACATGAATGAGCAAACCCAAGCATTATGTTTTATGGCCGGTGCAAACTCCGTATTCTACGGGTGTAAATTATTAACGACGCCAAACCCTGACGAAAACAAAGACTTGGCGCTATTTAGAAAACTGAATATTAACCCTGAGCGTATTGAAACCGACGAAGGGGATAACCATCAAGCTGCTAAGTTAGCCGAAACGTTGTTAACTGCTGATAACGCTCAATTTTATAACGCTGCAGTATAATGACTTGGCAATCATTTATACAAAACCAGATAGCGCAGCGTAAGCAGGCGTCTATCTGGCGTCAACGTCAGTGCATTGATCATGCGAATGGTAGGTCTCTTTATTTTTCCGGAAAAGAATATCTCAACTTTTCATCCAATGACTATTTGGGGTTATCTCACCATCCCCAAGTGGTTGCCGCTTGGCAACGTGGTGCCGATGAATATGGCGTGGGGAGTGGGGGATCGGGACATATCACAGGGTTCACCAAAGCGCATAATAAATTAGAGCAAGCGCTCGCTGGTTGGCTAGGCTACCCAAAAGCCTTATTGTTTATTTCTGGATTTGCTGCGAACCATGCGGTGATCACCGCATTAATGACGGAAAAAGATCGTATCTTAGCGGATAAGCTCAGCCATGCATCGATCATGGAAGCCTCGATTCATTCGGGGGCTCAATTAAGGCGCTTTCAGCATAATAATCCATTATCACTCGAAAACTTAATCCACAAGCCTATTTCGGGAAAAACGCTTGTTGTGACGGAAGGCGTTTTTAGTATGGATGGTGATAGTGCTCCCCTTCAACAATTACAGGAAATAGCAAGAAATCAGCATGCTTGGTTGATGGTTGATGATGCACATGGTATTGGCGTTATCGGAGAACAAGGTCGTGGTAGCTGCTTTGCGAGTGGGGTTAAACCTGAAATTTTAGTCGTAACATTTGGTAAAGCATTTGGTTTAAGTGGCGCAGCGGTGCTGTGTGATGAGCCAACGGCTGAATTTTTCATCCAATCTGCACGCCATTTAATTTATAGCACTTCGATGCCTCCGGCTCAGGCAGTTGCTCTTCTAGCGGCCGTTGAGCAAATTCAGTTCGCAGATCAGGCACGAGAAGACCTTAAGCAACATATTGAATATTTTAGACATAATGCTGATTTTCATGGCATGCAACTGACTGATTCAACGACGGCTATTCAGCCATTAATTGTTGGCGAAAACCAAGCTAGCCAACAGTTAGCCAATTTTTTACGCAACAAAAATATTTGGGTGCAAGCGATTAGGCCGCCAACGGTTCCGCCCGGGAGTGCTAGGCTACGGATCACGTTAAGTGCTGCACACCAACGTCAAGATATCGATCAATTATTGGAGGCTTTACATGACTTTATCGCTCAGTCGTGAAAAGCATAAAATTGCAGCGGCATTTGGCCGTGCAGCTAAAAGTTATGATGCAGTGGCAAGTTATCAACGATCAACAGGAACACAACTCCTTGATCATCTGACTTCAGCCTTAAATCACTCACAATCAACGGCGCCATTGCATATTTTAGATGCAGGGTGCGGTACGGGCTATTTTAGCTATAAATTGAAAAACCAAGGGCATCGCGTCACTGCATTAGACCTTTCTGTGGGAATGCTTGAAATGGCACAAACGAAAGCCGTGGCCGATCACTATTTATGTGCTGATATAGAATCCATTCCATTAGATTCACAAACCTTTGATGTGGTTTTTTCAAATTTATCGGTTCAATGGTGCCAAGATCTGAGTAAAGCATTAAGCGAATTGTATCGGGTGACAAAACCGGGTGGAGTTGCGGTGTTCACTACGCTTGCAGAGCATTCTCTCACAGAATTATCTTCAGCTTGGCATTCACTTGATGGCTATTCGCATGTGAATTCCTTTCTCAGTGTTCAACAGATACGAAATAGTTGTCAGTCATGGAGACATAAACTTATTTTTCAGAAGGATACACTCTATTTTCCTGAGTTAATAGCGTTGCTCCATTCATTGAAAGGGATTGGCGCGACACATTTGACCACTGGGCGTAAAGCTGGGCTAGTGACTCGCCAGCATTTGCAGCAACTTGCTTTGCTCTATCCAATGACAGAGCAAGGCCTACCTTTAACTTATCATACGGTGTTTGGAGTGATTTACCGTGACTAAAGTGTATTTTGTAACAGGAACGGATACAGAAGTAGGGAAAACCGTTGTAAGTTGTGCTTTACTGCAAGCCGCAGGTTATCAAGGTTTGAACACGGTGGGCTTTAAGCCCGTTGCATCTGGAAGTGAACTCACGGTAGACGGGTTGCGTAATAGCGATGCGTTATTATTACAAGCCAATAGCCGAGTAAAATTACCCTATCAGGTGATTAACCCGATTGTGTTTGAAGCACCCACTTCGCCACATATTATCAGTGAAGAATTAAATCAACCTATTGAATTTTCAATAATCAATCAAGGGTTGGCTTATTTGAAATCTCAAGCTGATTGGTTATTAGTGGAAGGTGCTGGTGGCTGGTATACCCCGTTATCCGTAGAAAAAACGTATGCAGATTGGGTGATTGAACAGCAGTTACCCGTTATTTTAGTGGTTGGTGTTAAGTTAGGTTGTATAAACCATGCATTGTTAACCATGGAATCTATCGAGGCTTCAGGTTTGCCTGTGGCTGGCTGGGTCGCCAATGAAGTTGAACCTGCTGGTCGTTTCCAAGCACAATATTTGCTGACACTTAATCGAATGATTAAGGCACCTTGTTTAGGTGTGATCCCACATCAAGACACTCTTAACGGTGAATTAGGCAGCTATTTAGATCTTTCTTTATTAACTCTTTGATTATATAAAATTTATAAATATTTTACCCCAAGTAAGTCAAGTGCTTGGGGCTGATCAATTGTTAAATAGAGATCCGATCTTTTTTAACGTTCTCAACTGAAATACTGTCAAGTATTTCAGTAAAAATACCACTCAGATCTTAATAAAAAAGATAAAATCTGTTTTTCATCGCAGTTACTACGTAAAAATTTTTTCATTAAACTGCCATCTTTTTGTCATTTAGCCTCCATTGAACAAATCTTAGGGATCTTGTGAATCCATGAGCCTAAAGGGCTTCAAGAGTTATCCACCATTTCTGTGGATAACCTTGTGTATTAACGTTATAAAACAAGTTCTACGCTAGGCGACAAGCGGCTTTGACTTTATTTGATGTGATTCTGGACTTTAAATTAATTTTTAATAAATACAAATGGTTAAATAAAATCAAGTCTTCAATTTGCATTTGAGATACGGCATAAAAATGCAATAGCATAAAATATAAAGTTTCAAAAAGGTCAAGCACTTTTTTGGGGATAACATTTTTATAAACATATTAGAACGGAGAATAACAGAAAATTTAGCTTCAATACTTGAAGCTGGTTTTTTATCCAGTATCATAATGGGAGAAACTAGTTAAGGGGCGTTAATATGAGTAAGGATTTTAAGCTGTATTCTGATTTTCAGCCGGGAGGGGACCAACCCGAAGCCATCCATAAGTTAAGGGAAGGGCTACAAGATGGACTTGCTCATCAAACCCTATTAGGGGTAACGGGGTCTGGTAAGACGTTCACTATTGCCAACGTTATTGCGCAAGAGAACCGGCCTACCATGTTAATGGCGCATAATAAAACCTTAGCGGCACAGCTTTATAGCGAAATGAAAGCCTTCTTCCCAGACAACGCTGTGGAATATTTCGTTTCTTACTATGACTATTATCAGCCTGAAGCTTACGTCCCAAGCTCCGATACTTTCATTGAAAAAGATGCGTCTGTAAACGAACACATTGAGCAAATGCGGTTATCTGCGACCAAGGCCTTACTCGAACGTCGCGATGTGATTGTGGTGGCTTCTGTGTCGGCTATTTACGGTTTGGGTGACCCTGACAGCTACTTAAAAATGATGTTGCACCTAACGGATGGCATGATCATCGACCAACGCTCAATTTTAAGGCGTTTAGCGGACTTGCAATATACGCGGAATGACCAAGCTTTTACGCGGGGGACTTTCCGCGTCCGTGGTGAGGTTATCGACATTTTTCCTGCGGAATCAGACGAGTATGCCTTACGTGTTGAGCTATTTGATGACGAAGTTGAACGGTTGTCATTATTTGACCCATTGACAGGGCAAATACAACATCGTGTTCCTCGTTTCACCGTTTATCCAAAAACGCACTATGTCACACCGAGAGAACGCATTCTTGAGGCAATGGAACAAATTAAGGTTGAATTGGCGGATAGACGAAAAGTATTACTAGAAAACAATAAATTACTGGAAGAGCAACGTATTACTCAACGAACGCAATTCGACTTAGAGATGATGAATGAGCTCGGTTATTGTTCAGGTATTGAAAACTATTCACGCTACTTATCGGGTCGTGCTCCTGGTGAGCCACCGCCGACACTATTTGATTACTTACCCGCAGATGGCTTGCTGGTGGTGGATGAATCTCACGTTACTATCCCGCAAATAGGCGCGATGTATAAAGGGGATCGCTCAAGAAAAGAAACCTTAGTTGAATATGGGTTTCGTCTTCCTTCTGCATTAGATAACCGGCCAATGCGCTTTGAAGAATTTGAAGCCTCAGCTCCTCAAACTATTTATGTGTCGGCAACGCCGGGTAACTACGAGCTTGATAAATCAGGCAATGAAGTGATTGAGCAAGTTGTTAGGCCTACTGGCCTACTTGACCCGATTATAGAAGTCCGCCCAGTTACTACCCAAGTGGATGATTTACTGTCTGAAATCCGTATCCGTGTACAGAAAAATGAACGTGTATTAGTCACTACTTTAACAAAACGTATGGCAGAGGATTTAACGGAATATCTCGAAGAGCACGGTGAGCGAGTGCGTTATCTTCACTCAGATATCGATACAGTCGAGCGTGTGGAAATTATTCGCGACCTGCGACTTGGTGAGTTTGATGTACTGGTTGGGATCAACTTATTAAGAGAAGGCTTGGATATGCCAGAGGTCTCTCTGGTGGCTATTTTGGACGCTGACAAAGAAGGTTTCTTGCGCTCAGAGCGTTCGCTTATTCAAACCATAGGGCGTGCGGCTCGTAACTTAAATGGTAAGGCAATCCTTTATGGAGACAGGATCACCAACTCCATGCAAAAAGCGATTGCAGAAACAGAGCGTCGCCGTGCTAAACAAATGGCGTTCAACGAAGAACATGGAATCGTACCACAAGGTTTGAATAAGAAAATCGGTGATATCCTGCAAATTGGCCACAAAGTGGGTGGTAAAGGAAAAAACCGTACGAAAGACAATGGTAAAAATAATAATTCGGTTGATATCCAATCGATGTCGACAAAAGAGTTGGAGCAACGGATTTCGCAACTTGAAGCGCAAATGTATAAGCATGCTCAAGATCTTGAATTTGAAGCGGCTGCGCGAGTCCGAGACGAATTGCAGGAGATACGCTCTCAGTTTATCGCTAATTCGTAATTTTCCTCATACCTCACGTTGTGGGGGTGTTGGCTACGTTTAGTCACTCGGGTCACATATTTATGTATGCTCCCCGAGCTGCCTTCACTTGCCGCCTACCCATAACGCAAAGTATTTTGAAAATAGATTTTGTGGAAATACGGGAAACAAAGGGCTAATTTTAGGGAAGGTTTTCCGCTGCGGGTATTTAGCAGCGGAATGGCGGTTAGGGGGTTATAACAAGTTGATGGTTTCTTCGATGGCTTGCAGTAACAGCTTTCTATCATGGCGATAGGGAATATCGTCAGCTTCGAGTACCCGTTGAATTATTTTGCGTTCAGGGCTGATATTGCTTGTTTGTGTGCGAGGGCCAAGGATTAACGCATCAATTTTTTGGCAACCAATATAATGCTCCATCATTTTTAGCTTGTCAGGCAAAGACAGGTTTGCTGCTGGGGAGCTAATTTCTTTCGCTAAGTTACCAATATAAATCATCGGGGCTTTACATTCGCGCAGTGCAGCTGCAATTTCATCCAAAAGCAATAATGGCATTAAACTGGTAAAAAAGCTGCCGGGGCCGATAATAATTAAGTCTGCTTGGTGGATAGCCTGTAAGGCTTCTTTCGTTGCCTTTACTGTCGGGTATAAGCGTAATTCTTGCGGGATTTCATGTAAGGCATCAACATTCACCTCACCGTATACTTCATTGCCCATTTCATCGATAGCCATTAAATCAACAGGGGATTCCGACATCGGGATCAACTGCGCATCAACTTTTAGCATATTACGGATAAGATTTATGGCTTCTAACGGACGAACACTTAGGTGGTCTAATGATTTTAACATTAAATTACCTAAATTATGGCCTGAAAGTTCACCATTACCGCTGAAACGGTATTCAAACATCGCAGAAGCAATGGATGGTTCAGTAATTAGCTGATTTAAACAGTTACGCATATCTCCCCAAGCGATCCCGCCTTCAGAGCGACGAATACGGCCTGTTGAGCCCCCATTATCGGTTGTGGTAACAATACCCGTTAAACGAGAACCTAAAGAAGAAAGTGAAGACATCACGCGACCAAGTCCATGCCCGCCACCTAGAGCGACAACATGCCTGAGATCCGCCAGACTGCAATTCGGCATAGTGTTCCTATATCAGTTAATTTTCAGTACTTATAAAAGCAAGTAAACCAGCGAGTTACGAAATGCGTTTTTTACGCTAAGCCCGTTTTATGGCGACTAAAATAAATTGGGCGTTAATCTATCATAAAACATCATTCTTAGCTTAAGTACTGTGACAAAAAACAATAAAAGAGACGATTCTGTATTGATGTGAGTCTTAGAAGGAAAAATGCGCTAGGGAGTTTTCATTTTAAATTATTATCTATATCATGTAAATAATTCTCATTTTCATTATTTATTTTATGGATCAATATGTCTGATTCAGAATTACAGCGCCTGTTTGCTCGCCATTCATCGTCGTTATGCCGTTATCTGAATATGTACCTTAAAGACCATAATTTAAGTATGGATATCACACAGGAAAGCTTTGCTCGAATGGCAGAGTTAATGAAAACATCAACTATTCAAGATTTTGATGCGTATTTGTATCGAATTGCGAAAAACCTGATTGTTGACCACTTCCGGCTACAGAAAAAACAACAATTAATGGCGATCAGTGACCAACAATGGCAAGAGATCCCATCGCGGGTAAAAGGTATTGAAGCCACGGTTATTCATGATCAACAACTTGCACAAATTCAGAAAATTATTCAATCTTTGCCGCCCAGGACTCAGGAGATATTTCGCTTGCATCGAGAAGAAGGATTAGCTCAAACGGAAGTAGCGCAGCGCTTAAATATTTCATTAAGCACAGTCGAAAAACATTTAGCCAATGCATTGGCAATGCTAATTCATAAATGGAGAGACTAGTCATGAAGCCATCTGATAGTCCATCTGAAATTGAAAACAAAGCCGCAATGTGGGTTGTTAAAACCACGCAACGAGAGCTGACGTCGCAAGAAAATGAAGATTTCCAGTCTTGGCTCAATGCGTCAGAGTTACATAAGTCTACATACTATCGTGCACGGCAATTATGGGCATTAACAGCCAATAAACCGCGACAACAAACAGTAGATAACCAACAGGGAATGAATAAAAAGAGGCGGCCTCGCTATATTGGTTTATCAATAGCGGCGGTTGTGCTAGTGAGTGTGTTATCCATGTCAATTTGGTATTTTCAATATACACAGCCAGTGGATTACTATGCGAAAACCGGTGAAATACAGCATATTACCTTACCTGATGGTAGCCGTGTTGACCTCGACAGTGGTGCGCAATTGCAATTAGCGTTTAGCCCGCAGTATCGGCAAGTTAATTTATTACGAGGGCGTGCTTATTTTACTGTTGCACCAAAAACGGATACGGAACCAAGGCCTTTTCAGGTTATGGCGAAAAATGGGATAACTCAGGCACTTGGCACTGAATTTTCAGTTGATAATGAAAATAGCAAAGTGGCAGTCAGTGTTTATCAACACAGTGTAAAGGTGTCACTATTCTCAGGGCAAGAAATGGTCATTCCAGCAGGAAATTTCACTCAATATCAATCAGATATAACGCCTATGACTTCAATGGTCAACTCACATTCTACGGTATGGCGAGAAGGACAAATTATTTTTCAGCAGCAAACCTTTCCGGAGGTTATTGCTGAAATAAATCGATACCGTGACAAGCAAATTATTTTATTGACTGAGGAGCGAGTAGGGCACATTAGTGGTGTATTACAAATTAACACACTTGATAGTGGGGTAACGCATTTGGTGTCATCATATGGCTTATCCGTTTATGAAATCCCATTTTTCACTTTAATATATTGATTATTAATAATTAATATAGATATCGAATAATAATAAATTATTTTTTTAAAATTTATTTACGGGTTTTCCTAATTCCCGCGTCTTAATCTAAGTGATTATGATTTCTATTACCATTATCATTTTAGGGATGGGAAATGACTCAAAAAAAGCACCACTATAAAAAAGCAACAATCTGTGTTCACCTTGCATTATTTACGTTACCTGCATTTTCATTTTTCAATCTAGCACAGGCTAACTCAGCGGTAGCATCCGCACAGCAGGAAATAACATTTTCTGTTGCTGCAGGCTCACTTGAAAATGCTTTGCTGCAATTCGCTCGGCAAGCAAAGGTAGAAATAATCATTCAGAGCCGAGAAATTAATGACTTACAAAGTCAAGGCTTGAAAGGAAGCTTTACGCTACAGGAGGGATTACGTCGATTAATTGGTTCAAACCCTGTGCAATATCAATTACAAAATAACCGAATAACAATAGAGCGTATCGCGCCTATTACCGGTGATTCGGTGATTAAGCTAGATAACATTACCGTCACAGCAAGCCAGATCCAACAAGGGGATTGGGTATATAACAGTCCATCATCTGTCAGTGTAATTAGTAAAAAACAAATTGATGACCGCCCACCAAAGCACATAGCTGATGTGTTAGAGCTAACGACAGGTGTCTATTCGAGTGTTAGCCAACAAGACCCTTCTTTATCTGTGAATATCCGTGGGATACAGGATTATGGTCGTGTGAATATGAATATCGATGGTATGCGGCAAAACTTTCAAAAAAGCGGACATGGGCAGCGCAATGGTTCTATGTATATCGACTCAGAACTGCTTTCTGGGGTGGAAATACAAAAGGGCAATACAAGTGGAATGGGAAGCGGTGGAACCTTAGGTGGTGTGGCGACCTTCAATACAGTCAATGCGTCTGATTTTTTATCAAAAGATAAAACTTTTGGTGGAAAATTACATGCGAGTATGGGGTCAAATAATACTCATTTTATTGGCAGTAGTGTGCTGGCATTAGGGAATGAAAACGCGGATTTGTTATTTGCGGCCAGTGAACGACGTCTTGGGGATTATAAACCAGGAACTCACGGTAATATCGGTAATATTCGAGTCAATAATGGGGCAGGGCATTATGATGAACTTGCGCACCAATTAAAACACACTCGTATTAATGACAGTAATTACCGAATGACCTCTTATTTGGCAAAAGCCGGTTGGAATATAAGTGACGAACAGCGTTTACAATTTAATTACTTAGAAACCAAAGTGGCAACGCCAAATGCAGGAACGCTAACGAATTTAGGTAGCTCGTGGCCTTATAAGCTAGGGTGGAAAAGTAGCGGTTTCAGTGATGTAACAGCCAAGAATTATTCCCTTGATTACACTCAATTTAGCGATAAACCATGGAGCACCGAGCTAAAAGGAAAAGTGTATTTTGTTGATACCAAAGACAATACAGACACCTATTCCACTAGCCAAATTTATAATAATGGCTACCAGATGGACACTCGAGTCAAAACGGTAGGGATACAGCTTGAAAATCATTCAGAAATTGAATTTAACCATAACAATGTATTAAAAGCGCATTATGGTTTGGAAACTTTCCAAGACAAAGCGAGTAGTAGTTCGACACGTGAAGCGGCGAGTGGAGTGACACCGGACGGAAAACGTTCATTGAGCTCACTTTTCACTAATTTGACTTATGAATACGATGATTGGTTAACATTAGAAGGGGGAATGCGTTATGACTATTATTCTCTCAAAGGCCAAACGAGTATGAGTTATGCAGTACTTCCTTATACCAGAGACAATCCATGTACAGGAAGAAGGTTACGTGATTGCAAGGTTGTTATGACGACGGAAAATTGGGATGTTGATAACTCAGAAGGGGCATTTTCACCCCATATTCGTTTAGCGGTACGTCCTAATGTTGAATGGATGGAATTGTTTACCAGTTATGGGCGGTCATGGCGCCCGCCAGCGATTACAGAAACGTTAACCACAGGAAGTGCTCACAGTAGTTCGACTCAATTTCCCAATCCGTATTTAAAACCTGAGCGTTCAAATGCTTGGGAAGTGGGGATGAACATCAATTATCCGCAATTGTTTATCGAAGAAGACCGATTTGTGGCAAAAGTTGCCTATTTTGATACACGTGTAGATAACTACATTAACTTAGCGATTGACCGTAAGAAACCAGGGATGGTTAGCCCTAATATTGGAAATGCTGCTTATAGCAACAACTTGGTTGCGACCCGTTTTAGAGGGGTTGAATATCAACTAAATTACGACGCAGGTTTTGTGTATGCAGACCTGACCTTTACCCATATGATTGGCAAAAATAAATTTTGTTCACATCCTGCATGGCTAGGTGGTGTATTGAAGTATGGCGAAGACGTTGGCCCAGGTAACTGGTATGTTGAGCCAAATGAGGCATCAAATAACCATGTGGATTGTGACAGCAGCGCCATTTTCAGCAGTGCAGCGAACTTACCCGGTGATCGTGGTTCCTTTACATTAGGTGGGCGAGCGTTTGATAGAAAACTCGATGGTGGTGTAGTCGTTCGCTTCACGCCAGGTTTTCAAGACTACTCAGTACAATCAAATTCCCCTTACTTAGCTGACTGGCCTAAATATACATTGATTGATTTATATGCAAGTTATGCTTTAACCGATAATTTAACTATTCGAGGAAATGTCGAAAACTTGACCAATCGGGCGTACGTGGTTAGTTATGGGGAAAGCTTGGCCAATACGTTAGGTAGAGGGCGAACGGTGTCGGGCGGGATAGAATACCGTTTCTAAATATACGTCATACTTTACGCTGTCGTGTTATTGGTTAATAAATTTTGCACCTTACTATTTATTTTTAATTGATATGCCAATTATTCAATTTGAAATATCGGTTTTGATAAGCGTTGAGTGTTGATATTGATAACGTAAACAATTAGATGGGGAGCTTGCTCCCCATTTTAGATCTATATCAATAAATGTTTAATTAAATAATTAGAGATGTTAATCAATTAGTATGAAATTATGTTTTTTAAAGCCATCTAAAATGGAAAATTATCAGTGATAATAATAGCTTCGGTGATTCTATAATATTTTTTGTAAGTCGTTGTATATAATGATATATATCGAATTGCAATTCGCTTTTTCAATTTCTATCGGCTAGAATCCTTACATAAATTAAGTGAACAGAGTGACGCATTTTACAGTTTAAAATCAGTGACTCGGTTCCAAATAAAACTCCTAGCCTTTGCGTCTAAGTTTGAACGACTGAATATGATGCACTGGCCGTGGCCTAGAGCCACCAGGGTGCAAGATAGAAATGTCTGCATCTCCCGTACTTGGAAAGGTGTGATTATGCAGCAACTTGTCGATCAATTTGACCGGAAATTTTACTATCTCCGACTTTCTATAACAGATGTTTGCAACTTTCGTTGCACATACTGCCTACCCGATGGCTATAAGCCAAGCGGTCGTCATGAATTCTTAACACTGGATGAAATTCGTCGTATCAGTACGGCATTCGCAGAATTAGGCACAGAAAAAGTGCGTATTACTGGCGGTGAGCCGACCATGCGCAAAGATTTCAGTGATATTATTGCTGCCATCAATGAAAATGAATCGATCAAAAAAATCGCCGTGACCACTAATGGTTATCGTATGGCCAGAGACGTAAAAGAGTGGAAAGATGCTGGACTGAACGCGATCAATGTGAGTGTTGATAGCCTCGATCCACGTCAATTTGCGGCCATCACGGGACAAGACAAATTCTTTCAGGTGATGAAAGGTATTGATGCTGCTTTTGAAGCTGGCTTTGAAAAAGTCAAAGTGAACGCGGTATTAATGAAAAATGTCAACGATATCGCTTTGAAGTCATTCCTAAACTGGATCAAACATCGTCCTATTCAATTACGCTTTATTGAGTTAATGGAAACCGGCGACGGCAGCGATATTTTCCAACGTTTTCATATTTCGGGTGAAACTATTCGCGAGCGTTTAATTGAAGAAGGCTGGTATATGCTTCCACGTTCCCGAAGCGACGGCCCTGCTCAAGTCTTTAGTCACCCAGATTACCAAGGCGAAATCGGGCTTATCATGCCGTACGAAAAAGATTTTTGCCAAAGCTGTAACCGCTTACGTGTTTCCTCACTAGGAAACCTACATTTATGTTTATTTGGTGAAAATGGCATTCCGCTGCGTGATTTATTGGGTGCAGATGACCAAAACGAAGCGTTAAAAGCCCGCATTCAGCGAGGCTTACACCATAAACGAGAAACCCATTTTCTGCATATGGGTGATAGCGGAATTACACCTAATTTATCTGTAATCGGCGGTTAACTCTTTTTTATTTCAGGAGAAGATATGTCCCAACTGACTCACCTCAATGCGTCGGGCGAGGCGCATATGGTTGATGTTTCAGCCAAAGCTGAAACTGTTCGTGAAGCTCGCGCAGAAGCTTATGTCACTATGAATCCAGCAACTCTAACGATGATTGTTGACGGTAGCCATCATAAAGGCGATGTGTTTGCCACGGCGCGTATTGCGGGTATTCAAGCGGCAAAAAATACCTGGCAGCTTATCCCATTATGCCACCCACTGCTGTTAACCAAAGTTGAAGTGATACTCAAAGCGGAACCTGAGCATAACCGAGTTCGTATTGAAACTTGTTGCCGATTAACAGGGAAAACAGGGGTTGAAATGGAAGCATTAACTGCTGCATCCGTTGCTGCTTTGACGATTTATGACATGTGTAAAGCAGTGCAAAAAGATATGGTGATTGGCCCTGTTCGTTTATTAGAAAAAACAGGCGGTAAGTCTGGACATTTTAAGGTGGAATAATGATCACAGTATTATTTTTTGCTCAAGTACGTGAGCTAGTCGGAACAGAACGCTTAGAACTCACTGACACTTACCAAAAAGTTGAAGATTTACGTCAAGCGCTTTCACAAAAAGGCGATCGCTGGGCGTTGGCACTTGAAGATGGCAAATTACTTGCCGCTGTTAATCAATCATTTGTTTCACTAGACCACCCACTCTCAGAAGGGGACGAAGTGGCCTTTTTCCCACCAGTCACTGGGGGGTGATATGGAAAACACCCATATTGCAGTACAAACAGAAAATTTTAGTGTTGGCGAGCAATATCAATGGCTTGCTCAATGCGATAGTGATGGTGCAGTCGTGACTTTTACGGGGAAAGTGCGTAACCATAATTTAGGTGACAGTGTTGCGGCATTAACACTCGAACACTACCCGGGAATGACAGAAAAAGCGTTAACAAATATAGTTGTAGAAGCAAAAGAACGTTGGCCATTGCAGCGAGTCAGTGTGATCCACCGTATTGGTACCTTACAACCTGGCGAAGAAATTGTTTTTGTTGGGGTGACGAGTGCCCATCGAAATGCAGCATTTCAAGCTGCTGAATTTATTATGGATTACTTAAAAACTAAAGCACCATTTTGGAAAAAAGAAACATTACCTGAAAATGAGCGATGGGTGGAAGCGAAAGAAACCGACGAGGCGTCTGCAAACCGCTGGTAATCGCACTTTTTCCTCTGAAAAATACGAATTTGCTGAATGGTATTGTCAAAAGAATGTGTTAGACTTTGGTTAATTTCTCCGATTACAGTATTTTTACTGGGTCGATTTTTCTTTTAGCGAAAGGGTAACCATCATGGGTCAGTTTGATCAACGTAATGATTCTCTTGTCCAGGGTGCCAATACTGGCGTTCAGGCATTTATGTCGCAAGTATACGGCTGGATGACAGTCGGTCTACTGCTGACAGCTTTTGTTGCATGGTATTCAGTTAGCAGCGGTTTGTACTACACCATTGCAACCAATAAAATTCTCTTTTTTGGAATGATTATTGCTGAGCTCGGTTTAGTGATGGGAATTTCATTCCTACTGCAAAAAATTAGTGGCATGGCAGCAACGGGCATGTTTATGCTCTATTCATTGCTCACAGGCTTAACGATTTCAGTTATTCTTGCTGCGTATACAGGTGAGTCTGTTGCGGGCACATTTGTCATTACCGCGGTAATGTTTGGTGCATTAAGCTTCTACGGCTATACCACTAAACGTAGCTTAACAGGTATGGGTAACTTCCTGTTTATGGCGCTGATTGGTATTGTTGTTGCTTCTTTGGTTAACATCTGGCTGCAAAGCACCATGATGTATTGGGTGATCACATACGGTGGTGTTTTACTGTTTGCTGCTTTAACCGCGTATGACACACAAAAACTGAAAGAAATGGGTTCACAAATTGATGAAAACGACAGAGAAACAATGCGTAAATACTCTATCATGGGTGCATTATCTCTGTATTTAGACTTCATTAACCTGTTCTTAATGTTACTGCGTATCTTTGGCGACCGTCGCTAATTTGGTTGGCATTCCTCATTACTCAGTGAAATGAGGGGATAGCAGTCGTTAAAATTGAAAACCCTTGTTACTTTGGTAACAAGGGTTTTTTGATCTAAATACTATCGTAAAATATGATTTGAATATTATTAGCTCATTTGTAATTCAAGATGTTAATGGTAGTTCCAGCACTTTTAGTTGTACTTTCAAAGCGTAATGTTGTTTCTTTATGATCACGCTATTTTCTTCCTAAATAAATAATAAGCCACTGAACTGGTGATTATCGCAATGATAAATAATGGCCATAAACTATGGAAGATAACTGAAAAATCAGCATTTTTTAGGTATATCTGCTTAGTGATTTCAGTAAAGTGGCGAATTGGGTTAATCCAAGTAATTTGTTGCAGCCAAACTGGCATGTTCTCGACTGGGGAAATATAACCTGATAACAACACCGCTGGCATCATAAATACAAATACCCCAATGAACGCTTGTTGCTGAGTTGAACACAGTGCTGAAATAAGTAAACCAAATCCCACCAATGACAATCCGTAAAATAACATGGTGGCATAAAACAGGAGCAGGGAGCCAGCAAAAGGAATTTGATAGCAAAAGATCCCAATAACTAGGACTAAGCTCGCCTGTGCAGTCGCAACGATCAATGCAGGCACCGCCTTACCAATAAATATTTGCCAAGTGGTCAGGGGAGAAACGAGTAATTGGTCAAGGGTGCCTTGTTCTCTTTCCCTCGCGATAGAAAGAGATGTCACAATCAATACCCCAATCGTCGTTATTAAAGCTACCAATGAAGGTACAATAAACCATTTATAATCTAAATTTGGGTTGTACCAATTACGAACGATTAATTTACTGTTGTTTGGTACGGGTTGTGATTGAGTTAGCTCATGTTGGTATTGAGTGACAATTTGTGCAACATAGTTTGCTGCAATTTGCGCACTATTTGAATTACGTCCATCAAGGAGTAACAGCATATTAGCATTATGGTGACTTGCAATATCAGCACTAAAATTTTGCCCAAAACGGACAACCAGCAGCGCCTTGCGGTTATCAAGCGTTTCACGAATATCGTGTTCATTCTTCAATAATAAAACTTGAGAAAACGCACTGGCTTTAGCGAGACGTTGCGTCAGCTCGATAGAATGCTCACCATTGTCTTGGTCAAAGATAGCAATAGTTGTGTTAGTCACCTCAAGTGTGGCGGCCAGAGGAAATAAAATCATCTGAAATATTACGGGTAAAATGAGGATAACCCGTGTTTGCGGCTCTTGAAGTAATGATTGAAGTTCTTTCATAATTAAGGTGTATAGACGATAAAACATAACCTCACCTCAATCCAAACGACGGCGAGTTTTTAGCGCCGTTAGTCCAATAAATAGTATTGCAGAAGCGATTAATAGCAGGAAATCTATCAATAAAACGATATAAATATCACCGGCAAGAAAGAGTGTTTGTAAGCTACTGACAAAATACCGAGCAGGGATAAAATAAGTCACAGCCTGAATAATGGCTGGCATGCTATCAATTTCAAAAATAAACCCAGATAACATAATGGCAGGTAAGAAGGCGGCATTCAGAGCGACCATCGCTGCATTAAATTGGTTACGAGTAATTGTTGAAATCAATAACCCCATTCCCAGTGCGGTTGCCAAATAAAGACTGGTAATGACAAATAAGACCAATAGAGAACCGCGATAGGGTACCCCTAAGATAAATGTGGTGACAAACATGCATAACACCATCACAAAAGTACCGAGAACTTGGTAAGGCAATAATTTTGAAAGCAATAATTCAGTTTTAGTAATCTGAGTTGAAAGTAATGCTTCCATCGTGCCACGTTCCCATTCTCTTGCAATAACTAAAGAGGTCAAAATGGCACCAACTACGGTAATAATGATACTAATTGCCCCTGGAATAATAAAATGCTGACTAATTGCAGCTTCATTAAACCAATAGCGCATATTGAGCTCAATTAAGGGTTCTGTTGGGTAGCCTTTATTTTCCCCTTGTTGAATTAGCCACGTTTGCCACACGCCTTGAGTATAAGCTTGTACAAAGTTAGCGGTATTTGGTTCGCTACCATCAGTAATGACTTGAATTGCAGCATTGCCTTGTTTTTTCAACAATTCGGCTGCGAAATTCACTGGGATGACGATAATGCCGCGAATTTCTCCTGCTTGCATTTTATCGATTAATAAATGGCGGTTATTACTAATGGTGGCATCAATAAATGGTGAGCCCGTGAAGGTATCAACCAATTCACGTGCTTGCGAACTTTGTTGCTCAAGTAAAATACCGACACGTAATTTACTTGAGTCTAAATTGATACCGTAACCAAAAATAAATAATAACATCAATGGGATAAGTACAGCTATAAGAGCGCTGCTAGGATCCCGCACAATTTGTTTACTTTCTTTCCAGCATAGCGCTTTAAGCCTACGCCATGAAAAATGGGAAGCGGTGTGAGTCATTGAGCCTCCTGTTGCTTATCATAATTCATGATAAGCTCAATAAATGCATCTTCCATGGAAGGATCAGGGTTTTCAGTACTGGCGATTTGCTGTTTCAGTTCATCAGGGGTTCCTGCTGCAATAATTTTTCCATGGTAAACCAACCCGATACGGTCACAATACTCTGCCTCATCCATAAAGTGGGTCGTAACCATAACGGTAACGCCTTTATCAACCATCCCATTGATATGTAACCAAAATTCCCTACGAGTTAGTGGGTCAACTCCTGAGGTCGGCTCATCTAAAAATAAGATATCAGGCTCATGCATCAATGAGCAGGCGAGGGCTAAACGTTGTTTATAACCCAAAGGGAGGGATTCAGTAACCTGATTGATAATCGGTTTGAAGTTAAAAGCCTCAACCATTTCTTGGATTTTTTTTGCTTGCTGTTGATGATGCAAACCATAAACACCTGAAAAGAATTTCAGGTTTTGCCCTACTTTTAGGTTGCCGTACAGCGAGAACTTTTGTGCCATATAACCAAGGTGCTGTCTGACTTTGTTTGAACTTGTTTTTAAATCCATTCCAAGAACGAGTGCTTGCCCATCTGTTGGCTTCATTAACGCACACATCATTTTAAAAGTCGTCGATTTCCCTGCGCCATTTGGCCCCAATAAACCAAAAATTTCTCCACGTTTAACTTGGAAATTTACGGTATCAGTTGCCGCAAATTGGCCAAATTTTTTGGTTAAGTTACGCGCTTCTATGACGGTTTCTTCAGGATTAGGCGGAATTTGCGGTACGATAGCGGCTAATTCTGAACGATGAGATGGACCCCCACCTAATAAGTCAATAAACGCATCTTCAAAACGCGGCTGCGCCTCAATGAGTTTTCCATCTGCCATATTTAATGCAGTTAATAAATTCGCTTGTGACGCATTAGGTTTCAAAATTAAGCGAATATAGCGGCCTTGGATCACGCCATCGGTGGTTTCAGGTAATACGAGTGCATTTTGCAATACCGTGCGTTTTTGTGAGGCAGGTACATCAAGTAAAAACGAACGTCCCACCATTTTTTGAGTCAATAATTCGGGTTTTCCTGCATAAAGCTGTTTGCCTTTATTTAACAGCAGCACATTTTTACATTGCTGAGCTTCATCTAAATAGGAGGTACTCCAAAGAATTAGCATTCCATCATCGGCAAGTGTATGAACCATTTGCCATAATTCGCGTCGAGCGATGGGATCAACACCAACACCGGGTTCGTCGAGTAAAAGAACTTTGGGTTTTCCTAATAATGTACAGGCTAATCCGAGTTTTTGCTTCATTCCTCCCGATAACTTACCGGCTAGCCTATCGGTAAAAGGAGCTAGGCTGGTGAAAGAAAGCAGTTGTTGGTAGGTTTTTTGCCGCTCTTCGCCGAGTACCCCACGCAAATCTGCATACAAATTTAAATTTTCTTGTACGGTCAGGTCTTCATATAAACCAAATTTTTGGGGCATATAGCCTAGGCTGGCTCGCATAGCAATGCTGTCGTCGATAGGGTCGAGCCCCATCACGCTAATTTTCCCTGCATCTGGTTTTAATAGTCCTGCAATCATACGCATTAAGGTTGTCTTTCCTGCACCATCAGGGCCGACAAGGCCTGTTACAGAACCCCCATGAATCTCGATTGTTAAACTTTCAACGGCTGGAGTATCCAAGCCAACAAATGTTTTCTCGACATTGGATAGGCGGATACTGTAATCATCACTCATAGCAAACTCTTACTGTTTATTATCAGCAAATTGAATAGTCACTGGCATTCCTTGACGTAAAGCATCATCAGCATCATTGACGACGATACGTAGTCGATAGACTAAGTCGGTTCTTAAATCGGGTGTTTGTACGCTTTTAGGGGTAAATTCGGCAGTAGGGGAAACAAAACCGATGGTGCCATGGTAAGGCTGGTTTGGGCGGCTATCCGTATACAGTAAGACTTCTTTACCGGGGATGGCATCACCAAGGTGCGGTTCACTCACATAGGCTCGAACCCAAACTGGATTTGTTAAAGTGACGCTAAAAACGGTATTACCTGCACCGATGATCGTGCCTGGCTCTATTGCTCGGGTTAAAACAGTTCCAGGGGAAGGCGCAGTTAAAACGGTATCTTGTAAGTCAAGTTCAGCTTGAGCGACAGCTGCCTCGGCTTGTAGCCATTCGCCTCGCGCAGCCGCTATCTCCTCTTGGCGAAAGCCACTTTGGTATTGATTCAGCTTATCTTGTGCTGCTTGAAGGGCGGCAAATGCTTGGTTTCGATTGTTCTTCGCGTTGTCTAAGTCATTAGCTGAAATAACGCGAGACGCAGCAAGCCCTTGCTGACGTTTATAAAAGTTATCGGCATACTGCCAAGCGGCTTGTTTTTGCGCTACTTCAGCTTCAACCTGTGCAATCTCTTGAGTTCGGTAACCACTTTCTTTCAAAGCAAGTTGAGCTTTGGCGCTATCACGTACCCCTTTGGCTTTATTTAAGGCGTTAATGTAGGGGCGATCATCCAGTTGACCAAGTTGCTCGCCTGCAATAATTTTTGCGCCTTCATCAACGTTTAGGGATTTGAGCTTACCTGATACTCGGAAACCAAGATTCACTGTCCGAACATCTACATTGCCGTAGAGTGTTAATATTTTGTCTTGCTGTGATTGATAGTAGTAATAACCGCCAATTGCAGCACTGATTAATATGAGAATAATGAAAACAACAACAGAACGGTTTTTATTGCTCATAGCTAACCTTACTTAAAGAATCCATGATATGAAAACAAATTATGTTGTTAGAGGCCGCTGTTTTTAATGGGAAAATGTGGCTCAAGTTGCAATAAAATCATCAGCCTCTAGTTATTATCAATGTGAATGAATCACTTTAATATTTTTATCATATCACTTTTCATATTGTTTGCGATGGCGTAAGCCTGCTAATAATATATTTGTATGTTCAATAAGAACTTGATTAATAATTTTAAATTCATTTTCATTAATATGTTTCCAACCAGTTTGGCGTAATAACGTTTCTCGAGCAATACGAAATGAAAGGGTTTCGCCAAGGATTGCGTGTGTATGAATTAACGTTGTTAAATGATTGGGGTCAGCACCAATATAAATCGCTATCAAACGGTTTAGGCGCGAATGTATTGGGCCTAAAGCCTGTTCATGAATTATCGTATAGGCTTCGGTGGGGTTGAGTTGTTCACGTGCTAATATGCGAGAAAAGCTTAAATTTTTCTTTTCCAACTGAAAATGATTATAAGCAATGACTGTTTTTTGTAGTAAATCAAGCGCATCATCAGTTACCTGTACTGACAAAGGTTGATTTAGAAAGTTGTCAATTGCTTGAAAAACATCATGGAAATCATCCCTGATTGTTTTTGCAATAAGCTGAGCAACAGCTAAGTAAAGCCCTTCTTTTGATCCAAAATAATAAGAAATTGCGGCAATATTTTGCCCTGATGCCTGTGCGATTTTGCGTGTAGTAGCGCCATCAAGCCCTTGTTCTCCATATACATCAGCAGCAGTGAGAAGCAATTGCATTTTCGCATTTTCTCCTCGCAACGTTGACGATGAACTTGTATTCATAACCATTCCTTTAAAAATTCAGAATTAAATAACACCTAATTAGCTCTTAATGGCTTTTCATGTTAATAAAAAGTAAAAAACGACATCTCATAGTACCATATAAGTATATATACTATACGAATGAGATTTTATATTAATTTATTAAGCAAACTAAATTAATATATTTATCATCTGCAAATAATGTTAGAATTTTACACAGTGTCGCACGGCAGTTTGCGCTTTTTCTTCTGACTCACTTCCCCCATAACTGCCACATTCAATTTGAAGCGGTGAAGCCCGGAGTAATTTAATTTGACTACTTTTTCAGACCTCGCGTTAAACGAGGAAATTTTGCTTGCCATTAATGAATTAGGTTATGAAAGCCCTACGCCTATTCAACAACAGGCTATCCCAGCTGTGCTTGCAGGAAACGACCTTTTAGCTAGCGCTCAAACTGGTACGGGTAAAACAGCAGGTTTTACATTACCAATTTTACAAAAGCTTATTACAACTCCTCGTGCAGGAAAGGATCGCAAGCCTATTCGTGCGTTAATTTTGACGCCAACAAGGGAGCTTGCAGCGCAAGTTGCTGAAAATGTAAAAGAATATAGCCGTCATTTACGTATTCGTTCTTTTGTGGTCTTTGGTGGGGTGAGTATTAACCCACAAATGATGAAGTTGCGTGGTGGGGTTGATATCTTAATTGCGACTCCGGGGCGTTTATTAGATTTAGAACACCAGAATGCGGTAGACCTTTCTCAAGTCGAAGTTTTTGTACTGGATGAAGCTGACCGTATGTTAGATATGGGGTTCATTCATGATATTCGTAGGGTGATTAATAAGTTACCCAAAAAGCGCCAAAACTTATTATTCTCAGCAACGTTTTCAGATGAAATCAAACAACTGGCAAATAAATTACTCAATAACCCTGTGACTATTGAGGTTGCTCCGCGAAACTCAGCTTCTGAGCAAGTGACTCAATATGTGCATTTGGTTGATAAAAAACGAAAAGCGGAATTACTTTCGTTTATGATTGGCCGTGAAAACTGGCAACAAGTCCTTGTTTTTACACGTACAAAGCATGGTGCAAACCGTCTGGCTGAGCATTTAAATAAAGATGGTGTCAAAGCTGCTGCTATCCATGGCAACAAAAGCCAAGGGGCTCGTACTCGTGCACTAGCTGACTTTAAATCTGGAGATATTCGTGTGTTAGTGGCAACGGATATCGCAGCCCGTGGTCTCGATATTGAACAGCTTCCTTATGTGGTGAATTTTGAGCTTCCTAATGTTGCCGAAGACTATGTTCACCGTATCGGTCGAACAGGCCGCGCAGAAGCAACTGGGATGGCAGTTTCCTTAGTGTGTATCGATGAGGCTAAATTACTCAAGGATATCGAAAAATTATTGAAAAAATCGATTCCATTGATGGCGATTGAAGGTTATGAGCCCGACCCTTCCATAAAGGCTGAGCCAATTCAAAAAACACCACAACGCAATGAACGTCGTTCAGGCGGTTCAGGTGATAGGAATCAAAGTAAAGCACCACGTCGTAGCAATGCACCATCATCAAAGCCGAGTTCAGGGAAGGGGGCGGGTTCCCCATGGAAAAACGCACAGAAAAAAGTTAAACAAGGGCGAAGTGACAGCTAACCTTCCATAAGCTTGCGGCTCTTTTTAATGTTAATAGCATTAAAAAGAGCTACTTGCAAAGTCACGTTAAGCTAGTTTTTGGTATCTCCCACCTTAGAAGTTTTTCTGCTCATCTATTAAATAAACGGTATGATAAGCAGGTATTATTACGTTTTTTGTGAGCCATTTATGCGCGTTTTGTTAGCTCCTATGGAAGGAGTTTTAGATCCTCTAGTTCGTTGTTTATTAAGTGAAGTTAATGACTATGACCTGTGCATAACCGAGTTTGTTCGCGTGGTTGATACCCTTTTACCGGCAAAAACATTCTACCGTTTATGCCCTGAACTAAAGTATGGAAGCCGCACCCCTTCAGGGACATTAGTTCGTGTGCAGCTATTAGGGCAGCACCCTCAGTGGTTGGCAGAAAATGCAAACCGAGCGGCTGAATTAGGATCTTGGGGAGTCGACTTAAATTGTGGTTGCCCATCAAAAACAGTCAATGGTCATGGTGGTGGTGCGACTTTATTAAAGCAACCCGATTTAATCTATCGAGCCGCTAAAGCAATGCGAGAAGCAGTTCCAAAAGAGTTACCTGTTTCGGTTAAGGTTCGTTTGGGGTGGGATAGTTCTGAATTTGCTTATGAGATTGCAGATGCAGTTCAACAAGCAGGAGCAACAGAACTTACTGTTCACGGTAGAACCAAAGAAGACGGTTATAAAGCAGAGAACATTAATTGGTCTGCCATTGGCGAAATCCGTCGTAAATTGTCGATTCCAGTGATTGCTAATGGTGAGATTTGGGATTATACAAGCGCACAGCGCTGCCTTGAAATCACAGGATGTGATGCCGTAATGATTGGCCGTGGAGCACTCAATACGCCAAACCTTAGCCGGGTGGTCAAATTTAATGAGTCTAAAATGCCTTGGGAGCAAGTTGGCAAGTTGCTATTAAAGTATACGGAACTTGAAAAACAAGGAGATACAGGCCATTACCATGCAGCCCGAATTAAACAATGGCTAGGCTATTTACGCAAAGAATATCATCAGGCAGATGAACTATTTTCTCAAGTTAGATCATTAAAAAATGCCCAACAGATTGCACAAGTGATAACTGAAATAGTGAACAATTAATTATGAATAATGTTAATTAGCAAGAATTTATAGTTGCGAAATTAACTTATAGGGTCTTTACTTAATTGGTAGGAGAGTGATTTAATTTATTTAAAGCTCTACTATTATATGGGAACATTTTAACATTATAGTGAAATTACCGAGTCTGGGAGGCGTAAGATGGGTGTAATTGCTTGGATTATTTTTGGTTTAATTGCTGGTGTTTTAGCTAAGTGGCTGATGCCAGGTACTTATCACATGGGGTTCATTATGACCACCGTGCTGGGGATTGTTGGTGCTGTTGTGGGTGGTTACATCAGTACTTTCTTTGGTAAAGGAAAAGTTGATGGCTTCAACTTTGGGAGTTTTGTTGTCGCGGTCATCGGTGCGATTGTCGTACTGTTCTTAGCCGGGATATTTGCCAAATAGCCATTTCTTCTACTTGGTAAATGCTCATTCTATAAGCCACTTAAATATCGAGTGGCTTATATTTTTATGGAAGAAGAGGGTTACGACTCGATTGGCAGGCCGTTATCTTGCCCCCATTGGGCCCATGAACCATCATACAAACGCAGGTTTTGGTTACCTAATAAGGTTAATGCCATTAATACCACTGCAGCGGTCATTCCTGAACCACAGGTCGTCACAGAAGGCGCATGGATATCTACACCTTGCTTAGCAAAGATAGCTTTAAGTTGCTCTGGTGATTTGAATGTACCATTTTCCACAAGAAGATCCCATGGGACGTTTTTGCTCCCTGGAATATGCCCCATACGTAAACCCGGACGCGGTTCTGGCGCTTGGGCAAGAAAGCGTGGCTCTGCGCGAGCATCAATAATTTGAATTTTGCCTTGATTTACAATCTCAAGTACTTGTTCTTGATTCAGTGCGTTACTGTCTTTACGTGTGGCATGGAATTGCTTCGCAGCTGGCGGAGTGACTTCCCCTGACTGAACATCAAACCCAGCAGCTTTCCAAGCATCGATGCCACCGGCTAAAATTTTAACGTTTTTGCAGCCCATCGTGGTGAAAGTCCACCATGCTCTTGGGGATGAAAATAAGTTATTCTGAGAATAAATAATAACTTGGGTGTCATTGCCAATACCCATGGCACTAACTGCTTGGCTAAAAACTTCAGCACTTGGCAGCATATGAGGTAAATCACAGCTTTTGTCTGCAATTTCATCTTGATGAAAGAACTGAGCGTTAGGAATATGTTCTTCTAAATATTGTTGGCGGCAGTCATAAGGTGCGGTTGGTGGTGGAGAGGAAGCATCGAGCACAATGATGTTATTATCAAATAGATGTGAATTTAACCATTGTGGGGTTACGAAATAATCGTTGTACATAAGCTATCTCCATCCTGGGTTGCTAAATTATTTAAAAATTACTGAATTTGATTAGGTGCTGGCAGTGCTGAAGGGGATTGCGGTTGACCTTGTTCAAGTGGTGTTGTTGAACGGGTATAAATGTTCATACCAGCTAACACAATACCGCCTACAGAACCAAAAGCACATAATGCGCAAAGTGCGATAACAACCTTTTTCATTTTCTATAGCCTGCCTAGTGATAAAAATCCAAATAGTGTAAGAACTCAAAGTATAACCGGATGAGTGTTGCAAACAAGTTAAAAGCTATTTTTTCTGTCGCATAATGGGCGTTTTGCAAAAAGCTTCCCAATTTTTATGTATAATGGGTATTAATACAGTAGTTTTGCGAAGCGGTTGGCAAAAGAGTTTTTTTCATATTTCATATTGTTGTCAGTTTCGTTATCTTTCATTTTAACTTTGGTCACCTGCATAATTTATGTCCCTGTCGAATAAAACTAAAGAACAAATAACTCAGTGGTATAAAGGGTTGTCCGTACAAATTGATGGGTTTGTTTCAAGAGCCCCGCAGCGGCAGATGATAGCGCAAGTCGCGAAAAATTTAGCGGATGATGACGGCCGCCATTTGGTCATAGAAGCGCCTACTGGAGTAGGGAAAACTCTATCTTATTTAATACCGGGGATAGCGGTTGGTAGGGAAGAAGGAAAAACCTTAGTGGTTAGTACGGCGAATGTGGCATTACAAGACCAAATTTATAGTAAGGATTTACCGTTATTAAGCAAAATTATTCCTGATCTAAAATATACAGGTGCATTTGGGCGTGCTCGTTATGTTTGCCCCCGTAATTTAGAAGCTATTTGTGCAGCAGAAGGTGAGCAAATAGATTTAATGTTATTGGTGGAAGACAAAACGGAAATTGCGAATAGTGAAGAACGGGCAATTTGTCAGCAGCTGCGGCATGATTTTCAAAGCTTTGCATGGGATGGGCTAAGGGATCATCACAAACGGGCATTTAGCGATAGCTTATGGCGTAAAGTCAGCACAGATAAAATGAACTGTTTAGGCCGTAATTGCCAATTTTATCAGCGGTGCCCATTTTTTATTGCTAGGCGAGAAATCGAAGATGCAGATGTAGTGGTTGCTAACCACGCGTTGGTAATGGCAGCTATGGAGAGTGAGTCGGTATTACCTGACCCGAAAAATTTATTATTAGTGCTTGATGAAGGTCACCATGTTCCAGACGTTGCAAGGGATGCCCTTGAAGTTGAAGGCGAAATTACGCTAGTTCAATTAACGGCACAGCTTGATAGCTTTATTCAGCATGTTGGGCAATATATGGGGCAATTTCGCCCAGCAAAACCACCAAAGTTAGCTAACCCTGAACGATTACAGCAACATGCAGAAAAATTGCGTGAAACATTTCGTGATTTTTCATTACTAGCAAATGCCTTATTGCCAGAAACGTCAAAAGAAACTGAGTATTTATTTCCGCTAGGTGTATTGCCTGAAGCAATGCAATTAAGCTGTCAGGTGCTATTTAAGCAGACAGATGCCCTACAGGGGTTAGCGGAAGCTATCTTAAATGATTTGACGGAACAAACTGCGAAGCAAGATATTGTTCGCTTACATCGGTCGATTATTGTAACTAGTAGGGCTATGGGATACTTTGAAAATATGTCGAAGCTCTGGCGGCTGGCGGCATTAGAGCAAAGTTCAGGTGCCCCTGTGTCAAAATGGTTAAGTCGGCGTTATGAGAAAAACCAATCTCGTTTCTTTATGCATTGTGCTGGGATCCGGGTGAGTGAGCAATTACAACATTTGTTATGGCGAAATATTCCTCATATTGTGATTACATCAGCAACGCTGAGGTCGTTGAACAGTTATTCACGTTTTATGGAACTTACTGGGCTGTCTGAAAAAAGTGATGATCGCTTTGTGACATTGTCCTCTCCTTTTAACCATGTTGAGCAGGGAAAAATTATTATTCCTAAAATGGAATATGAGCCAACGATAAACAATGAAGCGGAACACTTAGCGGAAATGGCGGTGTTTTTTCGTGAACAATTTATTAAAAATACTCACCGTGGCGTGTTGGTTTTATTTAGTAGTCAAAGAGCAATGGAAGGTTTTCTTGAGCACGTAAAAGATTTGCGTTTGCAGCTTTTGGTTCAAGGAGATCAACCACGTTATCGGTTAGTCGAAACACATTGTGAAAGAATTAATCAAGGGCAATCTAGTGCTTTAATTGGCTTACAATCGTTTGCTGAGGGGTTAGACCTAAAAGGGGAATATTTAACGCAGGTCCATATTCATAAAATTGCATTTCCACCAGTAACAAACCCTGTGATTATCACTGAAGGTGATTGGTTGAAGTCGTTGAAGCGATACCCGTTTGAAGTTCAAAGTTTACCGAGTGCTTCATTTAATTTGATACAGCAAGCAGGTAGGTTAATTCGTAGTCATGAATGTTATGGTGAAATTATTATTTATGATAAACGGTTATTAACTAAAAATTATGGCAAAAGATTATTAAATGCATTACCTGTATTTCCGATAGAACAGCCTGAAATATCTAAAAACAGTAAATAATTATCATTAAGTTAATGTATTTTTTTAAGGTATTTAAATTTCAATAATAGTTTGATTTATATAGCTAATTGTTAGTAAATAAAATGGCCACTTTGCAGTGGCCATTGGTCAATTTGAATTGACTCTATTTACGACATTACTCAATATTAGCTTCTAAAAACCAGAGGAATTTATCCATATCGCGGGAAGCCGCGGTAAACATATCTGCGGTATCTTCGTCTTCCACTTCATCAATTGCTTTTCGAATATCATTCGCGACGACCGCATAACGGTCTGCTAATGCTTTCAAATGATCTTGTACACTGTGAATATTAATTGGGTAAGCCTCTAACGAAGTGAAGCGGCTAACTTCTTGGGTTGTACCAATAGCAACGCCTCCCAATTGAACTGCGCGTTCAGCGAATTCATCTAAGTGTTCAACTAGCGTGGTTCTAAAACCATCTAACATTTCATGTACGGCGATAAAATTGCGACCACGCATATTCCAGTGGGCTTGTTTAGTCATTAGAGAGAGATCGGTAAAATGGACTACCATAACATTAAGTATTCCAATGGTTTCCAATTTTACGCTGTCTTCCATATCATTGCGTGTATATAAAAGTTCATTTGAAGATGCTTTAAATAATTTAGCTGTACTCATGATTCATCCTCTCTTAAATATGAATTTGTTTAGTAACCTCATCTGTCAATAAATATAAAATAATAAACCGACTTTGTCATAATGTAATAAACGATTAGTTTAATAGGCCTATTCGATAGGTTTTATTAACTGTTAATTTATTGTGGATCTTGAATGCTGATAGTTTTTAGCAATAAGTGCTATAGCACCAATTAAATAATAAAATAAAAATAAAAAATGATTATTTCAAATTGATGAATAAATCTTTACATGAAAAAAGGTTAATAAATATCAGCATATCGAATTTATTAACCTTAACGACTTCGTTTGCCATTAGATTTTGTAGCTAGGACACTTTTTCTATTTTTGACTTTGGTACCGCTGTTGAGGTTGAACCAATAGAAGCACAGACAATACATAACAATGCCAACCATTGAGTCATCGTTAAGTGTTCATGTAGAAAAACGATCCCCAAAAATGCGCCCATACAAGGTTCAAGGCTCATTAATGTACCAAAAGTTCGAGCAGGCAAGCGAGTTAGCGCGATCATTTCTAATGTATAAGGGAATGCGGTTGATAAAATCGCGACGGCTAGCGCAAGAGGTAAGATTGATGGGTCAAACATCACCTCGACTCCAGTTTGCATTAAGCCAATAGGGAAGAAGATCAAGGCAGAAATAAATGAACCGATTGCGACGGTTGCTGCACCGTAGCCAGCCCCTGCGCGTTGTCCGAAAATAATATAAATACCCCAACAAACCCCTGCACCAAGTGCATAAATGGCGCCAAGTGGGTCAATGGAATCGATATCATCGCCAATAGGAAGTAAAAATAACAACCCAACAATAACCAGCGCTATCCACAGAAAATCAATAGGGCGACGAGAAGAAAACATCGCAACGGCTAATGGCCCTGTAAACTCTAATGCAACGGCTATCCCTAATGGAATACGCTCAAGAGAAAGGTAAAATAAATAATTCATGGTTCCTAAGGACAAGCCATAAGTTAACAATGGAACCAGTGAATTTCTTCTGAATTTTAAACGCCAAGGCTTAAAAATAACAAATAATATAATCGTAGCAAGCAATAAACGTAAACCAGTAACACCGGGAGCGCCGATAACGGGAAATAAAGTTTTAGCTAAAGAAGCCCCGCTTTGAATAGAGGTCATTGCAAGCAGTAATAACCCTATAGGTAATAGCGGAAATGCGCTCTTTTTAGTGTCGGCAGACATAAATAAGTAAACCTCGGAAAACGTAACTTAATTGATAATAAATATTTAGAAAATAAGTATTTAGTGATGAAAAATAATTTCTTAAAGATTATCTCATAAAACGGCACGGCTTTATATTTCTTTGTGGTTTAGCTATCGCTCATAAGGGGGGAAATGTGCTCTATTGGCTGTCAATATGTTGGTTTAGGTGAATTGTAGTGCTATAAACATGAATTAGTCTCATTTTATTATGACAGAGGGCGAAGCTTGAGCTTCTGCATTAGGCTCGTATAATTCAATTCTCTAAAAAGTCACAATAAAAATGGAAAATGAGGAACAGATGGGAAAGATTAAAAGTATTGCAGTGTATTGTGGTTCCAGTATGGGAAATAATGAGGTCTATCAGCAAAAAGCCATTGAATTTGCTAAAGAAATGGTTAAGCGTGATATTACATTAGTTTATGGCGGTGCTAGTGTGGGAATTATGGGGACAATTGCTGATACCGTTTTGTCATTAGGGGGAAAAGCGATTGGAGTTATCCCATCATTGCTAGAAGAACGCGAAATTTCTCATAAAAATTTAACCGAGCTATATAAAGTTGAAACGATGCATCAGCGTAAAAGTAAAATGATCGAACTTGCTGATGCCTTTGTCGCTTTACCTGGCGGTTATGGCACACTTGAAGAGTACGCAGAAGTATTTACTTGGAGCCAAATTGGTTTACATGCTAAGCCGTGTGCCTTGTTTAATATTAATAATTATTGGCAGCCATTGATTGATATGACAAATAAAATGGCAGATGAAGGTTTCCTGCATGAAAAATATCGTCATATGGCGATTGTGAATGATTCACCTGCTGAATTATTAGAAAGTTTTGAATCTTATATTGCCCCATCAATTAAAACCTACGACTAGCATCAATACTGAAATAACAGAGAGGAATGCATGATAAGGGAAGCTATCAAAAATGATGTGGACTCTATTCTTTCACTTTACCAAATTTTGTTTTCGGAGATGGCATTACTTGACCCTGAGCGCTTACAACCCGCTGAACAGGCTAAGGAATTTATTGAAAATGCAATTATTGACGATAAATTTTATGTGTTAGTTGCTGAATTCAACGGTGAGATTAAAGGGTTTTGTATTGCACAACAGCAAATCGCTGACCCTTATAGCTGCATTGTTCCTCGAAATTTTGGTTATATTTTTGACCTAGTGGTTGATCCTAATTTCCGTGGTGAAAAAGCAGGGCAAAAATTACTAACTGCGATGAAAGCGTGGGCGAAAAGTCGACAACTGAGCCACTTGGAGCTGTCAGTATTAGCGCAAAATCATAAAGCGATTAAGTTTTATGAACGAGAAGGGCTTACTGAAATCAGTCGTACTATGGGGATCACACTATAGTTTGGCAATATAATCGGTCTTTCCTTTCGTGTTAATCAATTTGCTGAAAACAGCACAAGATCTAAGCGGCGTAATATGGCATAATGCGCCGCTATTTATACCTGCCGTACTCTAATGACCATGCATGGAATGCATTTTACTGCTCAAATGATTATTTTGGGTTATTTTGCACGCCGTAGTCATGGGCCTCTAATCATCGCAGGCTATTTTACACCGTTTAATTTAAGGCATAGCAGTGTTAACAACGAACAATATCACTATGCAGTTTGGCAGTAAGCCACTGTTTGAAAACATTTCAGTTAAATTTGGCACAGGCAACCGTTATGGTTTGATCGGCGCAAATGGTGCGGGTAAATCCACATTTATGAAGATCTTAGGGGGAGATTTAACCCCTACAGCTGGAAATGTGAGCACGACTGATCCAAATGAGCGTATTGGTAAACTTCGCCAAGATCAGTTCGCATTTGAAGAATTTACCGTACTTGATACCGTGATTATGGGTCATAGCGAGCTGTGGGACGTCAAACAAGAGCGCGATAGAATCTACGCCTTACCTGAAATGAGCGAAGAAGACGGCTACCGCGTGGCTGATCTAGAGGTCGCTTATGGTGAAATGGACGGTTATAGCGCGGAAGCTCGTGCCGGTGAATTATTGTTGGGTGTAGGTATTCCTGTCGAACAACACTATGGGCCAATGAGTGAAGTTGCACCAGGCTGGAAACTGCGTGTGCTGTTGGCACAAGCCCTATTTTCTGACCCAGACATCTTATTACTCGATGAGCCGACGAATAACTTGGATATCGATACTATTCGTTGGTTAGAGCAAGTGCTGAACGATCGTAACTGCACGATGATCATTATTTCCCATGATAGGCACTTTTTGAATACCGTATGTACGCACATGGCTGACCTAGATTACGGTGAATTGCGTTTATTCACAGGTAACTATGATGAATATATGATTGCGGCAACCCAAGCGCGTGAGCGCCTATTATCGGATAACGCGAAGAAAAAAGCGCAAATTGCTGAGTTACAGTCTTTCGTTAGCCGCTTTAGCGCGAATGCCTCTAAGTCGAAACAAGCGACTTCTCGTGCACGTCAAATTGATAAAATTCAATTGGATGAGGTGAAAGCGTCTAGCCGTCAAAACCCATTCATTCGTTTTGAACAAGAGAAAAAATTGTTCCGAAATGCACTTGAATTAGAAGCAGTGACCAATGGTTATGATCAAGGGCCATTATTCAAAAACATCAATTTATTACTGGAAGTTGGCGAAAAAATGGCGGTTATTGGTGCTAATGGTATCGGTAAAACGACATTCTTAAAAACGTTGGTGGGCGAGCAGCCTGCAACTAGCGGAATGGTTAAATGGTCAGAAAACAGTAACATTGGTTACTATGCCCAAGACCACGCAGAAGATTTTGAAACAGATTTAACCGTGTTTGACTGGATGAGTCAGTGGAAAAATGAAGGGGATGACGAGCAAGCGGTGCGCAGTATTTTAGGCCGTTTACTGTTTTCTCAAGATGACATTAAAAAGAAAGTTAAAGTGTTATCCGGTGGTGAACAAGGGCGTATGTTATTTGGCAAGTTAATGATGCAACAGCCAAATATTTTGATTATGGATGAACCAACCAACCACTTGGATATGGAATCCATCGAGTCATTAAACTTAGCCCTCGAATTATACAAAGGAACGTTAATTTTCGTTTCCCATGACCGTGAGTTTGTTAGCTCGTTAGCGAGCCGTATTTTAGAAATCAAAGAAGATAAAGTAATTGATTTCAAAGGTAGTTATGATGAATACCTGACAAGCCAAGGTGTAGTGCTTTAAATATCGTTTTGGATTAGAAACAAAAAGCCCTCAGTTTTGATTGAGGGCTTTTTAATGGGCGAAGTAAACTTAGTTTTTCTTCACAAACTCAGATTTCAATTTCATTTGACCGAAACCATCAATCTTACAGTCGATATTGTGGTCGCCCTCGACCAAACGGATACCTTTAACGCGGGTACCGATTTTTAGCATTGAAGAGCTGCCTTTGACTTTGAGATCTTTAATCACGGTGATGGTATCGCCATCAGCTAGCAGGTTGCCATTGGCATCTTTTACAATTAATTCATCAATATCAGCTACAGGCTCGGCATCATTCCATTCATGCGCGCACTCAGGGCAGATATACATATCGTTATCAGTATAGGTGTATTCAGACTGGCATTTCGGGCAAGGAGGGAATTGCATATTCATACTCTCAGTAACTTTATCAAAAGAATAAACAGTGGTGATATTTAAACCATCAAGCACCACAAAAGAGGGATAGTATAAGGTGAAAGGACAATTAAATTATTTTTTCGGATTATTCTTAATTTTAGTGTGATTGAAATAGGAAAAAGGCGAGAAAAGCCTCGCCTGAATGATGAAAAAAGTCAACTTGCTCGAAAATTTAGCCGTTAGCCTTTAGCACAGACTTCACAATGCGGGTCTTTGCTAAGTCTAAATTGGCGGAAATCCATTGTCATTGCATCAAATAGCAATACTTTTCCTGAATTAACCTTCCCATAATTAGCTAATAATTTAATTGCTTCCATCGCCTCTAGCGTACCAATGGTCCCGACTAAAGGGGACATGACCCCAGCTTCAACGCAAGTTAAGTTATTGTCACCAAATAAACGGCTTAAACAGTGATAGCAAGGAGTACTTTCTTCATAAGTGAAAACAGATAATTGTCCTTCCATGCGGATAGCTGCACCTGAAACCAATGGTTTTTTATGCGGTAAACACAACCGGTTGAGCTGTTCACGAATGGCGACGTTATCAGTGCAATCTAAGATCACATCATGATGTGTGATTAATTCATCAAGTTGTGCATCATCTAGCTGTGCATTGACGGTATCAATTTGGATATGTGGGTTAATGGCTGCAAGCTGTGTTTTTGCAGAATCAACTTTTGGCATATCAATGGTCGCATCACGATGCAACACTTGCCGTTGTAAGTTAGATAATGACACGGTGTCGAAATCCACCAATGTCAGGTGACCAACACCTGCTGCGGCAAGGTATTGAGTTGCAGCGCAGCCTAAACCACCAAGGCCAATAACCAGCACTTTGCCAGCTTTAAGTTTTTCCTGCCCATCGAAATCAAACCCACGGAGGATAATTTGGCGGTTGTACCGCAACATTTCCGGATCGCTAAGCTCTTGCACTGTTATTATTCACTTTTTAATAAATAGTTAAACATTTCGACTTCAACCATTTCACCCGCTTCAACACGGCCACGTTCTCTTTCAAGGACAATAAAGCAGTTAGCTAAACTAAATGAACTAAACACGTGTGAGCCTTGGTGACCCGTCGTGGCGACTTGCAATTGTCCTTGTTCATTAGCGCTTAGAATTCCTCGTTGAAAATCTAAACGACCAGGGCTTTTCTTCAACGCGGTGGTAACCGGAACTTTGAAGCGTAGCGGGGCACGCCATTGGCTGTGTCCTGAAAGGCGTGCAATCAGTGGTTGAACCAATTGGTAGAAGGTGAGTGCGGCAGAAACAGGGTTCCCCGGTAGCCCACAAAACCAAGCGTCACTTAACTTACCAAATGCAAAGGGTTTTCCTGGTTTAATGGCTAACTTCCAAAAACCAATCGTGCCTAATTCATCCAAAATTTGTTTGGTATAGTCAGCTTCACCCACGGAAACGCCGCCACTACTGATGACCAAATCAGCGTGTTGGTTAGCTTCGATAAAGGTTTGTTTGAGTTTTTCTGGCGAGTCCGGTATCACACCTAGATCAAGTACTTCGCAGTTAAGTTTTTCAAGCATCAGGCGAACGGTGAAACGGTTAGTATCATAAATTTGCCCATCTGCTAAAGGAAGGCCAACGGCTTGTAGCTCATCGCCCGTTGAAAAAACGGCAACTTTAAGGCGACGATATACGGTGACATCTGCAATCCCCAGTGAAGCAATTAACGGCAGTTGGGCTGTTGTGAGTAACGTTCCTGCTGGGAACACTGCACTGCCTTGGGCAATATCTTCCCCTGCTTTACGAACGTTACTACCTTGTTTAATAGGTTGGGTAAATACAATGCCTTCGTCCGTTTGCTCTGTAGACTCTTGCATCACAACCGTATCCACACCTTGTGGGATTGGGGCGCCCGTCATAATACGCACGCAGCAACCTGCTTTTAATTCGCCTTCCATTGGGTTGCCGGCAAATGATTTACCTGCCACTGGCATTGGTGTTTTCCCATCCCAATCGGCAAAACGTAAGCCATAGCCATCCATAGCAGAATTATCAAATGGTGGGACATTGATAGGGGAAATCAGGTCTGTCGCAATGATGCGCTGTGCAGAGGAGGTCAGTGGAATGATTTCGGTATCTGTGACGGTTTTTGTTTGAGATAGTAATTTTTCCAATGCAACATCTAGAGAAATCAAATCGTTAGTATGACACTGATCCATAAATAATGACCCTCATTATTGTTATCTGCCTTGAGGCTTAAAATGTGTTCGTAATGCATATTATGGCAGAAATCCATTAGTGGGTGAATGAATAGAAATTGATTACAGATAGCTTTTAGTGAGATTTAGTCAATCAGCTGGTATTAGCACAGAGAAAATTATGCACAAAATAACAAAACTGTTGCTGCTATAATCATGTTAAATATTCTAGGCACTTTATATTTATCTTTTAAAATTAATGTATCAATAAAAAATGTGCTATTAATCACCGTATATAAGGTGTAAAACCTTTTAAAGAATAGATTGACAGGGTGAATGAATTGCATGAATAAATGCAAATATTTCACGGTAATTATCCATGTTGTACTGGATTATCTGTACCTGCTGTTTTAGAGTACCGCACACCTGCATTTTATAAAAATAGTTATACCATTTGTGGAGGATCACATGTCATCTCTGAGTAAAGAGGCCGAATTAGTTCATGCCGCACTGGAGGCAAGAGGCTTAGAAACGCCTTTGCGTATCCAGCCAAAATCAGGCGACGAACGCAAGAAACTGATTGAAGGGCACATGACAGAGATCATGACGCTGCTGAATTTGGATTTAACCGATGACAGTTTAGCTGATACCCCTCGTCGCATCGCAAAAATGTATGTTGATGAAATTTTTTCAGGGCTAGATTACGCGAACTTTCCAAAAATCACTCTGATTGAAAATAAAATGAAAGTGGATGAAATGGTCACCGTGCGTGATATTACGCTTACAAGCACCTGTGAACACCACTTTGTTACGATCGATGGAAAAGCAACGGTTGCCTATATTCCAAAAGATAAAGTTATTGGTTTATCGAAAATTAACCGGATTGTGCAATTTTTTTCACAACGCCCACAAGTGCAAGAGCGTTTAACACAGCAAATTTTGGTTGCTTTGCAAACATTACTGGGAACTACGAATGTGGCTGTTTGCATAGATGCAGTGCATTATTGCGTGAAAGCACGTGGTATTCGTGACGCGACAAGTGCAACAACAACAACGTCATTAGGCGGGTTGTTTAAATCAAGCCAAAACACACGGCAAGAATTTTTACGTGCAGTTCGTCATTTATAATTTATGACAACAACGACACCGTCAAGTCGTATTGACGCGCTTGACGCCGTCCGTGGTATAGCGATTTTAGGTATTCTTTTAATGAATATCTTTGCTTTTGCTTTACCACAAGCGGCGTATTTAAACCCTTATTACACCAATACAACACCCGAGTCAGAGGCTTACCTCTGGGGTGTTTTCAATGTCCTTTTTCAAGGTAAAGTTCTCGCTATTTTTTCCATCCTCTTTGGGGCAACTCTCGTGTTGTTGCAGCCTCGTTCTCTTCGTTGGAACCAGTGCCGTTTATTTGTTTTAGCTCTGTTCGGGGTGATTCATGGGGTTGGCTTTTGGGACGGTGATATTCTTTTGGCCTATGCATTAACGGGCTTGTTGGTAACCTATTTGCTTAATCAATATGATGATGGTTTTTTATTGAAAATAGCACTATCACTATATTTGATTGGGTTACTTATCTTGCTCGTGTTGGGAAGTGGTGTAGATCCCTCAGGTTTTTGGCAAACCTCGGATAAGCAATTAACATTTGAATATACTATACATACCTCTGGGGGAATGGATGGTGTGTATTATCGAGCATCAGAGATGCTCAAGATGGTTGAAATGCTGGTTATCCAATATGGCTGGCAATTATCTGCGTTGATGATTATTGGCGCGTTGTTAATGAAAAATGGTTGGTTACGAGGGCAATTCACCGCTCAACATTATCGCAAAATAGCCTGCATATTTATCTTGCCATCGTTATTGATTCAAATAGTTTCGCTATACATACAAAGCCAATTCAATTGGAGCTATTTTTCAACATCAATCATTGGTTATATTATTAATGAGCTAGTTATTCCATTTCAATCTTTAGGATATATAGCTCTGGTGTATGGCTTTTGGGGGATAGTGGTAAACAACAAAATAATCCATGGGCTGCAATATGTGGGTCGTATGGCGTTGAGTAATTATATTTTGCAAACGCTAATTTGTACCACACTGTTTTACCACTTAGGCTATTTTGGGCAATTTACACGGGTTGAATTACTTGTTTTGGTTCCCGTTATTTGGGGAGCAAATTTATTGTTTTCTTATTATTGGTTAATGTTTTTTAGCCAGGGGCCTCTTGAATGGTGTTGGCGCAAATTGACGGGAAAGTTAATAAGTAGATGAAGGTTCATCTACTTATAGGTCTAATTCAATTTATTGACTTCATCCGGTGAAACAGCCGGATAGCCTTTAATTCCTGCAGGCATTTTAATGGGAGCAGGGATGGATTCTTGCTCACCTAAAAATTTAGGTTCGCGTTTTAAAATATATAAATCCGCCAGAGCACCTAGCCGTGCAAATACTTCACGTACTCTTACTTTATACATTCCAGATGGTGTCGGAACCGCTAAACACTGCGCATCAATACCTTTATGTTTGGCGATAAAAACCGCTCGTTCACAATGAAAACGCTGGGTAATAATGGTAAAGTTATCGGTATCAAACACTTTTTTAGTACGTACCACCGAGTCTAATGTCCTAAAACCTGCAAAATCGAGCACAATTTTAGAGGCTGGAACCCCTTCTTTTATTAAATCTTTACGCATGTTGATTGGCTCATTGTAATTATGTGCGCCATTATCACCACTAAGAAGTAAATACTTAACTTTTCCACTGTGGTATGCCTCAGCTGCGCCTTTAATACGATAGGTATAGTAGAGGTTATTAACGCCAGAGGAATAATATTTGGATGTGCCAAGTACCATCCCGACATCGCGCGCAGGCAATTTTTCTACATCTTCATAGATATAGGGGGCGGTATCCCAGCTTATCCAGCGATCAAGCAACAATATGGTCGTAAATGCGATCCCTGCAAGAATAATAAGACCAAAAAACAGACGTTTCCTCATGTCCTAGCCTTGATAATAAAGAGTCATAATTTAGAAATTGTTAGCCTCAATAGGCCAGTATCTCTAGGCTACTTGACTTAAATTAGTGACGCAAGTCGCGTAACGTAAAATCATGTCAATGTCTACATTACAATCGGGGTTAACTAATATTAAGCCTATTAATTGAATCAAAATTAATCAGACATTGGATGAAAAAGATAAATCACATTCTCATCAAAGAGTGAGCAGCTTCACATCATGATAGTTTTTATAGAATGAAGCTATATATTATGAAATTTTAATTCTATATTTTGAATTGATTGTGAAATATTGTTTCTTTAATGGTTTTTTGTGAATAACAGATTTTTAATCAGGAAGGTGAGGAAAGTATGAAACTAACGACATTATTAGCCACAAGTGCTGTACTTGTTACAGCAAGTGTGGCGGCGAAAGAATACCAAATCAATCATACCGATCAGTTGAAATCACTCAATGATGCGACAAAAAGTGCGGAAGTCTGGGAAAAAGCAGAAGTATTAACCGATTTTACTTACCCATGGGAAAAGGAAGCGGCTCCTAAAACAGATTTTCGTGCCCTGTGGAGTGATGACACATTATATTTCCGATTTATTGCAGATGATAAAGATATTCAGCTAGGTGATAACTCAGATAAAGACCAGGCGGTGTTAGATTCTGACCGAGTTGAACTCTTTTTCGCGACTAGTCCTGAATTAAAACCGTATTACACGGCGGAAATGGACCCGAAAGGGCGTACTTTCGATGCAAAAGCTAATTATTATCGTGAAGTTGACCCAAGTTGGAACTGGGAAACATTACAAACGGTGGGTGAAATAACGCCAAATGGTTATGTATTAACAGGAAAAATTGATTTAGATGAATTTACTAAACTCGATTTATGGCAAGATGCGGACAAACAGACACTAATGTGTGCCATTTTGCGCGGAGAGTTTAGTGCAGGTGAGCCAAAGCAAGTGCGTAAATGGATTAGCTGGATCAAACCTGATTCCGTTAAACCTGATTTTCACATCCCATCAGCCTTCGGAACCTGCAAGTTCGTAAAATAGCGCTATCGCCGGTGGCTTTCGTCACCGGTAGCTTTTCAATACAAACGTAATATTGTGAGAAAGATCATAACCTGCAATTAAGTTGGATGAAATCGCAGTGATTTAAATTGAAATAAAAATTCATTTAATGTATTTTTTAATGAAATTAAATTTCATGAGGGCGTTTGAATGTCTCTAGCCGAAAATACTCTGAGTGACTGTCTACACAATGAATTCAATCAGGAAACGCAACAGTTTTCACGTTTGGATACACTCTCTATGGTGAACGTTATTAACCAAGCAGATAGTACGGTTGCAGGTGCTATTCAGGCCGTTCTACCTGCGATTGCCCAAGTGGTTGATGCTGTTGCTGAGTGCTTAAAGCAAGGTGGACGCTTGTTTTACATTGGGGCGGGTACCAGTGGCAGGCTAGCTGTATTGGACAGTGCAGAATGCCCACCAACATTTGGTACTTCGCCTGAAATGGTACAGTCGATTATTGCGGGTGGCCAAGATGCAATGTTAAAAGCGGTTGAAAATATTGAGGATTCAGCGGAATCAGCGATTGATGAGCTAAAAAAGCGCCAGCTTTGCGCAAAAGATGTCGTGGTGGGGATTGCTGCCAGTGGACGTACACCATTTACTTTAGCAGGTATTGAATACGCCAATGAAATCGGTGCGTTAACGGTGGCTATTACCACGCGAGGCTGGGGATTAGTCAGTGATGTCGCTAAATTAGCTATTGCACCCGATGTTGGTCCTGAAGTGTTATCGGGTTCAACTCGCATGAAAAGCGGTACTGCACAAAAAATGATTTTAGGCATGCTAAGTACCTGTGTAATGGGGCGATTAGGTCGTATTCATACTAATTTAATGGTTGATGTCGTTGCCAGTAATATCAAATTACTGCGCCGCGCAGAACGGATTGTTAGTGAAGTCTGCGGTATTGATGAACACACCGCGGCAGGGTTATTGGCACAAGTGGATTATCATCCACGACGCGCAATTTTAATGCATGAGCTACAGATTAATGCACAGCAAGCAACGGATATCGTTCAACAGCATCCAAACACCACCTTGGACAGCATGTTAGCAATCACTGTTAAGTAATGGGATAGCGTGATGAAGAGCGGGTTTACTGGCTCAGTCAACATCAGGGGAATCATATGGCTAATAAGATAGAACATCTGGAAGTACTCGCCAGAGAAATAGAAAAATATGCGGGCGGCTTTGAGAACGTGGCAACATTAACTCACTGTATGACGCGTATCCGTTTAGTTTTAAAAGATAACAGTAAATTCGATGCTGAAGCTTTGAAACAAATTGAGGGTGTAAAAGGCGTTATTTTCAATGGTGAGCAACAACAAGTGATTGTTGGAATGGGAACCGCAGCGAAAGTCTTTTCGGTGATGAACAAACGCATGCAAGGTAGTACCTCTGTAACAACGGAAAGTGCAGCACCAGCAGAGAAAAAAGCATTTTCCATACGACGTATGCTAAATACGTTGGCCGCCATTTTTGTTCCAACCATTCCTGCACTGATTGGTTGTGGTTTGATTATGGGGCTGATCAATATTGTGCGTTTAGTGGCACCAGGCGTTGTTGAACAATTCCCTGAATTATTTAAGTTATTAAAATTGATTGGTAGTGCAGTCTTTGTTTATCTTTCAATTATGATTGGGGTGAATACTGCGAAAGAGCTTGGTGCATCTACCTCAATTGGTGCGGTCATGGCTGGATTACTTTCAATGCCAGGTTTAGCGGATATCACCTTATTTGGCTCGAAGTTAGTCCCGGGTAGTGGGGGAATTTTTGCAGTGCTTATGGTGGTCGTTTTCTCTTCTAAATTTGAAGTGTGGTTTAGAAGTATCATTAAAGAAAGCTTAGACCTCATCGTGACGCCATTTGTGACCATTTTAGTCTCAGCGATGGTGGCAATTGTAGTGTTCCAACCTGCAGGGCATTACTTAAATCAAATTTTAGCGCAAGGTGTTTCTGTCGCTTTATTAAATAGTGGCGGTGGTGCCGTGGCGACGGGCGGTATTTTAGGCGGTAGTTTCTTATTCTTATTACTAACGGGTTTACATCAAGGTTTGATCCCAATTCACGCTGAAATTTTACAAACTTTTGGTCTGAATTACTTGTTCCCAATTTTAGCTATGGGGGGAATGGGGCAAGTGGGTTCGTGTTTCTGGGTTTATTTAAAAACCAAAAACCAACGCTTGAAGAAAACCTTAGTCGGTGCGTTACCTGTGGGTATTTTTGGTGTCGGTGAACCACTTTTATTTGGTGTGTCATTACCATTAGGTAAACCATTCATTGCAGGTTGCATTGGCGGAGCTGCGGGCGGGGCATTAATGGCGTTCTTCCATGTCGGGATCATCATTCCTTTTGGAACAGCAGGGTTATCATTAATTCCATTAGTGGGTGATGGCCAAATATTGGATTTCTTAATTGCTGTTGCAGGTGCATGGATTGTCGGGTTCATTGCCAGTATGATAATAGGCTTCACTGATCCAGAAAAATAATTAGAAGGAAAAGCCATGTCGACACTGACGGTAAAACTGGAAAGCTTGCAGACACGCGGTAAAGGCACAGAACAACGTATTGCCACCTTTTTGCTGGATAACCGCGAAAGTCTTATCGCGATGAATGCAGCGGAGTTGGCGCAGGCGGCTGGGGTAAGTAGTGCATCTGTTATCCGCTTTTCACGTCAAATGGGGTACCGTGGCTATCCTGAATTTAAAGTCGATTATTTGTCGGATGAGAAACAACACAAAGCCGAAAGCCTATACGGTAATCTGAGTCGCCACGATGATACTTCTCAGATTATCGCTAAAACGGGGCACATGTTTATTTCGGCTATTGAAAAATCACTGGATCTGCTTGAACCACCAGTTGTGGATACGATTGCGCAAAAAATGTACCAGGCCAAACGTATTGTGCTGTTTGGTGTCGGGTCTTCAGCTATTGTTGCCAGTGATATTTTCCATAAATTAATTCGCATTAATAAACATGCACTGTTTAGTTATGATTTGCATGTTCAGCTAAGTTACTCGGCAAATTTGGGGCCAGAAGACCTTGCTATTGCGGTAACGGCACGCGGAAATACTCAAGAAATCAATAGCATGCTTCGTTCTGCAAAAGAAACCGGATGCCCGACAGTCGCACTGACGCGTTTTGGCCAAGATGAAGCGATGAAGTTAGCGGACTTCGCCTTGCCTTATTTTTATGATGAGCAACACTCCCAATTAGGCATCATCACCCCCCAAGTGTTACAGATGATTACTTTCGATACATTATTTTTTAAATACCTCACGTTAGCAGATAGTGATGCAAATGAAGCATTACAAAAAGGGCGACGAGCACTGATACAAGGCAAGAGTTAATGATTGTAACGGAGTTAGCGATAGGTGCACTGATTGGGCTGATTATTAGCACAACGGGTGTCGGTGGTGGTGTGATTGTATTACCGATACTGACCTATTTTTTTGGGCTAAATGCATTAGCGGCAGTAGCCACTGCCAATTTTCTTTCGATGTTAATGAAGGTTTCTTCTTCTTATATGCATTTTCGACTAGGCAATATTCCCTTTAAAGGGGCAATGATTGTGTTAGCGATTATGTTACCGAGCACCTTTCTCTCTAGCTTGTTTGTGACATGGCTGGGGGGGTTACCGGGGTATGAAAAACAAGTTGAGTGGGGGATTAATCTCTTAGTGGCTGCTGCCATTATTTTTTCGCTCTATTTATTTATTCAGCGAATGTTTTTTGTTTCGATCATCAAACAAGAAACGGCGAAAGGGGACCAGCTAAAATCCATGGCTGTGCCAGCTATCTTGGCGGGTGTTGTACTTGGTGCAACGGGTGTTGGTGGTGGGGTGGTTGTTCTCCCTATGTTATTGCGCTATATGCAACTAAATATTAAGCAAGCAATTGGCACATCGATTTTTGTAACAACCGTGTTATCCGGTTCCTCTGCTTTAGCTTATGCGCAAGATGGCTATACGGATTTAAAATTGGCGCTGATATTGTGTGCAGGGGCATTGATTGTGATGCCACTGGCTAAATATTTACTGATCCGTTTATCTGAACGCACCTTTCAATACATTACATTGTTATTAATTACCTGTAGTGCAGTAATGATGACAATGAATTTATTCACCTTCTAGGGTCATGAGTCCTATTATTGATGTTGTTAATAATAGGACTGACTCTTCACTAAAAACGGTGCGTTTATCGCTGATTAAGCTCTTTTGTCATTTCTTGGTAAATAAATTGGCGCTCATAGTTTAGGTCTTCGTCTTGTAAGGAAGAAAACTGGCTGAGTGTAATAGTGAGTAAGGCGGCGGCTATAAGTACAATTAAGCCACTAGACAGCAGTTTTGCTCGAGCTGTTGCATGGGGAGCTAGTACAAAAGCGCCACTGATAACCGCACCGAGTATTGCGCCACCAATATGAGCTGCGTTGTCAATACCTGACTGCAAACCATTGATAAGAGTTAACGCAATCATCCCAATAATATTATATAGCGGGCGTTTTAATTGGTTGCGTTCTTCAAGAGAAAGGTTGGGGTGATTAATTCTTTTTAATAAATCAATGACAGAAGCCGCAGCTAACCCCATAATGGCACCAGATGCACCAATGCCAACAGTAATATACACTGTGTTATCAGGTAAATATAAACTGTTCCATGCATTCATTGATGCTCGGCTTGCTGCTTCCTTAATGGCTTCGCTATATTGCCAATAAGCACTAAAAAATGCGGCACCAATACCTGAAAATAGGTATATCGCGAGCATCCTAAATTTTCCATAGGTGCGTTCGCATTCAATCCCAATAACAAACAAGGCCAATGTATTTAAAGCAAGGTGCATACCACCTGAGTGCAATACCATACTGACTGGATAACGCCACCAATCCCCAGTTAATGAAAGTTGGTAAACATTGGCACCAAATAACAATAAGTTATTTTCTTGGGAATCGAGTGGGGCGGCATAATTGAGCTGGTAAAAATAAACAACAATATTCAGCACTGCAATAAAAAGCGTTAGGGCTATTGCCCATAGGGAAAACTTAGGTTTCTGTGGAATAGCAGTATTGAGGTCGCCAGTCATGTAAATGTCCTATTAATCAGTCATGGCCGTTATCTTAAATAAGTGATTTGTTTAGCGCAATTTATCATTATCTGAGAATGCAGATATCATTTTGTAGGGGTCATAAAAAACAAAAAAAGAGCTCTAAAGAGCAGCAAGTCTGATAGGTTTTGAAAATAAATTAGGAAAATCAATTTATTGATTTTCGGCTGATAACACAAAGCGGGAAAAACCACGCTTTTATCCCGCTTTGTCAATAACCTCAGGAGCTCTAAGAGCTCCTTTCAACGTCATTATGACAAATTAAAACGAAGTTCGTTTATAGGTACGGTACTCAGGCTTCCAGAAATTGCGTTCAATAGCTTCATCAAGCGCGCTATCCGAAGTGACCGTTGCCACACCTTGAACTTGTGCTTCTTTTGCCACTTGTTTAGCAATAATGCGTGAAACATCTTGGATATCAGACAGTAAAGGCAATAGCGCACCTTCGCCATTTTTGGCTAGTGGCGAACAGCTGGCGAGAGCACGGCTGGCAGCCATTAACATGCCATCAGTGACACGTTTAGCACCAGAGGCAATCACACCAAGACCAATACCCGGGAAGATATAGGAGTTGTTACATTGTGCAATTGGGAACACTTGGTCTTTGTAAGACACTGGGTTAAATGGACTTCCTGTTGCGACTAAGGCCTTGCCATCAGTCCAATTGATAATGTCTTCAGGGCGAGCTTCAACACGTGATGTTGGGTTAGATAACGGCATCACAATAGGGCGTTCACAGTGCTTATGCATCTCTTTAATGATTTCTTCTGTGAATAACCCAGCTTGGCCAGACACACCAATCAATATGGTTGGTTTGGCATTGCGTACGACATCTAACAGTGAAATTGAGTCACTGTTAACATCCCAGTCGGTTAAATTTCCACTGCTTTGGGTTAATTTGGCTTGGAAATCGAGTAAATTAGGCAGTTTATCGGTTAATAAACCAAAACGATCAACCATATAAATGCGCGAACGCGCTTCTTCGTCGCTTAACCCTTCAGATTTCATTTGAGCGATAATTTGTTCTGCGATACCGCAACCCGCTGAGCCTGCACCTAAGAAAGTCACGCGTTGGTCACTTAACTTACTGCCTGCGGCATGGCTGGCGGCAATTAAGCTACCTAATGCAACCGATGCGGTGCCTTGAATATCATCATTGAAACAGCATAGCTCATCACGGTAACGGGTTAATAAAGGCATCGCATTTTTCTGAGCGAAATCTTCAAATTGTAATAATACATTTGGCCAGCGGCGTTTAACTGCCTGAACAAATTCATCAAGGAACTCGTTGTATTCATCACCCGTAATACGTGGGTGACGCCATCCCATATACAGAGGGTCATTCAGACGCTGTGGGTTGTTGGTTCCTACGTCAATAACAATAGGTAAGGTATAAGCAGGGCTGATACCCCCGCACGCGGTATAGAGAGAGAGTTTCCCAATTGGGATGCCCATACCACCGATACCTTGGTCACCAAGGCCTAAAATACGTTCGCCATCAGTAACAACAATCACTTTCACATTTTGTTTGGTGGCGTTTTGTAGCATGTCGTCGATGTATTCACGATTTGGATAAGAAATAAATAAACCACGTGCACGACGATAAATGTCAGAGAAATGCTCACAAGCTTCACCCACGGTTGGGGTATAGATAATAGGCATTACTTCAGTGAGGTGAGCATCTATAAGGCGATAAAATAAGGTTTCGTTGGTGTCTTGAATATTTCGCAGATAAATGTGTTTATCAATATCTGATTTAAAATCAATTAATTGGCGATAGGCTCGTTCAACTTGTTCTTCGATGGTTTCAACTTGTTCAGGAAGTAAACCATGCAAGTTAAAATTTGCACGCTCTTCTTCGGTGAAGGCGCTTCCTTTATTCAGCAAAGGGAATTCAAGCAAAATTGGGCCAGCGTAGGGTATATAGAGAGGGCGTTTTGTTTCGTACTCATGTTCCATGAAATATCACTCTTCGGACGATTAATCAACAAAGTCAGGGTAGATCCTAAGCTAAACAGCAAATATGTACAGTAAATAATGATAAAAAAGCGTTAAAAAATTTACTGAAAAATATTGTGCATATGATAAGGAGTTTATGCGCGAAAGGGAATGAAAGCCGATAACGGCATACGCATTACGGTAGGTAGATCACGCTTAGGCAAATAATGAATGTCTCATCGTTATTTTTACGTTTTCAAACGTTAGTTTAGCTTTTCTGCGGGTTCAATTTTTTCATGTTTTTTCTTATTTTTAGTCAGTTACAGAGAGAAAAAACGGATTCACTGAAAGTTAAATTATATTTTTAAATATCATATATTGCTGCAAGTTTTAAATTTATATAAGTTGAATTTTATTTTATATTTCATTTTTCACTAAGGAGTTTTATGAATTTAATTAATGGGGTGTTAAGAAATAAGCGTATTTATATATTACTTATTATGGCATTTCTAGGAGGAATGAATCATTCAAGAGCAGACTATAACCCAATCGAAACACTAAGGAATATTGACAGCTATTTCTATGAAAACAAATATGGCTCATCAATTTTTGGTCGAGTTATAACAGATTATTTTTATTTGGTGATGAAAGAAAAAAACAAAACAATTAATAACACATTGATAGACAAAATAAATTATGACCATGCATTAGAAATGCTTCAAGTATTGAAGCGAAAAGCGAAGAAACAGAGTACAGGTGAAAAAGTCTCTCATGATATGACTTATAAAGAAGCAGATGAAATACACTATCTGGTCATGTTACGTAATAAAATACCCGAAGAAGCTTGGGTTTTAGGTGTGGTATTTTCTGTATTAGATGAAAAAGAAAAAGAATTTTATTGGCAAAAAATTATGGCAGCTTCCGGAGACCGTGGCCATGAATTATCGGTAATATACAGCTTGATGAAAGTGATGTTAGAAAAGGAAAAGAAGGCCACTAAAAAACAGAAAATAATTATTAATAAATGGTATGAACGTATGAGTAAAACATTAGCTTCTGCTAAATCATAGTTTTCATTTAAATAAGTTTGAAAACTAAATGTTATATAAGTATTAAGGTGTCAATTATTATGAAATTATATTTTTGTTTAATTCTACCGTTATTATTATTTTCCTGCATTGTAAATGGCGAGAACCGCCCCGGCTTTGTCTGTGGGCAGTTTAATAAGAATATTATAGAAGTTCCTGGCGAGTATGTTTTTCCATTTGCTGAATATGAAGGGTATAGCTATTTTGACCCAAGGTTTATTGAAAATAAAAAAGGGTGTGAGGCTAATTTTAGAGTGCTGCCAATGCGAATGTCTTGGTCTGATTTGAAACCATCTAATGAGGTAAGTAATGATGTTAAAATTATAGAAGTTTATGCTGAACCATTAAAAGGAAACCCTGAAAAATATTTGAGTTATAGAAAACACGTGTATTTAGATATGGGGTACCTCAAAAGAAAGGGGGAGTTATATTATGATGAAGAGTTGGATCTTTATTTTACTGAAGTGACTGTAACAATACGAAGAAGTATTGGTCATAAAGATGATATGTATTTTAATAAAAAAGGATATTATTGGAAGGAAATTAATAATGAAGTAATTTTTTTAATTGAGTGTGAATGGTTACCAATTGATGAGAAGTATCATAAGTGTTTTCAATATTTTTTGATTCCAGAAATAGGAACTAAGGTTAAATTTTATTTTGATGCTAAAGAATTATCTAATAGCAATATAATGAGGGAAAAAATACGCATTTTTTTACTCGACCATGTTAAAAATTAGGAGATAATATGAGAACTCAAGAAATTAGAAAGGGTGATTTAAAGTTAACTCGTAGTGATGTTTCTAATGCAATTAAAATTTTATACGTAACCAAAGAACCAAAGTTGATGTATGAATATTTGGAAAGTAAAGGAGACCGATATGCTAAATTAGCTAATAGTGTGGTTAAAGGTGATTCTCTTTCAGGTGCTTTTGCGCTTAATTATTTAGATGAAGCTATTTTAGAGCATATTGGAGTGCAAGATGAGTTTATAATTGAGCGTATTCGCTATGATATGGCAATAGCTTATGTTCAAACCCTAAAAAATAGATTTGAAGATGGAAAGGATGTAATCTATGGTGATATAAATCACATAGAGGCTAAATTATTTCATAGTAGTGTATTTTCTTATTATAATCTTCCTTCTGATGCATGGACTTTAGAACCTGTATTTTTTGTGTTACCTAGAGAACAAAGAGAGAGTTATTGGCAGAGAGCTTTAAATTCTGTAGGTGATATAGAAAGTGAAATATTATTAAGTATAAATACTAAAGATATAATGTTTAGAGCATTATATGAAGCTCCAGCGCATATGCAGCCTAAAATACATAGTTGGACTAAACGAGTTCTGGATATTGATAATGTAGTAGATGGCGTGGTGGTTACAGCCAAGAAATCTTATCAAAATATTATATCTCATATAGAAGAAGATAATATGGATAGAATAAATACAATTATTTATAATACAGGAAACCCTTTAATTGATAGAGGAACAGAGCGTTTTTCATTTTGGGATTATCCTTCACAACATTTAGAATCATTTCAAGTACAAACAGATTGGCGTGGCCAAACGGAATTTACACATAAAAATCTATTGTCTGAATATTATTTAGAAAGACCTGACTATATATTACCAGAAACAGGCTTATTTGATTCACCATCAGTTAATTATCAACCAGATGTTGCTCATTATGATCGTATGATTGATGATTTAAGGGGAAATATGCCATCAATAAACAACAAGTCAACACCTCCAATTAAGTATCCACACAATATGGTAGATAAATCGATATTGGAAAGCACTTATCCAAAATCCGAACCGAATAGACAATTAGCACCTCGTACAACAAACCTACTTGATAGGTTTAAGGATAATGAAACACCAACAAATTATTATCTAGAACGCCCGAGTGTTGTTCTTCCGGGAACGCCAGGATTTAAAGACTTCCCTACAGATACCATAAGAAATAACCATCATTTTGAAAATATGATTGGCCAGTTAAGAGACAATATGTCATCAATGAACAATTCAATGGACTCATTTGAAGATAAATACTCAATACCCTCAATGCCAAGTATACCTGAATTTAGTTATAGTGGTTATTCTTCTGGAGGATCTTTTAGTTTTAATTAATATTTAAAAAGTCTACTTATAATAAAATAAATTATTTTAGTTATTAGTAAACGAATGGTGATTACTGATGTTTCTTTTTATGTGGGCAATGTGTTTTTTACATAATTTATTTTTAAGATTATTGGTTTCTAACTTTATGAATCACAAGGATGTATATGAATTATAAATTAATAGTTGTGCTTTCAGTTTTTCTTCTCGGTGCTTGCCAAAATCCTCAAGGAAATAATGTAAAATATAATAAAAAAAATACAACTAATTTTTGTGAAAAAAAAGGTGTTAAAACGCCACGTCTTTTCTTTATGCTACAGATGTTATACTTTTCTGAATCTAAGGATTTAATATTTGATAGAAAAAAATTAGTTATTTTCAAGGGGGGAAAAGATAATAACCCAATGTTAGAATTTTTAAAGTATCCAAAAGAAGCATTTATTAAAAAATTAAGCCATGAACAGGCAATGGATTTTTATCGTGAGAATTTAAATGAAATGGGAATGTCTTATCATGCTTGGATTTTAGCAGATGTTTTAGATATTATTAATGAGAGAAACCGAGAGGCACTATGGCAACAGTTCGTTTTTGTGATGAATAACAACGATCCTGCGAAGGAAGCTAAATTATTCATGATGCTTTGGTATGCAATGGTAAGAGAAGCTTCCAAACCACCATCAGACAAGCAAATTAAAAGCAAAAGATGGCTGGAGAAAATGAGGCGGATTACTTTAGTTAAAAATATAGAAAAAGAATTAGACTTTATGTTTGAAGAAATGATTAATAATTCAATGAATTTTAATAAGAATAAAAGGAGTTCTAATGATGGTTTCTAAATTTATTATTTCTAAATTAATTTTTATAATTTTATCATGTTTAATTCTCATAAATAAAGGTTACTCTTTTAATGAAAAATATAACCCTCAAAAGGTAAATGATTCAAGTGATAAATATTTCAGTATTTTTATTTATCTAGAAAAAGAGTTTTTAAATAATCATATGAAGGCACGGGGTGAGTCATTCACCAGTGAAAAACGGAGTCGGTATCAAAAAGAAGTCAAATTAGCATATGGACGAATTATGAAAAATCGCAAAGAAAGTGATAACATCCCAATTGGTGATATTACACATCAAGAATTTATTAAAATAAAAAAAGAAGCGATGTTAAATTCAGGGATTCCTTATGAAGGTTGGTTGTTTAAAGATGTATTTGAAGTATTATCTATAGATAAAAAGAATAAAATTATAGGGAAACTATTAAATAGCTTTTCTAATAAATCACTTAATGGTGAATCAGCGTTATTTGCTAGCATTTGGCTAGACATGAAAGAAGAAGCCGCGCAATCTGTATCGATAAAACAGCAACAAAGCCAAGCTTGGCTAGAAAAAATGCGAAAGATCCCTTTAGTTATTACATTAGAAGACACGATAAATGAAACAGAAAAATTGTTTAATGAATTTACTTACTAGGGCATATATTAATCAAAACTAGTGAGTCCTATTATGGATGGCCACTTTGCAGGTAAATAGTTTTGTGAACAAGATTAAAGTTCTAATAACAACTATACGGTTATTGCTATTTATTCAAGCTCCCAGCAATAACCGTTACTTTTAAATCAATATCAAATTAATCCAAATAAGCTAATTCAATATTTTGGCAACCTAGTGCCTGTAATGTATTTTCGGTCACACACCAATGTTTGATAATCGCATCTTGTTTTTCAACAAACTTAGCTTGGTCGATGGCGTGAATATCTTTACCTGCAAGGTTAATCATAATTAAAGCGGCTTGCAGTGGTGGTAAACTTGGGTTGAATGCGGCATTTTCTGCGTAGCGTCCGGTAAACAGTGAGCCATCTTTTAATTGTAACGCAATTCCTGAATGGGATCGGCTATAAGGTGCATGGGATTGGTTTGCAGCCTCAATTGCTGCACTTAATAACCGGTCACGGCTTTGGTTTTTATAGCCATGGTCAACAGGGTCGAGTAGTAAAGTAGTAATATTGAGGTCAGACGGCCCAAATGAGTCGGGTAAATAGTGGTGTAGTACTGCGGGTGTGCGGCCCGGTAAATTCACCATAATTTTACCGCCTTCACGCAATTCATTCATAAATTGGCGGCAGTGCCCACAAGGTGTGTAATTCACGGTAATTGAGGTAATCTGCGTTTCACCTTTCATCCAAGAGTGTGTCACTGCACACTGTTCTGCATGGATCACTTGCCCCATTGAAACATGGCTAAATTCCATATTGGCGCCGAAATATAAATTACCACTTGCGCCGCAAGCGATTGCACCAACGTGAAAATGGGAGATTGGAGTAATTGCATAAGCCGCAGCGAAAGGCAACAACGCAAAGGCTAATTCAGCGTCGCTTACACCTGCTTCAGCTTTAATCTGTTTGACTTGTTCCGCTGTTAACATACCTCGGAAATCAGAATTATCAATGATTGGTCTAAGTACCGACTGTAACTTTTCTGGAAGTTCGGCCCAAGCGGCCTTAAATCGTGAATGCATGTGTTACCTCCCTAATTAATTATTTTTATTCTATTCAATAATGCGCTCAACAATATGTGACTTAAGTCACCATTTTAAATGAAACATATGAAACAAATTCTTTAATTGAGAGATATATCTCATGTTTTCTCCGTGTGTTAGTGAGTAAGAGGCTAATAAATTCCTCTTACTCATTTGCTTGGATATTGGCTTAGTGAATTAAGCTTAGCTAAAAAGATGTAAAATAACAGGAAAGATAAACGGGGCTATAAGTGAGGTGATAACCCCACAGGTCATCAATGCAAGGGAACTGTAAGCACCTTCAATGTAATTCACTTCGGCACAGCGGGCAGTGCCTAGGGCGTGGGAAGCGGTTCCCATCGCGAGTCCCCTTGATGCGTGGGTTCGTACACGCAGCACATCAAATAAGCTATGGCCAAACATGGCGCCTAAGATCCCAACAAATAACACGCAGGCGGCACTAATCGCAGGGATCCCACCAACCGAATTAGCAACAGCCATCGCGATAGGGGTAGTAACCGATTTAGGCAAAATAGAACCCGCGATATCAGGGGTTGCCCCCAACCATAACGCGATGGCGGCACCGCTAAACATGGCCACTAAACTACCTGCAAAACAAATGCTTAATAAAGATTTCCACTGGGCTCGAATTTGGTGCATTTGTTCGTAAAGTGGAAAAGCGAGCGCGACGACTGCAGGCTGTAGTAAATCATTGAGTATTTTGCTACCTGCAAAATAGTGCTCATAAGAGGTATTCGTGATCACTAGTAGTGCAATCAATACCGCAATAGTAATTAATAGTGGGTTTAAAATCGGTAACTTAAATGTGGTCGACAGCTTACGAGCCAAATAAAACACCACAATGGTCAGCGGCAATGACCACCAAATATGTTCTAACATTATTCATTCCCCTTAGTTTTATCATTATTAATGACCGAAGAAATTGGGTCTTCGGGGGGTAAAGGAACGTCATCAGGTTGAGCCCCAACGACAGGGCGTTCCTTATGAATATAGTTGGAACTGATGGCGACAACGACCATAACGATTAAGGTACTAACCACACAGGAAACGATGATAGGAACCATTTGTTGGCTGAGTAATTCATAGTAATTCATTATGCCAACACCAATAGGAACAAACAGGATGGTCATATTTTTCAACAAAATGCTGCAACCGGGTTGTGCCCACTTCGCGGGAATAATTTGTAACGCAAGCAGTATGAATAAAATTAACATGCCGACAATGCTGCCAGGGATGGAGAATGGAAGTCGTGTTGAGATAAGGTTTCCAATAATCAGGCAAAGGTAGAGTATTGCGAAAGCTCGCAAATATTGCCATCCCGTTATCAGTACCTGTTTAAATGACATGAGGCTGGTCCTGTAATGTAATATCTATTCATCATACAATTAACTTTATTATTGTGCTACCGATCACAATAAAAAGCCAATAAAAAAGTGGGAAGTATTTAGCTTCCCACTTTTAATGAATAACAGACTAGAGCAAGTATGGGTTATTTAACTTGCATACCGGGTTGTGCACCACTGTCTGGGCTGAGTAAGAAGATATCTTTACCGCCAGGGCCAGCAGCCATTACCATACCTTCAGAAATACCAAAACGCATTTTACGGGGTGCGAGGTTGGCAACCATCACGGTTAAACGGCCTTCTAAAGCTTTAGGGTCTGGGTAAGCGGAGCGAATACCAGAAAATACTTGGCGAGTTTCACCGCCAATATCTAATTGTAATTTCAGTAGCTTGTCTGAGCCTTCAACAAAATCAGCTTGCTTGATTAATGCAATTCGCAGGTCAATTTTCGCAAAGTCATCAAAGGTGATGGTATCTTGAATTGGGTCATCGGCTAGCGGCCCCGTAAGTTGCTGAACGGGTTTGATACTCTCTTTTGAGGCTTCGACCATTGCATCCACTTTTGCCATTTCAATGCGGTTAAACAATGCCTTAAATGGTGCGACGCTGTGGTTCAATAATGGGGTGTTAATCGCATCCCATGATAATTCACTATTTAAGAAAGCTTCAGCACGCTTAGTGAGCCCTGGTAAAACAGGTTTCAGGTAAGTCATCAGAACGCGGAACAAATTGATGCCCATCGAGCAAATATCTTGCAGCTCTTGATCTTTACCTTCTTGTTTTGCCACAACCCAAGGGGCTTTTTCATCAACATAGCGGTTTGCGATATCGGCTAATGCCATGATTTCACGGATCGCTTTGTTATATTCACGGTTGTTATAATCCTCACCGATAACTTTAGCGGCATCAACAAATTGTTGGTATAACTCTGGCTCAGCAAGGTTTGCTGATAATTGACCGCCAAAGCGTTTAGCAATAAAGCCCGCATTACGTGATGCCAAGTTAACCACTTTATTGACGATGTCGCTGTTGACGCGCTGGACGAAATCTTCCAAATTAAAATCGATGTCATCAATACGCGAAGACAGTTTTGCTGCATAGTAATAGCGCAAGCAGTCGGCATCTAGGTGATCTAAGTAAGAGCGGGCAGTAATAAATGTACCGCGCGACTTCGACATTTTTGCCCCATTAACCGTGACATAACCATGAACAAACAGGTTTGTTGGTTTACGATACTGGCTACCTTCTAACATGGCAGGCCAGAACAGGCTGTGGAAATAGACGATATCTTTACCAATGAAGTGGTAAAGATCGGTTTTTGAATCTTTATTCCAAAACTCGTCAAAATCAAGATCGCCGCGTTTGTCACACAGGTTTTTAAAGGAGCCCATGTAACCGATAGGCGCATCTAACCAAACATAGAAATATTTACCCGGCGCATCAGGAATTTCAAAACCGAAATAAGGTGCATCACGGGTAATATCCCATTGTTGTAGGCCGGATTCGAACCATTCTTGCATTTTGTTGGCGACTTGTTCTTGTAATGCGCCAGAGCGAGTCCACGCTTGAAGCATGTCGCTAAATGCAGGAAGATCAAAGAAAAAGTGTTCTGAATCACGCATGACAGGTGTAGCGCCAGAAATCACTGAACGTGGGTTAATCAGCTCTGTTGGGCTATAGGTTGCGCTACAGACTTCACAGTTATCACCATATTGGTCTTCGGCTTTACATTTTGGACAAGTGCCTTTAACGAAGCGATCTGGTAAGAACATGCCTTTTTCTGGGTCGAAAAGCTGTGAGATAGTGCGGTTTTTAATAAAACCGTTATTTTTCAGTTTCCCGTAAATTAGCTCTGATAAGACTTTGTTTTCTTCACTGTGTGTGGAGTGATAGTTGTCATAACTAATGGCGAAACCAGCAAAATCGTTCTGATGCTCTTGGTTCACTGCCGCAATCATCTCTTCTGGCGTTACGCCAAGTTGTTGAGCTTTAAGCATGATTGGAGTTCCGTGCGCGTCATCGGCACAGATAAAGTGAACCTCTTTGCCGCGCATTCGCTGATAACGGACCCAAATATCAGCCTGAATATGTTCCAGGATATGACCAAGATGGATTGAACCGTTAGCATAGGGTAACGCACAGGTTACCAGTAATTTATTCGCGACTTGAGACATAGTAACTTTCTTACTTCCATTATTTGAAAAGGGTCTTTGATGTTAACCGATCAAAACCATCGCTGCTAGGGGTATAAAATATTAATTGGCAATTTGTTAGAAAAAGAAATTTTTACCTCTTTGTGGTTTTTACTATGCGGGGTAATCACTATTTTTTGTGTTCTCTGTTATGATTAATCTCAGTCAAAGTATATCTGTTTAATTTTATGTAGCTTATTATTCAGGATGTACCTAGTTCAAAAATATAAATAAAGGAGCCGGGATGAACGATAAATCCCCCGAGCAGAACAAACCAGAACTGCTGACTGAACAAGTCTCCAAAGTTTTGGCTTCATTTACACACCCAACACTGCAACGTAATTTGATTTCTATCAAAGCGTTACATCATTGCGCAATGTTGGACAACGTGCTGCATGTCGAATTAGTTATGCCATTCGTTTGGAAAGGGCCGTTTCAAACTTTAATTAGCGAAAAGACCGCTGAATTGAAGCAACAAACAGGCGCTCATGCTGTTGAATGGAAACTGCGTCATGACATCACGACATTAAAACGTGCAAATGATTTGCCGGGTATTAATGGTGTTCGTAATATCTTAGCCGTCAGTTCGGGTAAAGGTGGCGTTGGTAAATCAAGCACTTCTGTGAACTTAGCGCTCGCTCTGGCACAAGAAGGGGCGAAAGTGGGGATCCTTGATGCGGACATTTACGGCCCATCAATTCCAAATATGTTAGGCACAACATTAGAGCGCCCAACCTCTCCAGATGGTCAGCATATGGCCCCGATTATGGCGTATGGCTTGGCAACAAACTCAATCGGTTACTTAGTGACGGATGACAACGCCATGGTTTGGCGTGGCCCAATGGCAAGCAAAGCATTAATGCAGATGCTGCAAGACACGCTATGGCCGGATTTGGATTACTTAGTTATCGATATGCCACCGGGAACGGGAGATATCCAATTAACACTTTCTCAAAATATCCCTGTCACTGGGGCAGTGGTAGTGACAACACCACAAGATATCGCCTTGGTTGATGCCATGAAAGGTATTGTGATGTTTAAGAAAGTCAATGTCCCAGTACTGGGTGTGGTTGAAAACATGAGCGCACATATTTGCAGCAATTGTGGGCATGTAGAGCCGATTTTTGGTACCGGTGGTGCTGAGAAATTAGCAGAAAAATACCATACTAAATTATTGGGACAGGTTCCTCTGCATATTTCTTTACGTGAAGACCTTGACCGTGGCCAGCCTACTGTTATGCGTGATCCAGAAGGCGAATTTGCCGATATCTACCGCGAAATTGCTTCAGGAATTTCTGCTTTGATGTATTGGGAAGGGGATAAAATCCCAACAGAAATTTCTTTCCGTGCAGTTTAATCGGCCATAGAATAAAAAGGCTATTTAGTTTATGACTAAATAGCCTTATTTATTGTCGACACTTTCCTCTACTAAACGCATTTGTTTTAGCCTTCTATTTTTCTGAATTGTTCGCGGAATATTTCTTTATTGAGTCATGTTCGCGTAGAATAGCCGCATCTGTTATTTAATCAGTTTTCTTTCTACGGGTAATCCGAAAAGGTGACTATGAAATTTTTAATTTTTATTGTTGTCGTGGTGCTGATCGTTATTTATTTTTATAACCGTATCGTTGCGTTGCGAGAAGCTGTTATTTCGAGTGAAACAGAAATTTCAGTTCAATTAGACCGTCGTGGAAAAGTATTTGATAGCTTATTGGCAACAGTTAAAAAATATTTAAGTCATGAAACCGAGGTGTTCAGTAAAATTACTGAACTACGGACACAAGCACAAAATGCGACAGGGGATAAAGCCCGCGAAGCCGAAGATGCATTATCAAAAATGGTGACCAGTGGGGCGATTAATGTCGCAGTTGAAGCTTATCCTGAGCTAAAATCCGATGCAATTATGGCAAATTTACAAGAAGAAATCGTTTCTTCAGAAAATAAATTGTCATTTGCTAAACGTGGTTATAACCGCTCATTAGAAACTTATAATGCGTATATTGCGTCTATGCCTGCGGCACTAATTGTTGGCATTATTCCTAGCTTAAAAATTTCCAAGGAATATTGGCGTCTTGATGAAGAAACCATCAAGACTGAGGAATCACGTCGTATTAATTTTGATTAAAAACCGCTTAACCTTTGAAGTTATCAATCATCGGAATGCCTTATGGTGTTCCGATATTATATGAGTGGTAGATAACAGGTCACATTATGGATTTTAGAAACGTCATTCGTAAAAATAATATTCGCACACGCTTAGTGGTGATGAGCTATATTTTTTTAATGCTAATTATTGGCTTATTGGCGGATATTGCAACACACCCAAATGAGCAATTGGACTTAGTCGATAATGCGATGATGTTTGTGACACTTCATGAATTACCTATCGCCACTTTTATTGTTTTAGGCTTAACCTTTCTTGGGTTGATTTATATTCATTTTAGAGGCCATAAAATGATGTTAGCTGGGATGAATGCCAGAGAAATAACCCAAGAAAATGCGAGTAGCCCCCAAGAAAAACAACTTTTTAATATTATTGAAGAATTAAGTTTAAGTGCTAGTTTAGGTTATATTCCCCGTTTATATATTTTAGAAACGGATGAGCCGAATGCTTTTGCGGCAGGGTGGAATAACCGTAATGCGCTTGTGGGGGTAACCAGAGGTTTGTTGCAAACGCTTAATCGGCAAGAAGTTCAAGCCGTTCTCGCTCATGAAGTTGGGCACATTATTCATGGTGATTCAAAATTAACCCTGTATGTGGGGATTTTGGCAAACGTGATTTTAACGGTAACGAATTTATTTAGTCAGATTTTTATCCGAACAGCAGGGCGCAGCCGCAATAATGCCGCTAATAAAGCGCAAATGATCCTATTAGTTCTAAATTTTGTTTTGCCGTGGATAACCCAAATACTCTATTTTTATTTATCTCGCACTCGTGAATATATGGCTGACGCCGCGGCAGTGGATTTGACTGCAGATAACCAAGCCATGATTAGTGCGTTGAAAAAAATCTCCGGTAATCATGAAACCCATGAATATGATAACAGTACCACAGGGCAAGCTTACCGTAAGGCCGCTTATATTTTTAATAAGGGCGATTCTGTGTTTTCAACTCACCCCTCGATTGAAAATCGCATTGCGGTATTAGAAGGAAAAAAACAGTTTTAGTGTATAAATGACATTTTGTACGCTCCGATTTACGGCATTTCCTATCTAATGGGTGTTTTTTTAGCGAACTTTGTTGAGGTATGCTGGAACAACACGCCATTACCCCCTATAATTCCGCCAACATAACATTTTTCTGTTGTGTATCTCATTTCTAAATATTTAACCAGGTTATCATTTTATGACTGACATAGCGCATCACTGTACCATTGTAGGTATATCGGGAGCCTCTGCATCTGGCAAAAGCTTAATTGCAAGCACGTTATACCGTGAGTTAAGAGAACAGGTCGGTGATCATAATATCGGTGTTATTCCAGAAGATTGTTATTACAAAGACCAAGCCGATGTCCCAATGGAAGAACGCCTTAAAGTAAATTATGACCATCCTAACTCGATGGACCACAGCTTGCTTTATGAACATCTCAAATCACTGAAAAGTGGCCAAGCAGTAGAAATTCCGCAATACGACTATGTCGCTCATACACGTAAACAAAAAACCATCACGTTCAAACCTAAAAAAGTCATTATCATTGAAGGTATTTTGTTATTAACAGATAAACGCTTACGTGGTGAAATGGATTTTTCTATTTTTGTTGATACACCACTTGATATTTGCTTGATGCGCCGTATTAAACGTGATGTAAATGAAAGGGGCAGAACGCTTGATTCCGTTATTGACCAATATAATAAAACGGTTCGCCCAATGTTTTTGCAATTTATTGAGCCATCAAAGCAATATGCCGATATCATTGTTCCTCGCGGTGGGAAAAACCGTGTAGCGATTGATATCTTGAAAGCGAAAATTGGCGAATTCTGTCAAGATTAAACCGCGCAGAAATTAAAATAATGAAGGGGGAAACAACCATGCGTCTTTGTGACCGCGATATTATTCAATGGATGGATGATGGTAAATTAGTTATTAGCCCACGCCCACCAGTTGAACGAATCAATGGTGCAACTGCAGATGTTCGTTTGGGAAATCAATTCCGCGTTTTTCGAGGACACACTGCTGCATTTATTGACCTTAGTGGCCCTAAAGATGAGGTTAATGCCGCATTAGATCGCGTCATGAGCGATGAAATTGTTCTTGATGAGGATGAGCCATTTTTCCTGCACCCAGGAGAATTAGCACTTGCAGTGACGCTTGAGTCTGTTACGCTCCCTGATAACCTTGTAGGTTGGTTAGACGGGCGCTCTTCATTAGCGAGACTAGGTTTGATGGTACACGTAACCGCACATCGAATTGATCCCGGTTGGCATGGGCAAATCGTGTTAGAATTTTATAATTCAGGTAAATTACCGTTAGCATTACGTCCCGGCATGGTGATTGGTGCATTAAGCTTTGAGCCGTTATCTGGCAGTGCCGATCGCCCTTATAATAGCCGACAAGATGCTAAATATAAAAACCAACAAGGTGCTGTTGGTAGCCGTATCAGTGAAGACTGATAACCGGTGAACTTTGCGGAAATTGTTGTGTTTAATGGAGATTAAACCGGTAATTTCCGCCCATTTTCAGGGATAGGTGTGAGTTCATTTTTGTGGCGAGCGCAAGCGGAATTTAAGAGAGGGAAGGATGAAACGTTTTTTGACGACACTGATTATTTTACTTGTGGTAATTGTTGCTGGGTTAACAACACTCGTAATGTTAGTGAACCCGAATGATTTCCGTCATTATATTGTTGAACAAGTAGAGAAAAAAAGTGGTTATCAACTTGAATTCAACGGTGATATGCGTTGGCATGTGTGGCCAACCTTAAGCATTATTACTGGGCCTGTTTCTCTTACTGCGCCGAATGCGGCTAAACCCATACTAAGTGCAGATAATATGCGCTTAGATGTTGAATTATGGCCTCTCATTTCCCATAAACTCTCTGTTGAGCAAATTGTTATTGATGGTGCTGTTATCCGCAAGACACCCGATAGCGAAATCCAAACTCACCGTAACGCCCCTGTAGCGCCTGGTGGTGTGCCAACATCAACCTCTGCACAAGAGAAAAGTGATTGGTTATTAGATATAGAAAAAATTAATATTTCTAATAGCTTAGTTATTTGGCAAACTGCTAAAGATGAATTTAATCTGCGCAACATTGATTTATCACTGAAGAAAAGTGATAAAAAACAGGTCGCAGTTAAATTCAGTGGAAATCTAAATAAAAACCAACAAGAGTTTGTATTTAATCTACGCGCAGATATCGATTTATCAGATATTAATCAAAGGATTAGTGGCAAATTAACTCAGTTTGACTATAAATTGAGTGGTGTTGATTTACCTGAAAGTGGAATTGAAGGGCAAATAACAAGTGATTTCCTATATACCAAAGGGAAAGTGGAAAGTGCGAGTTTAAGCAATTTGTTAATAACAGCTAACGAAAGTGGCCTATCAGGTAATGGCAGTATCCAATTAACGAATACCCCAGAAATTAGGGTTAATTTAGTCGCCGAGAAATTAGATTTAGATAATCTATTAGGAACAGCGCCTGCCAGTACCAGTGTAGAATCAGAGACGAATAATAACCGTGTTGGTGTTAAGCCTGTTATTTCTGGTGCAAATCCTCAACAGTATGATTTATCAGGCTTGCAGGCATTTTCCGCCGATATCAATTTAGCCATTAAGCAGTTAATCTATCGTGGAATGACGGTTAGTGATGTAGTTTTTGAGGCACAAAACCAAACACCTCGTTTAACTGTTTCAAAATTACAAGGTAAGGCATTTGGTGGTGATTTTTCAATACCGGTGACATTTAATTACAGTTCAACTCCCGCTTATGTTTCAGCAAAACCAGATTTAAAAAATATCGATTTAACTCCATTATTAAAAGCCTTCAATATGCCACAAAAATTAAGTGGAATAATTTCGTTAAATGCGGCGTTATCGGGTGTGGGTTATGATGACAATGCAGTGAAAAACCAGTGGCAAGGGCCTGTTAATTTTGAGTTAAGAAATGCCAAATTACAGGGATTGAATATTCCGTTATTAATTCAGCAATCGGTTTCCAGAGTAACCAGTAAAATTAATGCGCCCGTGAATACGGGGAACGTCACTGAGGTTGATTCTTTCACTGTGGCAGGTAAATTAAATAAAGGTACGTTGAACATTTCCTCTATGAATGCGATGTCATCCTTAGTTAACATCAGTGGGCAAGGCCGTATGAATATCCCTAATGAAACCATTGATGTCAATTTAGGGGTTAATATTGCCAATGGCTGGGGTGGGGATTCACGTTTAGTTCAACAATTGCAAGCCATGACCATTCCACTGCGAATTTATGGTAATTGGCATAATTTGAAATACCAATTAGATGTCGAAAAATTACTGCGTAATGAGTTACGTACACAAGCTAAAGAAGCGCTTGGTAACTTCTTGAAGAAAGAAGAAAATAAAGGACTCAATGATTTATTGAATGCCCTTTAAGATAACAAAACGCCCTTAAATGGGCGTTTGAGGTTGTTGACAAAGCGGGATAAAAGCGTGGTTTTTCCCGCCTTGTGTTATCAGCCGAAAATCAATTTATTGATTTTCCTAATTTATTTTCAAAATCTATTAGATTTGCTGCCAAACATAATAGGTTTGTCAGCAGTCTGAAGCGCCCTTAAATGGGTGTTTTCTCTTTTTATGAACTTATTTTATTTTTGTAATCAGAAAGATCATTATTTAGTTGAATCATTTTATCCGATAAATTTTGAAAAAATGAAGAGTCATTCGGATTAAATTGCTCAGTGTTAATATCATGTATAGTTATAATTAATTTGGTGATTTGGGTGCTCAATTTACTTATTTTATTGAAATTATTTGTTTTTTCTGGTGTTTTTTGTAATTTATCACTTTGATTAGTGATTAAATTATTACTGTTCTCTTTAATCAGTACAGGGCAACATTTAACGTTATTATTAATGCTTATTGCTGTAACTGCTATATTTTCTGATTTTTTTTTTGTACTTGTACTAGGCACTTGGATCGTACTGCTATTTGATTGGCTAGTTTTTATTTTCACAATGTGACCTTCGTTTAAATTAGTTGTATTTAATACGCTGAATTATTCAAGCTTTGAATGTATTTTTCTTTTAAAAAACGCCACTATTTTGCGCTTAATCGTCTAAAGGTTGGTATCTATAGGTTTTAGGCAAAAAAATACCAGCCATATAGGCTGGTATTTAGTCAAAAAGCACGTGCTAATTAGTCATCTTCAAACTCATAGCCATCCCCCTCAGGGGCTGGTGGAGTGATTAACACTTTATTGACTCGGTGGCTGTTAACCTCAAGAGGTTGGAATATACAACCGTTAATTGTCACTTGTTCACCCACTTCAGGAACACGTTGTAAGTGTTCCATTAAAAGACCCGCAATCGTTTCATACTCACGTTTATCGTCTAATTCCATAGGGATAAACATGATCAGGTCTTCAAGTGGCATAAAGCCGTTGGCAATCCAAGTACCATCATCCAGTTTTTGAATGTCGTGGCGTGAGTCATTTTCTTCATCACCAACCGGCAAGTTACCTGCGATCGTTTCCATTACATCAGTCAATGTCACGATACCTTCGATAGAACCAAACTCATCCACAACAAAGGCAAAGTGAGTATGCGCCTTACGAAACTGCTCTAACGCTTTTAACAGAGACAACCCTTCTGGGAATATCAATGGTTGGGTAATCAATGCACGTAAGTTTAATGGTTGGCCTTTTAATTGCTGTTTAACCAAATCCATTACATGTACTACCCCAACAGGTTCATCGCTGATAGTTTCATCAATGACCACTAAACGCGAGTGTGGGTTTTTCTCCATTAATTGCAGTAAATCTGAAGATGATTTATTAATGTCGAGATAATCCACATCATGGCGTGAAGTCATAATGCTTTCTACGTTACGTTGTGCCATACCGAGCACTCGAGCAATCATTAAACGCTCTTGTGGGTCAAAAACGGATTGATTATCAGCGATAAGATCAGAAGTATGTGGGTCTAATTCTCCACGTTCGTTATTACCGCTAAGAATGCGTAATACCGCCTCTGCTGTACGTTCACGTAGTGGACGTGAGCCTTTAAGGAATTTACGTCGATTAAATTGGGCAAATTGGTTTAGGACTTCAATCATGATAGAGAAGCCAATTGCAGCGTATAAGTAACCTTTCGGTATGGCATAGCCAAACCCTTCGGCAACTAAGCTGAAACCAATCATCAGTAAGAAGCTCAAACACAGTATGACAATGGTTGGGTGCTGGTTAACAAAGCTCGTTAACGGTTTACTTGCCCAAATCATTAATGCCATTGCAATGGTCACAGCTGCAATCATTACACCGATATGGTCAACCATACCGACAGCGGTGATCACGGAGTCTAGTGAGAATACAGCATCAAGAACAATAATTTGTGCAACAACAGCCCAGAAATTAGATGTCTTTCTTTGGGTATTGGTGTGTTCGTCTTTCCCCTCCAACCGCTCGTTTAGCTCCATTGTGGCTTTAAACAAGAGGAATAAACCACCCACCAACATAATTAGGTCTCGAGCACTAAAGGCGTGATCAAAGAGAGTTAATATCGGTTTCGTGAGGGTAATGAGCCATGACAGGCTAAATAGAAGCACAACACGCATAATCAGGGCTAATAAAAGTCCAGTTACACGGGCTCTATCACGCAGCTTTGGCGGGAGCTTATCGGCCAGAATGGCGATGAAGACGAGGTTATCAATACCAAGAACGATTTCTAGAACGATAAGGGTAGCGAGGCCCGCCCAAATCGAAGGATCTGCGATCCATTCCATACAGTTTGTTTTACCTTCTGATATGACGGCTTATACCGACGAGTGAATAATGCGGTTTGTTGAACGAAATATCAATAAAAAATAACGTTAGTTGGACAATTATTGACAAAAATGGCCTTGTATACGTCATCGATTGCATCAATAACTACCATGCAACACAATCCTAGGTTAATATGTGATCCCGTTAACAGAATGTCAGCACGGTCGAGGCTGACTTGGTCCTAATCAGACAGGAGTTGTTCATGTCAAAGCAGCAGATTGGTGTTGTCGGAATGGCAGTCATGGGGCGTAACCTTGCGCTCAACATTGAAAGCCGTGGTTACTCAGTGTCTATCTTTAATCGTTCTAAAGATAAAACAGATGAAGTGATTGCCGAAAATCCAGGGAAAAAATTAGTTCCCAACTATACAATTGAAGAGTTTGTTGACTCTCTGGAAAAACCTCGCCGCATCTTGTTGATGGTAAAAGCGGGTGAAGCAACGGACAAAACAATTGCCTCGCTGACTCCTCATCTGGACAAAGGGGATATCTTAATTGACGGTGGTAATACCTTATTTACTGACACTATCCGTCGTAATCGTGAATTATCTGAGCAAGGTTTTAATTTCATCGGTACTGGTGTTTCAGGTGGTGAAGAAGGCGCATTAAAAGGTCCTTCAATTATGCCTGGTGGTCAGAAAGAAGCTTATGAGTTAGTTGCACCAATCTTAAAAGAAATTGCAGCACAAGCAGAAGGTGAACCTTGTGTGACCTATATTGGTGCAGATGGTGCGGGCCACTATGTTAAAATGGTTCACAACGGTATTGAATACGGTGATATGCAATTAATCGCAGAAGCCTATTCATTATTAAAAGGTTCATTGAACCTGAGCAACGAAGAATTAGCTGGCATCTTTGCTGAGTGGAACAAAGGTGAACTGAGTAGCTATTTAATTGAAATCACAGCAGATATCTTCAAGAAAAAAGATGAAGATGGTAAATATCTGGTTGACGTGATTCTTGATGAAGCGGCTAATAAAGGTACCGGTAAATGGACTAGCCAGAGTGCGCTGGATTTAGGTATCCCTCTGACGTTAATTACTGAATCTGTATTTGCACGTTATATTTCTTTCTTAAAAGATCAGCGTGTTGCAGCTTCTAAAGTATTAACAGGTCCAGTACTGAAAGCGGTTGAAGGCGATAAAAAAGAGTTTATTGAAAAAGTTCGCCGCGCACTGTATTTAGGTAAAATTGTGTCTTATGCACAAGGCTTCCAACAGCTGAAAGCGGCATCAGAAGAATATAATTGGGATTTAAACTACGGTGAAATCGCAAAAATATTCCGTGCAGGCTGTATCATTCGTGCGCAGTTCCTACAAAAAATCACTGATGCGTATAACCAAGATGCAAAAATTGCCAACTTGTTGTTAGCGCCATACTTTAAACAAATTGCTGACGAATACCAGCAAGCACTGCGTGATGTGGTGTGCTATGGTGTACAAAATGGTATCCCAACACCAACATTCTCAGCTGCTATTTCTTATTATGATAGCTACCGTTCAGCGGTATTGCCTGCAAACTTAATCCAAGCGCAGCGCGACTACTTCGGTGCTCACACTTATAAGCGTACTGATAAAGACGGCGTTTTCCATACTGAATGGATGGAATAATCCGTCATCATTGATTGTTGATGACATGAAAGGCGCTAAGTTTAGCGCCTTTTTTGACTTTTAAGCACCGTAAAATGTTGAATTTATAATTATGAGTATTTTCTAAATTACATTTTATCGAGTCTAGGCATGGTTTATGCGTAATTTTCTTATCTTATTACTTTTATTAGTCTTACTTGGTCCATTAGGGATTGATTTATATTTACCAACAATACCTGATATTGCGAAGGAGTTAGGTAGCAGTGAGTCGGTGATCCAGTCAACGATAGCATTGTTCATTCTTGTTCTGGGGTTAGGGCAATTGATTTCGGGCCCATTAGTCGATAGATATGGGCGAAAACCTGTCGCGATTGCGGGTATGCTGTTGTACATCATTGGTGCAGGTGTTGCTATTGTAGCAACAGCACCTACGGTATTTATTGCATCACGTTTATTGCAAGGTGTTGCGGTTTGTTGTACTTCGGTAGTGGCATTTAGTTGTGTACGTGACCGAATGAATGGTACGGAAGCCGCTCGCGCTTTTGGTTTCTTAAATGGGACATTAAATATTGTTCCAGCATTAGCTCCACTACTCGGAGGTTTGCTGGCAGAGGCATGGGGCTGGCGGGCACCGTTCTGGTTTCTTGCTTTGTATGCGTTGGTTATATTAGTGCTAACTGTTGCTTTTTTACCGGAAACACGGCCAGCTAATTTACCTAAAGCAAAGATTATTCCGCTGAAAACCTATTGGCGAATTTTAGGAAATTATCAATTTATTATTTTTGCCTTAGTGAACGCAGGCACGATGGGTATGGCATTAACTTATGTGTCACTTGCACCAACTGTACTGATGGGGGATGCGCAGTTATCTCCGCTAGCGTTTTCTATTGTATTTGGTATTAATGGTTTTTGGATCATGTTTGCCAGTTATATCGCTAATTACTTTATTCATAAAATAGGGCGACCAACCTGTTTATTAGTGGGTAGTTTAATGATGGCACTTGGTTGCTTAGGATTATTGCTAGGTTTTGTCGTATTGCCGGTAGAAATACAAAGCCATTGGTTAGTCTATATGTTACCTGTCGCCTGTGCTTGTACAGGGCTGGCCTTTATGATGGGAACGGCAACTAGTTATGCTTTAGAACCTTTTGGTCAGGAAGCAGGAACCGCTTCTGCGTTAGTTGGTTTTGTACAAATGGCCGGAGGGGCAGCTCTTGGGCTTTGTGCAATCGGTTTGCCCATTGCCCCAAAATTATCCTTAGCAATAGTGATGTTAGTCGGTTGTCTGTTTGGGCTAATAGCAAGAAAAACGAGTTTATCATTTGCTAGCCATTCACTGACTAAGGCGGGTTAAAAACTATTTTTATTGATACATCAAGATGTCACTGGTTGTTGGATATAACCAGTGACAGGATTGGATTATTTATTCAACAATAGTGCCATTAATCGTAGTGAGAAACCGATTCTCTTTAATTTCAATAGGTCTTGAATGAACCATTTTATTATTAATATACAGCTTAGTCTCAATTGGGATTAAACCGTGTTCAATATTAATATGGAATTTATTCATCATATCTTTATTGCCACGGAAGTTATTAAGCTGATATTGTTTTTTGTTCCCGTCGTTAAAAATCACCTCTAGGTAGGGGGAATCAGTATTAACTCGCGCATCATTTTGATAAACCATGCCATAAGAACCAAATGAAGGGGGATAAATATAGCTATCAATGGTTCCTTCAGGATCATAGAAGCCCATTAAAGTGACAACCTCTACACCCTGTTTTCTGGCTTTTTTATGAATAGCAGATTCTGGTTCCGAAATTCGTTTCCAACTGACCCCATCTGAACGATAGCAAAATAAATCATTTTTGGTGATTGTCTCCACCTTATTATTGACATGTATTTTGCTATTCCATTGTGCATATGACTTTATCTTGATAATGCTATTTTTATTATGCTCGGATGCTGCTGGGAGACTAATATTCGGTGCATAATAGCCATTTCCTTGGCAAAGATAGACTAAGTTACTTTTTTTTAACAGTTCATTTATGCGATCAGTTGTAATATCAGAACCATTTTTTGGGGAAAAATTAATGATATTGAAATTGGAAAGATCTAATTTAGCGTCAACCAATTTTTTTATATTCGGATCCCACTTTTTATATCCCGTCGATGATTCTGAGCTAAAAGTATAATTGCTTTCTAATTTTTTTTGGATAGCAACAAGGGAATTTGGTGTGTATGCGGTATAGGCATTGTATTTGGGATTGTAAGCTTCCCCACCACTCATTGCGTCATGGTTTAATGAACCATCTTGATAGGTATTTGGAATAAAATAGTTATTATAAGGATCCCATAGCCATGTTGAATTCTTTTTATCGGCAGTTGCATGTGTTCCTCCTTCTGTGCCCCCATAGTAATCACTTAGGCCAAAGTTATGGCCAAATTCATGACTAAGCTCATTACTATCGGTTCTATTTAACGTTGCTTTTCCACCGCCGCCTGACCAGCCATGAATAACCCTCCCATTCTCATATACCCCAACAGAATTATAGGCAGTTATTTGGCTCGTAGGATTAAATGACTCAGCATCAGAAGCTGAACTGTTTACACCATAATTTGCTAGATTAATGCCATCGGCATAAAAACGTTTGGTTATCGACTCCCTCATATTGCCGCTATACGCGCCTCCTTTTCCTGTTGCTTTATCGGTGAAAACTTGACCATTAGGCATCACTACTTTTGTAAGGTGAATTGGCTCATAGCGAGAAACAATAAAATTTTTAACGGGAATAGTTTGGTAATATTGCCGATTAAGCTCGGGTTTTTCTTGGAAAAGAAGTACATCCCTTGGGGGGGTAAGTAGGCCAATATCTAATGTATTGACCAGTAATTCATTTGGGGCGCCAATATCAATATTTGATAGTGTTCCTTTTTGCTCTTTCAAAACAAACTCTAGCTTTATATCAGGGTGAATATACTCTTCAGAAATTGTCGTTGACCATGTATTTTCAATGTATTCCAAATTACTCGTTGAATCGTCATTCTTTGCGATATAAGGTTCGTTATTAAGATAAATAGGGAACCATTTTTTATGTAAATCATAAATAAAAAGAACACTTTCACCCGTTCCTAGTTTTAAACTTTTATTTCCATAATGAATATGGCTATCATAATAGGCACTAGAGCTGAAAAGGATTTTTTTATTATGAAGGTCATTATCTGCCATAAGTGTAAAGTCACGAGCCCAGTTCCCGTCACTTGTAGCAATTTTTATTGATTCATTGTTTTTTAATAATTCCAATAAGTTTTTTTTATTTTCAGATGATTCATTAATCGACTTGTTATTATCTAAAGTTAAATCATAGTTTTCTGGTTGTGAATAGTCTAGCGGTGGGATCTCTCTGGTGATAGGTATATTTTCCCAGTCCCCATTAGTGTTGCACTTGAATAAATATAAGTCTCCTTTTTTTAATTCAACACATTTATATTTAGTATGAATAAGAGTCGTCTCATCGGATGTTGAGGTAAATAGGATTTGTTTATATACATGATTAATATTACTTTTTAACATTAAACTATTAGTCGTATCATAATCAACCTTGGTTATTTTTATTGTTGAATGTTCATTCAAGATATCATTCATAAAGTTTGCATCAATTTCGCTAACATCGATATCTGGCAGACCTTCAATTTCAGAATCGAAAAATGGAGGAAAATTACGTGCTGAAATATCAGGTGATTTCCAGTATTCGATTAGATTGACATTTTCTTCAGTGAGCCAACGTCCATTATTGTCACAAATAAATTGAATCGTGAGACCTTTTGGTAATGTGACTGTTTCATTTCCATAGCTAATATTAATATTTTTTTTATGAATATTTTCTAAAACTATAGTTTTTCCTTTATATCTCACATCATTATTTAGTGTGAATGTTTCCTTCATATATTTATGATTAAATGTTAAGTGTATTATTTTATTTTTTAAAATTAAATAATGTAAAGCTTTTTGGTTGGAAACTATAACATTTAAATTATTTTCATTTTCAATGAAAATATCAAATCTTTTAGGTGGTTTGAAATGGTGAGGCAATAAATTTGTCTCTATGGTACTGTTGTCTACAATCTTAGGTAATTTGGTAGGAGGGCTTAGGTTTTCACTAGTTACCAATTTATTATTTTCATCATAAATATTTAATTTAATGTTTTCATTTTGTTGAATTGATGATTGAGGTTTAAACATGACTAAAGTTTTTCGACCGGATACCAATTTAGGTTGTATATCTCCTTCAATTCGATTCACAGCAGGAATGATTGAGTTTTGAGCGAAATAAACGCTTCCCTTTAATTCACCACTCGTGTCACTAATTTCTTTATGTGTTAAAGGGTTAATAAACTTATTTTTATTAAAGTAAATAGCCTTGTCCGGTTTTATTCCATTACTGCTTTTTTCGTCGTTTCTATCTAAGTTAATAAGTGGATTACTTGTTTTATCTGCATGGAGAATCATTTCCAAGTTTGATTCGTTATTTTCATTATTTAATATATGAAATATTTCATAAATGTTATTGACTAAGTTTGTTGAATAATGGGAAGTTAATGAATTATAAGTGTTTTGATTAATAATATTTTGAATTATTGGTTTTTTTACTATCATTTTGTATCTTTCTTCTATTTAACAGTATGCTGAAATTATTTTTATTTAATTTATAATAAAATATATTAATTGTGTGCTTTTTTATTTTAAAGTTAGTCTTAAATACTATTCGGTTGTTTTCTATTATTTGATAATTAATTATATGGAAATTATTTTCTATGATATTATTTGCACAAGTAATTTAAATAATAACAGGTTTGTTAGGATGAATAACATGTTGAATCCATTATTAAAACAACCTCGAGTGGCTAAAGGTGGTGTATTTTGAACGCGAATGCATCACCATAGAATGCGTTCTATGGTAAATATAAACGAATTAAAAGGTTTAGTGCCATGAATCAAAAACATTGGTCAAAATACGAACTACTTCATGAGGTCGTACAAAATCCCAATATCCATATTAAAGGTCAGCATAGTTATTACAGCGACTGTTGGGATAACGGGTTTGAGCAGTCAGTTGTGCGCTATTTACAAGGTGACGAACAAAGCCGAGACTGGCAGCTAGCATGGGATGTTGATCAACTTTATATCGGTGATTATGTCTGTATTGGTAGCGAAGCGGTGATATTAATGGGAGGGAACCATACTCACCGAATGGATTGGTTTTGCTTATATCCTTTTCTTGAATATATTGAAGAAGCTTATGTAGGAAAAGGCGACACAGTGATTGGCGACGGAGCCTGGGTTGGCATGCGTGCCTTTATCATGCCCGGAGTTAAAATAGGTGAAGGAGCTGTAATTGCTGCTAATAGTGTAGTGATCAAAGATGTTGAGCCTTATTCTATCGTTGGGGGGAACCCAGCGAAGCCGATTAACTACCGCTTCTCACACGATGTCATTACTGAACTATTAGCATTGAAAATCTATGATTGGCCGGAGGAAAAATTTACCGCATTAAAGCGGTTTATTTGTGGTTCCGATTTTGTGGCATTAAAAAATGCCAGCCAGAAATATGACCAGCGATTGATTAGCTAGCTTTTCTTATTAAGGTTAAGGGGGATTCTGTGGAATCTCCCTTTTTACATATAACTAATTTTCTTCTGTGCGAATAAATTCAACTAAACTAGGCGCTGCTATTCTTTGATAATCTTCTGTATTTAAAATAATAGAGCGTTCTAATGTACCAGCATTAAAGGCGAGTTCCTCAAAACGTTCAAAAAGTAGCGGGTCAGCAATTAATTTTAAATTGGGATGAAAGCTAAAGGGGGGAATAGCCCCAAATACGCATTGAGTGAGCTCATCGACTTCTTTTGGGCTTGCTAAAGATGCACGAGTCCCGCCAATTGCTGTGGCAATTTTACTCAAATCAGCTTGTTTATCGGCAGGTAAAATTGCCAGTACGTGTTGGCGTATACCATTTCCTTTGACATGGCATACTAATCCTTTTGCCCCTTGCCCAAGTTGCGTGCCACGTATTTTTGCCACTTCTTCTGATTTCCCCGCAGTGGAATGTTCCATCACACGATATTTGGCATTATTTTTATCAAGTAATTGTGTGAGTTGCATAAAAATAGAATTTTCAGACACTGTTTTTTTCCCTTTAAAACCACATCAATAACAGGGAATGATAACAAGTTTGGAAGTAGATACAACCTTGGGGCCGAAGGCTGCTAAAGCGTTAAAATAGGTGAAATATTAAAAAATAAGTATCAGATGTATTTTGTGTCTGTTATTACTAATATTCTTGGGTATTTATTCAGTCACGAGCAAATTGAACACATCTTGCATCTATGATAAAGCTGCCAGTGAGACTGGCAGCCTGTTGTTTACTGATGACGCTCTTTTAACCGTTTGATTATTGTGCTTAAATCCAGCTCTTGGTCTTGTAGTAAGACTAATAAGTGGTACATCAAATCAGCGGCTTCATTGGTCAATTCTGCGCGGTCATTCACGGTGGCTGCCAATGCAGTTTCAACACCTTCTTCACCGACTTTTTGCGCAATGCGTTTAGTCCCGCTAGCGTATAAACGTGCGGTATAGGAGCTTTCAGGAGAGGCAGTTTTGCGTTCTTTTAGTAACGTTTCTAACTCAAATAAAAAGCCCCAGTCGCTTTGTGCTGGTGCGAAGCAGCTTTGTGTACCGCTATGGCAAGTTGGGCCATCTGGCAGTGCGAGAGCTAGCAGCGTATCACTGTCACAATCTGGGTAAATATCCACTAAATTTAAAAAATTATTAGAGGTTTCGCCTTTCATCCACAAACGTTGTTTTGTGCGAGAGAAAAAGGTGACTTTACGGCTATCTAAAGTGACTTGTAATGCTTCTGGGTTCATATACCCAAGCATTAGCACATCACCTGAAACAGCGTGTTGCACGATAACAGGCATTAGGTTATCGACTTTTTGCCATGCTAGCTGGCTAGATTGTTCTGTGGTTAACATACTCTAATTTGAACTCCATTTTCGGCTAGGTATTGTTTTAAGTCACCGATATTAATAATTTGTTTATGAAATACAGAAGCGGCTAAAGCACCATCAACGCCTGCGTCAGTGAAGGCATCAAGGAAATGTACTTTTTCGCCTGCACCACCTGAGGCAATCAATGGCACTTGGCATACTTCGCGAACTTTTTTTAGTTGCTGTAGGTCATACCCTTGACGAACACCATCTTGGTTCATCATATTTAACACAATTTCACCCGCGCCACGTTGTTGAACTTCTTTTACCCAATCAAGGGTTTTCCACGTAGTTTGTGTGGTACGTTTTTCATCACCGGTAAATTGGTAAACGAGATATTCACCCGTACTTTCATCGAACCAAGTATCAATACCCACAACGATGCATTGTACGCCAAAACGCTCCGCTAAGCTGCTGATTAATGTAGGGTCGGATAATGCTGGGGAGTTAATGGAAATTTTGTCAGCGCCAAAAGACAGAATTTGTGCAGCATCATCGACACTTTTAATTCCACCTGCAACACAAAAAGGAATATCAATCACTTCAGCGACTTTGGCAACCCAGCTTTTATCTACCACTCGACCATCAGAAGAGGCGGTAATATCATAAAATACCAGTTCGTCTGCACCTTCTTGGGCATAACGCTGTGCTAATGGAACAATATCACCGATAATTTCGTGATTACGAAATTGGACACCTTTAACCACTTGCCCATCACGGACGTCTAAGCAAGGAATTATGCGTTTTGCCAACATTTGATTGCCTCCGCAACGGTGAATTTACCTTCTAATAATGCGCGACCCACAATCACGCCAGCCGCACCAGATGGCGGGATAGCCGCAATATCATCTAAATTGCCAATGCCCCCTGATGCTTGGAAGGCAATGTCGGGGAATTTTTGGCTTACTTCTTGGTATAAATTCACATTAGAACCCGCTAAGGTGCCATCTTTGGAAATATCGGTGCAAAGGACATGTTTTAAGCCATAAGGACGATATATTTCAATGGCTTGTTCTAATGTTAAATTTGAATTTTCTTGCCAGCCGCTAATGGCGATTTCTTTTACGCCTTTGTCATTAATGCGTACATCTAACGCAAGTACAATGGCTTCCCCACCATAGGTTTCAAACCATGTTTTAACCAATTCAGGTTTGGTCACCGCAGTTGAGCCAATGACAACACGAGCCGCTCCGGCTTCCAGTAAGGCCTTAATATCTTCTTCGGTACGAATACCCCCACCAACTTGTACTGGAACATTCACGCCAGCCAATAATTTTTTGAGCAGTGGAATCTGGCGTTTTTGTGGATCTTTGGCGCCCGTTAAATCCACTAAGTGTAGGAGCTTTGCCCCTTCTTTTTCATATTGTTGCAAACGTGGGAGCGGGTCATTGCCATAATCAGTTTGCTTGGCGTAATCCCCTTGGTGCAATCGCACTACGGTGCCATCGATTAAATCTAATGCGGGAATGATCATGGTAATTACATCTCCAAAAAGTTTTGAATCAAGCGTGAACCTGCGGTGCCAGAACGTTCTGGGTGAAATTGGACACCGTAGAAGTTATCGCGATTCACCGCGCTACTAAACGGGTTGCCATACTGAGTTTGTGCGATGGTATTACTGGAAATTGGCATCGAATAACTGTGTACAAAATAGAAATAGGCGTTATCAGGGATATCCCTAAACAAAGGGTTCCCTGCTAGGGCTTTGACTTGGTTCCAGCCGCTATGTGGAACTGGAAGCCCATTGGCATCCATTTTTTGTACAGGGCTATCAATTAACCCCAGTAGTGGCACCGTTGATTGACCTTCTTCACTGAAAGAACCGAGTAATTGCATACCTAAACAGATGCCTAACACGGGTTGAGTCAGTGCTCTAATTAACGGCACTAATTCACGTTCAGTGAGCTTTTCCATGGCCGCGCTAGCCGTACCGACACCCGGTAAAAAGACTTTGTCGGCTTGTAAAATGGTATTGGTATCCCGGCTCACCACAGGGTCATAACCTAGGCGTTTCACCGCATAAGCCACGGAGGCTAAATTTGCACAGCCAGTATCAAGGATGACAACGTTCATCAAAGAACCCCTTTTGAGCTAGGTAACGTATCCCCTTCAACGCGTATTGCTTGGCGCAAGGTACGGCCAAAGACCTTAAATAAACTTTCCGCTTTGTGGTGATCGTTTTTCCCTTTGGTTTTCAGGTGTAATGTACAACCCATAGCATAGGAAAGTGAGCTAAAGAAGTGCTCAATCATTTCAGTGCTTAAGTCACCGACACGTTGGTATTTGAATTCTGCTTTATATTCAAGGTGTGGGCGACCTGAAATATCCAGTGCACAGCGTGCTTGGCATTCGTCCATTGGCAGAACGAAACCAAAACGTGCGATACCGCGTTTATCACCAAGCGCGATTTTCAGTGCTTCACCTAAAGCAAGGCCCGTGTCTTCGACAGTGTGGTGGTCATCAATAAATAAGTCGCCATTGACTTCAATGTTTAACCGGAAACCGCCGTGAGTCGCGATTTGGTCTAACATGTGGTCAAAGAAGCCCACACCCGTGCTAATTTTGCTGCCGCCTTCTTGGTCTAGCCACACTTCGACTTGGATATTAGTTTCTTTTGTCACGCGTTTGACTAGCGCATGGCGGTCGCGTTTGGTTAACTGCGTGGTGATAGCTTCCCAGTCTAGTTCCATTGGGTTATAACGTAACCCTTTAATTCCCATATTTTTAGCGAGTTGAATGTCCGTTTCGCGGTCACCAATCACATAGCTATTTTCACTGTCTAGCACGTTGCTATCTAAATAGCGCTCAACCAACTGAAGTTTAGGTTTACGGCAAGCGCAGTTATCTTCAGGCTTATGTGGGCAAATCAGCACGTCATCAAATTTTATGCCTTGTGATTCAAAAACTTGCATCATTAGGTTGTGTGGTGGTTCAAAGTCAGCGGTCGGAAAGCTATCTGTTCCTAAGCCGTCTTGATTGGTTATCATCACTAAGCGATAATTGGCTTTTTGCAGGGCAAGTAAGCTAGGAATGACTGCTTTTTCAAAGGCGAGTTTACTTAAGCTATCAACTTGGAAGTCAGTTGGCGGCTCGGTAATTAATGTTCCATCACGGTCGATAAATAAAATTTTCTGGCTCATGAGTCATTCCTAATTAGCAAAGTGCGGCAATAGCTTCAATAACACGGGTATTTTCAATTTCTGTCCCGACAGTAATACGCAGGCAATTAATGAGACCCGGCTGTTTGCTTTGGTCACGTAAAATAATGCCTTGATCCCACAGGGCTTTAAAGACTTTACTGCCATCGGTGAAACGCACCAAAATATAGTTAGTTTCACTCGGATAAACATGTTCAACCACAGACAAGTCGCGCAGAGCTTCACTGAGTGCAATACGGTTTTCGGTTACCGTTATTACACGGCTTTTCATTGTTTCAATACCTTGTGGTTCAAGGGCTTGAGCGGCAATCATCGCAACAGGGGTTGATAAAGGATAAGGGGCGATAACCTTTAATAGCACCTCAATCACTTCAGGAGAAGCTAAGGTAAAGCCACAGCGTAAACCGGCTAATGCAAAGGCTTTAGATAAGGTTCTTAAAATCACCAAATTGGGGTATTGTGCTAGCCAGCTTGCCACACTGTATTGCGGGCAGAACTCAATATAAGCTTCATCGACAACAACTAATGCGCGGCCTGCCGCCATATCTAGCACTTCACGTAAATCTTTATTATCGATGATATTGCCCGTTGGGTTATTTGGGCTACAAATATAAATCAGTTTGGTATTAGATAAATTTTCACGGATCGCTTTAACGTTTAATGCCCAGTCAGGCAGCGCCATGATTTTCTTTTGTTCAACGCCAAAGGTTTCTGCACTGACGCTGTACATGCCATAGGTTGGTGGGCAGAACATCACCGCATCTTTACCCGGCTCACAAAATGCGCGGATCAATAATTCGATAGACTCATCGGCCCCACGGCAAACCAGTACTTGTTCTGGTGTGATTTGCGCATAAGCCGCATAGTTATTGATCACGGCAACCGGTTGGCATTCTGGGTAACGGTTAAGGTTGCGTTCACTGAATTGGTAATCAGGTGCAATTGGGTATTCATTGGCATTAAGCCAAACATCTCCATTCCCCCCTAAGCGGCGCGCCGACATATAAGGGGTCATGGTTTTAACATTTTCACGTGCAAGACTGGCGGCATTAAATGGTTGGCTCATGACTTACTCCTGATTTTGTTTTTTTAGTTCGTTAACGCGTAAGGTAACGGCATTTTTGTGAGCGGTGAGTTGCTCTGCTTGCGCTAAAGTTTCGATGGTGTTGGCTAAGCCTAATAAGCCTTGCTGCGACAGTTTTTGCACCGTCATTCGCTTCATAAAGTCAGCGAGGCCAAGGCTTGAATAGGTTGCAGTATAGCCGTAAGTCGGTAATACGTGATTGGTGCCTGAAGCGTAGTCTCCTGCAGATTCGGGTGACCAGTCTCCGACAAACACGGAGCCTGCGCTAGTGATAGAATCGACTAGGTCATCGGCATTGCGTGTTTGTAAAATCAAGTGCTCAGGTCCATAGCGATTGCTAATTTCAACGCATTGAGCGATCGAATCAGCAATAATGACACGGCTGGCACTTAGTGCTTCTCTGGCAATTTCGGCACGAGAAAGTTGCGCTAATTGTGTTTCTGTTTCTTCAATCACACGCTGGGCAAAGTTTTCATCGTCAGTTAATAAAATGACTTGTGAATCAGGGCCATGTTCCGCTTGTGATAGTAAATCAGATGCGGTGAACGCTGGATTTGCTCCGCTATCCGCAATCACTAACACTTCAGAAGGCCCCGCAGGCATATCAATGGCGGCTCCATCATGGCTTTGACTCACTTGGCGTTTTGCCTCAGTGACATAGGCATTACCGGGGCCAAATATTTTATCAACCGTAGGAATGCTTTGGGTGCCAAATGCCATTGCTGCAATCGCTTGCGCGCCACCTACTTGGAAAATATCGCTGATGCCGCACAGTTTCGCTGCATACAAAATTTCATCGGCAATAGGTGGGGGAGAACACAAAATGATTTTGCGACAGCCTGCGATATTCGCCGGAGTTCCTAACATCATGACTGTTGATAACAAGGGAGCAGAACCCCCCGGAATATATAAACCGACTGCATCTATTGGGCGTGTGACCTGTTGACATACTACGCCTGCCTGTGTTTCCACTGTAATCGGAGTAGGTTTTTGGGCTTCGTGAAAACGACGAATGTTGCCAATGGCGGTTTTCATTGCTGTTTTGATTTCATCGCCAAGACGAGCCTCTGCCGCGTCAACGGCATTTGCAGGTACTCGCACTGTGTCGATTTCAGTTTTATCGAAACGACGGCTTAGTGCTTGGAGGGCGGTGTCGCCCTCGTTACGGACTTGCTCAATAATTTGGCTCACCGCAGTACTAATGCTGCCAGAGGCCGCAATTGCGGGGCGCATCAGTAAAGCACTTTGTTGCTCTTGATTACAAGCCGACCAGCGAACAGGTTGGTTAAATCCCATTTTCATGGCGGCTTACTCCATCATTTTTTCAATTGGTAATACAAGGATTGAGCTTGCCCCTAATGCCTTGAGTTTTTCCATGGTTTCCCAGAACAAGGTTTCTGAGCTGACCATGTGCATGGCAACGCGGTTGTTGTCACCGGCTAATGGTAAAATAGTTGGGCGTTCAGCACCTGGTAATAAGGCAATGATTTCTTCTAGTGTTTCACTTGGCGCGTGTAACATGATGTATTTAGATTCGCGCGCTTGGATAACACCTTGGATACGGGTCATCATACGGTCGATAAGCTGTTGTTTATCAGCTGACATTTCACCGTCACGTTGAATTAAACATGCTTTCGAACGGTAAATGACTTCCACTTCTTTTAGGCCGTTTGCTTCTAATGTGGCACCAGTAGAAACAAGGTCACAAATCGCATCCGCAAGCCCAGCACGTGGGGCAACTTCAACCGAACCATTTAACAGACAAGATTTAAACTGAATGCCTTTTTGGTCGAAATAGCGTTTTAACAAGTGTGGATAAGAAGTCGCAACACGTGAACCATTCAGGCATTCTGCACCCGTGTAGTTAAAGTCCAATGGTGCCGCTAATGACAAGCGACAGCCACCAAAATCGAGGCGGCGCAGTGTTTTGTATTGTGGGTTTTCGCCTTGTGCGCGGCGGTTTAATAACTCTTCTTCAAGAACGTTTTCACCAATGATCCCTAAATCAACAACGCCATCCATGACCAGTCCTGGAATATCGTCATCACGAACACGAAGTAAATCAATAGGCATATTTTCTGCATAAGCAATCAAACGTTGTTGTTGTAAGTTGATTTTGATGCCGCAGCGAGCCAGTAGTTCTCTTGATTCTTCACTCAGACGACCTGATTTTTGAATTGCAATACGTAAACGTGATTTATCCAACATGACTTTACCCTTATCCCTTTAAAATTTTTTGTTTAGTAACTCTTTGTTCAAGAATAAAAAAACCCTCGGAAGATTATCTTCCGAGGGTTCTCTCAATTTGCATTTCAGCCACCGGAAGATTCGTTGAACGTCTTCCAGCACACATCGCCCGAAAGACTAGTCAGGATGATGGTGATGATGATGGTTGCGTGAAATACGATTCATAATGTCTTCCGTTCTGTTATTTATGTGAATGACTAAACATTCATTGTGTTAACTAAATACTCATTGGTATTCAACCTATCCGATTTCCCCCTATGAATGCAACCTTTTTTTAAAAAATAACCAATAATAATTAGTTGATGCGCTTTTATAGTGATTAATCTCTCAGAAATTGTGTTCGGAAGTTTTATGGTTTTCAGCTACTCTGTGATTAATTTCAGTCAGTTGGTCGATTGAGGAGTTATCGAATGAAGAAAATCACCATTATTGGATTAGGGTGGGTAGGGTTGCCCCTTGCCCAAGCTTTATTGTCCCAAGGCATTCATGTGGTTGGAACTAAAACAACACCAGATGGTATTGAAGCCGCTCAAGCGGTAGGAATTGAGTGTTATGCATTGAAATTAACCCCTGAACTTGAATGTGATAACGATGATTTAGCGCAATTGATGATGCAAAGCGATGCTATCGTCATCTTGCTTCCCCCTTCTAAAATTAATACCGAATACTATATGGCAGCGATTGAAACACTGGTGAATAGCGCAATAGCATTTCAGGTACCCAAAGTTATTTTCACGTCATCTACTGCGGTTTATGGGGAGCAAAATGGTGAAATGACCGAAGATAGCCCATTGGATGGAGTGACGGATTCAGCTAAAGCTTTAGTGGCGACAGAACAGTGGTTGCATCAATTACCGAACATATCGGTAGATATTCTGCGATTAGCTGGATTAGTCGGGGAAAAACGACATGCAGGGCGTTTTTTAGCAGGTAAAACCGGAGTGAAGGGGGCAAATCAGCCTGTCAATATGGTGCATCAAGACGATGTAATTGACGCCATTTTATTATTGCTCCAGCAGCCACAGGGAGGGCATATTTATAACCTTTGTGCGCCAATTCACCCGACACGAGCTGAATTTTATACTCATGCCGCTCAATCTATTGGTTTAGTTCCACCACAATTTATTGAAGAGGAGAATGCATTAGAGGGGAAAGTCATTAACGGTAATAAAATTTGCCAAGAACTTGAGTTTGAATACCAGTACCCAAACCCAAGTTTGATGAGTATGACCTTGTGATTACTTAATTGGGATCATGACAATTTTTTGGAACGCAGGACGCGTGGTCAGCTGCTGATACCAGCGTTCCAAATTGTTAAATTCAGGGCGTTCAGTCACAATTTCATGCCAAGGGTAAAATAGTGGCGCGATAGCAATGTCTGCGATACCAAATTTATCACCACTGAAATAGGCTTGGTTGGCTAATGTATTATCAGCAATTGTGAGTAATCGATTAATATTGCCATATATAATTTTAGCTTGTTCCGGGTCTCTATCCGCTTCAGGAACACGAACAATTTTGTTCATCATTTGCTTAATGTGGCCGAATAAATTAGCACCACTCCAATCCATCCATTTATCGGCGGCAGCTCTCTCTTGTAAGTCTTGTGCGAGTAATAAGTGAGAATGATCAAATTTTTCCGTAAGGTAACGTAAAATCGTATTTGATTCCCACAGCGCAAAGTCATCATCCTGTAGAGTTGGAATAGTGCTGTTTGGATTCATTTTTATATATTCAGGTGTATCTAGTCCACCAAATGGGCCACCCACATCTTTTTGATTGTAAGCGATATTTAATTCTTCTAAGCACCAAAGTACTTTTTTGACATTGGAAGAGTTGACGCGTCCCCAAACAGTTAACATTGCAGTCTCCTAAATTGATTTTTTGGTATCGGCCATGGTTAAGATAGATTAAATTCACTCTTAGGCAAATGTTTATTTGTTAGCGGTGGCCTCTGTGAAATTAAAGTCTTATATTAGGTCCAGTTATCGAATTTTGTCACGGCGATGGGTTCTCGTTTAGTGACGCTGAGTCAATGACCGTATTTTAAATGTGTAGAATTAAGTGAAGGAATAACCGATGAGTAAGAAAATATTGTCTTTAAAAACCCGCCGAGCAGGTATTGGGTTGAGTCTTTTGGTTGTCGTAAGTACCAGTGCTTATGCGGCGCAGACACCGGTTGCTCCTCAAGTCGATGCAAAAGCATTTGTTCTGATGGATTATAATAGCGGTAAAATTTTAGCTTCTGGGAATCCAGATGAACGCTTAGACCCCGCAAGTTTAACCAAAATTATGACCAGCTATGTAATTGGTCAGGCAGTAAATGCAGGGAAAATTACCCCACAAGACATGGTCACGGTAGGGGAAGATGCATGGGCGACGGGTAATCCTGTTTTGAAAGGCTCTTCTTTGATGTTTTTGAAGCCAAAAGACCGCGTTTCTGTATTAGATTTAAATAAAGGGATTGTGATCCAGTCAGGAAACGATGCCAGTATCGCGCTTGCTGATTATGTTGCTGGTAGCCAAGACTCATTTGTGAGCTTAATGAATCAATACGTGCAAAAGATTGGTTTGAAAAATACTCACTTTAAAACGGTTCATGGTCTCGATTCTGAAGGGCAATACAGCACGGCACGGGATATGGCATTGTTAACCCAAGCGATGATCCGTGATGTACCGGATGAATACGCACTGCACAAGGAAAAGGAATTTACCTTTAATAAAATTCGTCAACCAAACCGTAATCGTTTGTTATGGAACCAAAATTTAAAGGTGGATGGTGTAAAAACTGGGCACACGAGTGGTGCAGGTCATAATCTAGTCGCCTCTGCAACAGAAGGTGATATGCGTTTAATTTCAGTTGTGTTGGGGGCACCAAGTGACCGAGTGCGTTTTTCTGAAAGCGAAAAATTACTGACATGGGGTTTCCGTTTCTTTGAAACTGTCACGCCAATTAAAGCTGATGCCACACTGAAAAAGCAGCGTGTCTGGTTTGGTGATACTTCAGAAGTTGATTTAGGTGTTGCCGATGATGTTTCTATTACTATTCCTAAAGGGCAATTGCAAAACTTAAAAGTGGATATTCAACTCACCAACGATTCACTTGAAGCGCCTCTTGCTAAGAACCAAACAGTGGGAACGATTAACTTTATTCTTAATGATGAAGTTGTCGAACAGCACCCTTTAGTCGCAAAAAATGCGGTTGAAGAAGCGGGGTTCTTTGGGCGTATTTGGGATTATATCATGAAAACCATTAGTGGCTGGTGGAGTGCCATTTTCGGTTAATAATGATTGAGTGAAAATGATGTGAACAAAAAAATGCCTGTTAATACAGGCATTTTTATAGAGATGATAGATAAACAATACTATTCGCAGTGAGCCAATTTAATCGCTAAGCCGCCTTGAGACGTTTCACGATACTTAGCGTTAATATCTTTACCAGTTTCATACATGGTTTCAATGACTTTATCGAGGCAAACACGTGGGTCACTGACGCGACGTAGTGCCATGCGTGCCGCATTCACGGCTTTAACGGAAGCGATGGCGTTACGTTCAATACAAGGTACTTGAACTTGCCCTCCAACAGGGTCACAGGTGAGACCTAAGTTATGCTCCATGGCAATTTCTGCTGCGATACACACTTGCTCAGGGCTACCGCCCATTAATTCGGCGAGTCCCGCGGCGGCCATCGAACAAGCAACACCCACTTCTCCTTGGCAACCCACTTCGGCACCGGAAATTGACGCATTCATTTTATATAATGCGCCAATCACGCCAGAAACTAAAAAGTAACGGGTATAGGAATTTTCATTCACAGGGCGAATAAATTTATCATAATAAGCTAATACCGCAGGAATGATGCCACATGCACCATTAGTTGGTGCCGTGACAACACGACCACCCGCTGCATTTTCTTCGTTAACGGCAAGCGCATACATATTGATCCAATCTATGACGGCCATTGGGTCCATATTGGTGTTATCCGTTGTCACGAGTTGACGGCGTAATGCGGCTGCTCGGCGTGGTACACGTAATGGTCCGGGTAGTAAACCTTCGGTTGTCACTCCCCGTTCAATACCGGATTTCATGACATCCCATACGGACGAGAGATATTGTTGGATTTCTTCTTTACTACGTAATGCTAATTCATTCTGCATCACGAGTGCGGAAAGTGATAAACCTGTGTCTTTACAATGTTTTTGCAGGTCGGCCGCATATTTAAATGGGTAAGGGACTTGCACTGCATTTTCATCAGACTGGCCAAAGTGCTCTTCATCGACGATAAAACCGCCACCGATAGAATAGTAATTTTTGCTGTAAATAACATCATCACCACTGAATGCCGTAATACTCATTCCATTTTCATGGAGTGGTAGGTTGGTAGTATGAAAATTCATGCCACCTTCAGTAGGGAAATCAACTTCATGTTGCCCGTGTGCAAGGGAGAGCCTTTCAGTTTGCTCTACATTACGCATAAAAGCAGGAATAGCGTCAATATCAATGGTGTCTGGTAAGTTACCTGCAAGGCCCATAATAATCGCCATATCCGTTGCATGGCCTTTACCCGTCAAAGAGAGTGAGCCATAGACGTCTACTGAAATTCGTGTCGTGCGAGTGAGTAATTCTTGCTGGATAAGGTCGTCAACAAACTGTTTGCCTGCTTTCATTGGGCCGACAGTATGGGAGCTTGAAGGGCCGATACCAATTTTGAAGATATCAAATACACTAATCATATTCAGTGCTTCCTTTTGTAGAAAGTCATTGAAATTAGGTAGCTTCCATTACTGGTCGCTACCTAGTGGCTTCAATTAGAAGAATAACTTATATGTTGCCGCAGAGATAGCGACCAGACCCATAATTACGATAAATACATTACTGATTTTACCTGAGTATTTACGCATCGCAGGTACTTTGCTAATTGCATACATTGGCATTAAGAACAGTAAGATAGCGATAACTGGGCCACCGAGGCTTTCAATAATATCCAATACACCCGGGTTTAATGTTGCCACTAGCCAAGTGGTGACTAACATGAAAATTGCAGTACCGCGGTTTAACTTGCGAACATCAATGGTTTTACCTTTTGCACGGTAAGCACGTTCAACTAAGCCATTGAAACCTTCACGAGCACCTAAATAGTGGCCGAGGAAAGATTTAATAATTGCGATAAATGCAATGATTGCAGCAGCATATTTGATGAATGGCTGGTCAAAATAGCCAGACAAGTAGTCAAGGATACTAATATTTTGTGCTTTAGCTTGTGCGAGATCCGCTGAAGATAAGGTAAATACACAGCTGATCACGAAGAACATAACGGTCAGCACCATCAAAATGTGCGCGGAGGCAAGGATCCGTGAGCATTTTTGTTCAGCGGCATCACCGTATTCTTCACGTTTTGCCACAGAGAAAGCAGAAATAATTGGTGAGTGGTTAAATGCGAATACCATCACAGGGATTGTCAGCCAAATGGTGACCCAAATACTTTGCCCACCCGTATTTTTTGTTGCCTCAGTGATACCTTCCCAAGTTAAGGTATTTAGTACATCACCAGACCAATGTGGGATCATATACAGTGAGAATGCAACCAGTACGGCGATAAATGGAAACACTAACATACTCATGACTTTGACGATGTATTTTTCACCAAATGCCACAATCGCCATGACTCCGCCGACAAGAATTAAGGCAAGTAACCAGCGTGGTGGTGCCCCAACGCCCAATAATTCGGTTAAGAATTTATTGACGTTATTGGTGATGGAAACACCATAAACAAGAAGAATAGGGTAAATAGCAAAGAAGTAGAGTAGGGTGATCCAGTTACCTGCTGTGCGACCAAAGTGTTCCTCGACGACTTCAGTAATATCACCGTCAGGTTTTGAACCAGAGAGAACGAAGCGTGTTAACCCACGGTGAGCAAAAAATGTCATTGGGAAGGCTAATACCAGCATCAGTAAAACAGGTAATAAACCACTCATACCTGCGTTGATTGGCAAAAACAGCACCCCAGCACCGATAGCTGTACCATATAAACCCAGCATCCATACTGTGTCAGTTTTGCGCCAAGCATTACTCGTTACTGTTTGCGAGGCTGTTTTGTCGATGGAACCAACTTTTGTTGCATCCATAATAGTCTCCGAAAATATAAGTCAAAAAAATCATTTAGCGTAACGGCAATTGCGTTACGAACTTTTAATCTTTAGGTACGAACAATTACTCAATAACAATTGTTTTCTTTTGCGTAACAATCTGATTGGAAATAAAACTAAAATTTACGGTAAATTGATTTTCAATCAGTTTTGTATTTTTATCATTTAATTTTAATAGTGGATTTTGAGTGTGTGAATTTATATTTTACCAGAATAAAATGCCGTGATCATTATCTCAAAAGAGAAATATCCCCCAAAATTGCGCAAAATAATCATATTTTATAAAATTGTTAAATAAATTTGTGTTAAGTTTATTTTTGTTAGCAATTAAATACTGAGTAAATAAGTTTTGCTTTGCTGAAATATGAGCAGAATAATATTCTGTTAGAAAAATATTATTATATTAATGATCGAAATATAGCTGGCTAAAATATCATCTATATCAATGTGAATATTGAACTGTACTGTAATGGTAGTACGATTTTTTAGGCTGTGTATTTTTGTATTTATATGAAAAACAACGGGATATTTTTTATTTGCTGATTGGTTTATTGCGTGATTAATTAGTTTAAAAACTGGAGAGAATAGAACTATACATTAATTATTTTACGTTTTTCTCAGACCTATATTTGTCACTTTTTTCGCAACGAAAAAAATAATTGAAAAAGGTAACGAAATATTTGTTAATTAATTGTTTTAATAATTTTATTGATAACTTCAAAAAAAGTTTTAATGATGAAAGTGAAAATAAACAGAAACTTTGATTTAGCGCAATTTTTATAATGCGAAGAATACTGGCATTAATTAATGCCAGTATTTGAATATACGTTGTTATGGCTGAAACCAGCCTTTACGAATAAGAGGAGCAAAAATAAAGCTATATAGTTGCGTGATAGGTAATTGAATTTTATTCGCACCAAGAGACCAGAGAATTTGAGCTAAGCCGCATGCCACCATTGCAAGTATGAAAGCACCAGCCATATCTAAAGGCCAATGAACACCGAGGTAAATTCGTGACCAGGCAATAACAATGGCAGGGATCATCATTACAAGCCCTACCCAAGTTCTTAGCCAGAAAAGAAATGCGAAAGCGAATGTAAACACAATTGTGCCATGATTACTCGGGAAGGAAGGTGTGGCTTTATGCTCAGAAAAATTGGTGCCAATCCCCATGACAAATGGGCGGTCATGTGGAGCAAAATAACCAATTAACCATGAGATAGTTAAACCAATGACGATAGCAATAGCGGCTTTACAGGCAAAGGCACGTTGGCGAGTCATATTTGGCTGGGCGCCCCAAAACCAACAGGCAACCGTAAAAAGTGGAAATAAGAGGATTAAGCGCTTAGCAATCACGTTAGCTACAGCAATGGTTCCACTTGCGGTCTCGGGTGTGGCATTGATCAAATTGAAAAGATCAAGATTCAGTTGTTCCAGCACAGTTCAGTACCTCGGGCAAATAGTGAGTAAGACAGGGTAGATACATAAAGAGAGGAGGTTAAAGTGTCTTACCTCGCAGGTAAAGTCCCTTTGTCTTATTATTGAAAGCTTTGTGCGACAAATTTACTTGCGGTTTAACTATTACTCAATAATTATTTAGTGCAGTAACAGACATAGAAAAGTAAAAGGAAGAAAAAGTGATGTGGTGGCAAAAAGAGATACAACTTAGCGCAAAAGCAAGAGGATTTCATTTAGTGACAGAAGAAATTTTCAAGCAACTTCCCGAACTTAGCTTAATCAATGTTGGTTTAGCCAATATTTTTATTCAACATACATCGGCATCTTTAACGATAAATGAAAATGCGGATTACACTGTCAGAGAAGACTTCGAAAGTTTTTTTAATCAGGCCGTTCCTGAAAATGAGCCTTATTATAAACATGATTATGAAGGAAGTGATGATATGCCAGCTCACCTAAAAAGCAGTTTATTGGGTGCAAGTTTGACTATTCCGATTACTAAAGGGCGTTTAAACTTGGGGACGTGGCAGGGGATTTATTTATGTGAGCACCGAAATTATGGTGGAAAACGTAGGTTAATCATTACATTACAGGGTGAACTCAGCCGTTAAAAACAAAAAACCCGATAGCAGGAAAACAAAAACTTGGCTATCGGGCTCCTCAATATGGGGACATCAAAGAAAAGCAGTGGCATTAATTAAGACTCCGTCTAAAAAAGAAAGTTCTCACTTAGATGAAAAAAAGTGCAATATTTTTATTAAATTTGGCTTAAGTAGCACAAAAAGAACAAGCAAAGTGTCAGCACCGATAAATAAGTGAACAACTTTGCTTGTTGAGATGAAAAACAGGTATGGCTAACTATTTGTAAAGATTTAAATTTTCTTTTGCGTAAGCTTCAAAATCTGTGTACCCACCAATGTGTTGCTCATCAATGAAAATTTGTGGAACGGTTTCAACAGGTTTGCCGACAGTTTTAGATAAATCTTCTTTAGAAATACCTTCTGCTTGAATATCAACATAGCGGTAGTCAAAATCTTCACGTTCATTTTTCAGTTTTTCAGCGAGTTCTTTTGCACGAACGCAGTATGGGCAGCCAGGACGACCAAAAATAACAGTATACATAGTATCTCCTTTTTATCTTGAACTCAGATTCTAATTACAATGCTCAATACTATGCCTACATAAATTATGAAATAAAAGTCGAATTTTCCTGTTATACCTATAGGTATGGCATATAATCCTCAGTTTGAGGAAGAGACACAATAATGAGAGGAGAAGAAGAATGAGTAATAAACCTCAGTCTAAAGGGACGATGCGTTCATTGGCGGATATGCCAAAGCCCATTATCGTGTTAGAAGGTGTCGGGATCATTCTGCTTATAATTGTGTTGTTGGCATTAAATGACTATATCACTCTGCCGGAGCCTTTAATGCAGTCAGGAGCGATCGTCAGCATTATTATGGTCGGTATTGGTTGTTTGGTGCCTGCAATGATCAATATTGTCTGGCGGGCAATTCATGGCCTGAGTTTTTTGGGGATAGATAATAAACAACCAGAAAAGAAAGCCTCTAAAAAGTCGGACTCTACAGATAATAAACCTGATGAATAAATAGATTAAACGCGGTTTTACTGGTGTTTCGGCCTACAATATGTGAGAATTATTCGTTTTTTCGTTAGGGGGAAGATGTGCCGAAACCCTAACAAATCGATATTGCACGACTATTTTGAGTTGAAGAAGGTTACTGCCCATGGATTCTATTTGTTACCCTGACATCACTAAGTTACGTGAATGGCTAGACCAACTCAAAACCTCTTATTTCGAGTGTGATTCCTGCTCTGCATTACATTTACCCCATATGCAAAATATTGATGGTATTTTTGATGCGAAGCTCGATATTTTAAATAATGTTTTGGTGTTGTCTGCATTAGCTGAGCTCAAACCGACAGCGATTGTGACGTTAGTGGCGAATATCAGCCAAATTAATGCCAGCTCATTAACGGCAAAAGTTTTCCTGGAAATAAATAATGAAAACTTGCCTAAATTGATTGTTAGCCAATCATTTTCATTAGCAGCAGGGATGACGTATCGTCAATTCGGCCATTTTTTACAGCAAGCAGAGGAACAAATTTCTGCCATTGTATTTGAAATCTTTAGCAATAACTTGCTCTATGCGAATCAAGATGATTTCGGTGAAGACGATGACAATTCTGATGAAGACTCAGAGCATTCTCTTGACGACAAACCCTCGATAATACTCCACTAAGTCTTTGTTATGCATTGTGAAAAGTATGCCACTGGGCAATGCCATTCATGCCAATGGCTGACACTAACTCCTGAACAGCAAATTATTGAAAAGCAGAGCCAACTACAGGCTCTTTTACCTGCTATTGATACCTCCCTATTTCAGCCTCCAGTTACAGGGCCGCAAACGGCTTTTCGCAATAAAGCTAAAATGGTCGTTAGTGGTAGTGTTGAGAAGCCAATTTTAGGTATTGTTGGGCGAGATGGGCAAGGTGTAGATTTAACGGACTGCCCGTTGTATCCAGATGCCTTTTCTGATGTGTTTAGTGCCATTATTCCTTTTATTGCAAGGGCAGGGCTGACGCCTTATAACATTGAACGCAAACGTGGTGAGTTAAAATACCTATTATTGACTCAAAGTCATCATACTGGGAAATTTATGCTGCGGTTTGTGTTGCGCTCAGAGAAAAAAATTGAGCAGTTAAAAAAGGCACTGCCATGGCTACAAGAACAGTTGCCACTGCTTGCGGTGATCACCGCCAATATTCAACCCGTGCATATGGCAATACTTGAAGGTGAGGATGAGATTTTCTTAACGGAGCAGCGCACACTTCGTGAAGAGTTTAATCAAGTCCCTTTATTTATTCGGCCACAAGGTTTTTTCCAAACGAATCCTATAGTGGCTGCAAAATTATACCAAACCGCGAGGGAATGGGTTAAAGCGTTAGATATCGATAGCTTGTGGGATCTGTTTTGTGGGGTGGGCGGCTTTGGGTTGCACTGTGCTGAAAAAGACACTCGCTTAACAGGGATAGAAATTAGTGCGCCAGCGATTGCCAGCGCACAGCAATCCGCGGATGAACTTGGATTAAAGCATGTTGAGTTTAAAGCCCTTGATTCAACGCGTTTTGCCACGGCGAATCAGGATATCCCTCAGCTTATTTTAGTTAATCCGCCACGTCGAGGGATCGGTAAGGAATTATGCGATTACCTTACGCATATGCAGCCTGAATATATTCTATACTCTAGCTGCAACGCACAAACCATGGCGCAAGATTTACAACTGTTGGCTGGCTATCAAGTCTGTAAAGTCCAGTTATTCGACTTATTTCCTCATACAGCACACTTTGAAGTGCTGACGTTGTTAAAGCGAATCGAACAGTAAAGCCTATTTGAACAGCTTATAGTTCGATATTTTTATGCTCTATTTTCAAAATTTATTCTAGTTATTTTATAAAATATTATAACTTGAATTATTAAGTGATTCCATTGAGATTATTTCAACTGGAAAATCCAGTGTTTTGATTAGAGTTTTATCTGAACTATGATTGGAGAGTAACTCTTCAATATCATCAAAAAAAGATTCTTGAGTTTTATATTTTTTTATCCCTTTATTAGAATCAAAGAATTTATAGATATAATCGGAGTTTTTTGAGTTGCGTTTAATCGAAATAGCCATGCAGTGATTATCATAAATAATTAATGAATAAAAAACATGTTCATTGTTTATTATGCTTTTTATTCTGTCCTTAAGTTCCTGAATGGATGAAAGGTCATTATCGAAAATTAAATTTTCATCGTCATTGATTTTTCGTTCTTTACAGTTTACTAAACCAAAGTTTAATTTTTTAGACGTGTTTTTATACATTTCATTTTTAGCTAAAAATTTAAATGAGCTTTTTAAAAAATCTATTATTTCAGTTTCACTTAATTCTATGTCATTTTTTATTTTATGAAGGATATCTATATTTAAATCTGATTTAGGATAGAATTCAATATTTTCTGTTTTTAACAGATTGTAGTATAAATTCACTAGTTTTAAAACTTCATGACTCTCTTTTGAAAATAATATTTTATCATTAATTACATCTTTTCTTTCATTAAGAAAAAACAGTATGTTATATAAGTTGTTGTTTTTTCCGTTGCCAATTATTAAGGGTTTAGTTTCTTCCTTAGTATTTAGGTAGCTTATCTTTTTATCTAGAGAGAGCTTTGGGGATACTGTATCACCAATAATTGAATCTAAATTGTATGAGATGTAATTGAAATTATATGCGCGTGAGCAATTTATTTGAATGTTTAAAATATTAGCTAAATGAGTGTTCAATGTCGATGTATTATAATTGTATTCCTCTGTTTTTGTACTAAGTAACTTAAATTTGTTTGATGCTTTATCTTGATTGCATTTTTTTAATTGTGAAGCTATGGTTTTTATTAATTTATCACCTTGATTCTTGTTTTCATTACAAAGATAAGCAGAGGACAATCCATAACAAAGGCCATTAGTTATATGTGATGTATTCTTTACAAGAGATAGTTTGTTACTTATTATGTTTTTTTTGTCATTTTTAAAATAGGTAATTAACTTATTTTGATTAAAAGGAATGTCAAATTTAATATCAGGCATAGTTACCTCAATTATTGATTTTATTTATGTAATAACCTGAATTATGGCATTTGTAACTTTAATACTCTTTCAAAAATCAATGAATCTTATTAAAAAAAAGCTTGGCATAATACCAAGCTTTTTTTACTTGTCGGCGAGAAAGAAGGACTAGCCTCTGTGCTCAAATTCCAGCGCTTTGCGTTCAATTAAACGCATTAGAACGGTCAAAATTGCATTGACCACTAAATAAATAATTCCCGCAGCAACAAACGCCATCACATTCCAGCTTTGACCAAAGATCAGTTGGCTGTAACCCATAACATCTAGCATTGTAATCGTACTGGCAAGTGAAGTACTTTTGAAAATCAGGACAACTTCATTGGAATAAGACGATAACGAACGCTTAAAGGCATAAGGCAAAATAATACGCATGGTTTGCATTTTGCTCATCCCGAGGGCTTGGCACGATTGCCATTGGCCTGACGGAATAGCTTTAACTGCACCGTGGAATAACAAAGTAGAATACGCTGCACTATTTAGTGCCAATGCTATCATGGCGCATACCCAAGGGGTTGAGATAAACTCCCATAGCATTGGGTAATTCTGCAGTGATTTAAACTGGCTTGGACCATTATAAATTAAGAAGAACTGCACCAATAAAGGCGTACCAGTGAAAAGCGTGATATAGACTTTAACTGCTTGAGAAACCACGGGGGTTTTAAGTGAAAGAATTAAAGTAAATAATATCGCTAAGATAAAAGCTACAATAAGAGCACTAAATGTCAGTGATAAGCTGGTTGGTAGCCCGGGAAGAATATCTAAAATTAAATCCATCATTTTGATTCACCTCGCTCAAAGCGAGTCGTACGCAATTCAATACGTTTTAAAATAACTTGGCTGACTAACGTAATGGCAAGGTAAATCAACCCTACAATGGCGTACCATGTGAAAGGTTCGTGAGTTCTATTGACGATTGTTTTTGTTTGTAGCATTAAATCATTAACACTGATGAGTGAAACTAACGCAGTATCTTTTAATAATACAAGCCATTGGTTACCTAAGCCAGGAAGCGCATGGCGCCACATTTGCGGCATAATGAACCGAAAGAAAATAGTGCGTTTGTTTAAACCTAATGCAAAACCAGCTTCCCACTGACCATAAGGTACTGCTTTTAAAGCCCCTCTTAATGTTTGTGATGCATAAGATGCATACAACAAGGCGAGGGCAATGACACCACAGACAAATGGGGTGTAATCAAATTCACCGCTATCAGCAAAGAAAATGCTGGGGTCAATTTGGATAGTGGTTTGCCAAAAACCGAGGTTTATATCGAACCCATCACCAAACAAATTGATCAGTTGTAATGTACCGAAATAAACAAACAACACGACCAATAATTCAGGCAGACCGCGGATCAAAGTAACCCAGCAAGTCCCTAAAAAGGCAATAGGTTTAAAACGGACGGACTCCCACGCAGTAAATAACATGGCGAGGATCAGCCCCAAAACCAGTGCAGAAACAGCAAGGCCGACGGTGATACCGGCGGCACTTGTTAAAAATAGAAAGTTGCTCATTAATTATATCAATTACTGTTGAAACCATTTTTTGTGGATAGCATCATAAGTGCCGTCTGCTTTAACTTCAGCTAAGGCTTTATTCATTTTATCCAACAGCTCTTTATTTCCTTTACGCACTGCAATGCCTAAACCAATACCGAAATATTGTGGATCAGTCACTTTTTCACCTACAGCGGCTAAGTTTTCGTTACCTTTAGCTTTTAACCACTCGTCAGCAACTGCGGTATCACCGAAGACGGCATCGATACGGCCATTTTGCAGGTCTAAAATAGCAGATTGGTAGTTATCATAAGGAACGGTTGTCATACCTTTATGTTGTTCCATGATATATTTTTGGTGAGTGGTTCCGTTTTGAACACCAATTTTTTTATCTTTTAATTGGTCTACTGAGCTGATTTTTTCTTTCACAGCAATAAACTCTGCTGAGTTAGGGTAGTAAGTCTCAGTGAAATCCACTTGCTGTTGGCGCTCAGGGGTAATATCGATACCTGCCATTAATGCTTCAAAGCGACGGAATTTTAAGCTAGGGATTAAGCTGTCGAAAGATTGGTGAGTAAATGTGCAAGTTGCATTCATTTTTTCACACATGGCATTGGCTAAATCAACGTCAAAGCCAACGATTTGGTTATTCTTATCGAACATTTCAAAAGGTGCGTAAGTCGCTTCTGTTGCAAAACGGATGGTTTCTTTTTCCGCAGCAGTTGCAGATAGGGTTACAGCGCCCAGTAGTGCAGCTAATATAATTTTTTTCATTGCTTAATCCTATATCTATTAATGTGACAGATAATTTGCAAATGCTTCTGTTTGAGGTGCAGTGAAATGGCTTGCATCCCCTTGTTCTACTATATGGCCATTTTCCATATACACTACACGGCTAGCGGTTTTGCGAGCAATTTCCACTTCGTGAGTAACTATGACTTGCGTAATTCCAGTTGCAGATAGTTCTCGAATAATATCAACAACTTGCGCAGTAATTTCTGGGTCAAGTGCAGCGGTTGGTTCATCAAATAATAAAACTTTTGGTTCCATCATCAATGCTCTAGCAATCGCAACACGCTGTTGCTGGCCACCCGATAAATGTAAGGGGTAGCGATCAGCAAATTGAGACAACCGTAAGCGCTCTAATAACTTAGAGGCTTTTGCTTGCGCTTCTTGCTTGGACAATTTTAACACGCGACACGGTGCTTCAATTAAGTTGTCCATAACGCTCAAATGAGGCCATAGGTTATATTGTTGAAATACCATTCCCACATTTTGACGCAGCTCACGAATCGCTTTCGCATCTGGAGCAGAAGAAAAGTCAAATTGCTGACCCACAATATTTAAGTGGCCTGAACGTGGCATTTCTAATAAATTGAGGACACGCAACAACGAGCTTTTACCTGCTCCGCTTGGCCCGAGTAATACCATAGTCTCACCAGCAGAACACTCTAGATTGATATCAAAGAGTGCCTGATGGGAACCATAGAAACAGTTGATGTTTTTTAATTGAATGCTCATGTGTACCAATAATATCTTATTTCACTACCTGCGATATTAATCCTGCGAGCATATTTATGCAATAATTTCTGCATAAAAATTTGGTTTTTACGCTAAATTTATTCTGATTTAACGGTCAGTTGCTCTGCTTGCTGTTGTTTAGCGAGTTGTTTATCCCGCTCATAAGCTAGCTCACTGATGCGTTTTGCCATGCCTTTAAAAATAAATAAATGTGCAGGCATCATGGCAAACCAATAGAGTAGACCGCAAAAGCCAGCAGGGTGCCACCATGCCCGAACATCGATTGAACGGCGGTTTCCGCTATCATGAATAGTAAAAGTTAGGCGGCCAAGTCCTGGCGCTTTCATACCAAATAACAAGCTAAGTTGTTTATTAGGCTCAAGATTAATCACGCGCCAGCCGTCAATCTCATCACCGAGTTGGAGCTGTTCACGATCGGGGCGGCCATATTTCACTTTATTCAACATCATATCATCCATGATGGCGCGGGTTTTCCACAGACCATTGGCATAGAAGTAGCCGTTTTTTCCGCCAATCTGTTGCACTGTATACCAGAGCGATTCTGAACTGGCCGTTGTTCCAAGGGTTGCTCCCGCTTGTTTTGGGTAATAGCCATAACCAGGACGCCAACGTTTTCTGACTTCTGGGTCATAACCCCAATCTGCGTTATCAACGGCATCGGCTTCTTCAGCTAAAGTGGTTCTAACAGCATCATCAAAAGAAATTAAGGTTTGTGGGATCAGTTCTCGTAACGCTTTATCATCTGCCGGGAGGTCGTGCTGCAAGCCTTGGATTAGCTCCTTAGCAATTGACGGTGGCACAGAGGTGATCAAACTGATGAAATGCACAGAGATCATACTGATGGGGATCGGAATGGGAATAAGTAAACGCCGTTTACCACTGACTTTAATAAAGCGTTTAAATAGTTCTTGGTAGCTAATAAACTCAGGGCCACCCGCATCGAAAATTCGGTTTTCGGTTGTTGGTATTTTTGCCAGTTGCGTTAAATAATACAAAATATTCGACAGAGCGATAGGTGACGACTTAGAGCGAACCCAGCGTGGTGGCGTTAAAATCGCTAAGTTGTAGACCATATCGCGCATAATTTCGAATGCGGCAGAACCAGAGCCAACGATAATTGATGAACGAATTTCAGTAACCGGGACTTGGCTTTCACGTAAAATATCACCGGTTAAACGCCGTGCTATTAGGTGTGGTGAATAGGTATGCCCGTGTTGTAATGCGCTGAGATAGATAACATGTTTAACGCTTGAGCCTTCAAGGGCTTGTTGCACATTGCGAGCGGCTGCGCGCTCACGTTCGACTAAATTGGCTTGGTCAGCCATGCTATGAACGAGGAAATAAACAATATCGATGCCTTCCATGACACCTTTTAATGTTTCGGGGTCGTGAAGATCCACATAAATGCATTGGGTATCTTGCCAGCCTTGAGATAGCATCCAATCAACACGGCGAGCACCTGCTGTTACGTCATATCCTTGCTCAATGAGTTTAGGGATCAAATTCTGACCAATATAGCCACTAGCGCCCAACACTAAAACACGTTGTTTATCTGTCATGTTAATTTCCTGTTTCACGCAAATTAACGGCTATTGTGACTGAAATTTTACCTATGTAAAGAAGGCCATAAGAATTGGCGTAATTAGACTAAGTACGAAGCCGTGAACTATGGCGGCAGGGACAATTGAAACTCCACCGCTGCGTTGTAAAACAGGTAATGTAAAATCCATTGATGTTGAACCGCAAATGCCAAGAGCCGTTGAGCGGTAACGGTTGATAATAATAGGAATGAGCATGATGGCAGCAAGTTCCCTTGCTAAGTCATTGAAAAAAGCCGCACTTCCCATGACTGGGCCATATGCATCGGTAAGTACGATGCCTGTTAATGAGTACCAGCCAAAGCCAGAAGCCAGCGCTAGCCCCATTTTCACCGGAAGATCGAGTAAAAATGCAGCTAACGCGCCACCAGCTAACGCACTGATTGCCATGACAAACGCGATGGTGGTACCACGGCGGTTGATTAAAATTTGCTTGATGCTCATGCCACTATTGCGTAGCTGGATACCGACAAGTAATAGCAATAGCATTAACGCCACTTGGCTACCTCTATCGGCATAGTGTAGAAAGTCAAAATGCGTCAAGCCAACGGCAAATCCGAGCAGTAGCACGCCGCATAACTGTAAGGATTCGAGAACCATTTTGATTCGTGAAGGTGGCTTTTCTTGTTTATGTTGCGGAATTCTCCATGGATCAAATCTATCGAGCAATAACAATGAGATTACATTCAATGAAAATATGCAACCAAAAAAGGTAACTGCATAAATTAAAATAGAAAATAAGTGAACGCTTAAGTTTTCAAGCAGTGCGAGGGTAATTCCCATTAAAAATAAAATAACATATACCATTGAATTCAGGGATTGATGAACTCGATGGAGAATACGTTTATTTTTAATTGGAATAAGATAACCGAGTGTTAACGGTAGAAGAATAATTAAGAGTCCTGAATACATGGCCGTTTCCTTAGAGGTTATCCCATCGACTAGGTTAATGTAAACAAAGGGTTATGCTTATCTTTTTTATTTAGGTTATCGAAGCATAAACCTGATTTAGCGCCCTGTGCTAAAAGAACTTATTGTTATAAAATTTTTTTATTGGCTAAAGAAAGAAAAATAGGTCAAAAACACTAAAAATGAAAGTTTTACTATTTTATAACACTGTAATTAGATGCTCAACACAGTTCGCTGTTTTGTTATAAGTATTTTTATTTTGCTTACATATTTATAGTAATAAAGGCGCTTAATCGGTAAGCTCTAAATAGTGTCTTTTAGTCTGTTTCATTGACGGAATCACCCGGTATGTAATGAAAACTAATAATATTGAGGGTGAATTAAAAATCTTCCAAGGAGAGTAATATGTACCTGGAACGTGTGGAAATATACGGATTTAGAGGAATTAACCGGCTTTCTTTAGAACTGAATAATAGTACGGTTTTAGTCGGTGAGAATTCTTGGGGAAAATCAAGTTTACTGGACGCACTTGACCTTCTTCTTTCCCCTGAGCATACAGATTACCAATTCAGCCTTCATGACTTTCATCACCCAGCAGGGAACGATGAATCGCGTTACCGCTCATTACAGATTGTTCTAAAATTTTGTGAACGCCGAAAAGGACGTCATCAATCATATCGTTTTCATAATCTTAACTCTGTTTGGGTCGATAACGGAGATGGCCTTAAACATATTTTCTATCGTGTTAGTGCAGAGCTGAGAGATGATGACACGATTGTTGTAGATAAAAACTTTTTGAACTCAGGTGGTAATAAACTTTCTTTGGATAATGTAGGTAAATACATTAAAGAAATTATTAGATTGTATCCGGTTATTCGCCTGCGAGATGCCCGCTTTTTGCATACACTTAACACTGAAACTATTGTTACAGGCCAAAAAGATTTACGTGATTTGTTCAACGTCCGCATTAAAGAATTAACTCATGCATTGGTTAATAATCCTGAATGTTTAAGTGATGAGGACCTTGGTGATGGTATTGATGCAATGCAACAGCTGCTCAGTCATTATTTTTCAGGGCAGAGCGCACATCTTATAAAACTGGATAACTCAATTGTCAATATAGAACCGCGCAAGCGCGGGTGGAAAGCACTTGATAATATTAGCCGTTTAATCGCAAAACCAAACCAACGCAATATTCGATTAATTATCTTAGGAATGTTTTCTTCGTTATTACAATCAAAAGGTAATATTCAGTTAGATAAACATGCACGGCCATTGATTATCGTTGAAGATCCAGAAACGCGCTTACACCCGATTATGCTCTCCATCGCATGGGGGTTATTTAGCCTATTTTCTCTACAGCGGATTACCACGACGAACTCAGGGGAGTTGCTTTCATTAGCACCTCTGGAAGATTTGTGTCGTTTGGTGCGCAATACCAATAAAGTTTCAGCTTATCGATTGAGTGAAAATGATTTAAGTGCTGAAGAATTACGTAAAATTTCTTTCCATATTCGCTTTAATCGTCCATCAGCGCTGTTTGCTCGCTGCTGGTTATTAGTGGAAGGGGAAACGGAAATTTGGTTGATGAATGAATTTTCGCGCCAGTGTAACTATTACTTTGAAACTGAAGGAATAAAAGTTATTGCATTTGCACAAAGTGGTTTGAAACCATTGCTGAAGTTTGCCAATAAAATGGGTATTGAATGGCATGTTTTAACCGATGGTGATGAGGCGGGGCGCAAGTATGCAGCAACAGCGACTCATTATGCCAACAAAATTAACTCTTCAGATAGAGATAGGTTAACGATGCTCCCCGCACCAGATATGGAACATTTCCTATATCGTGAAGGGTTTAGAAGCCTTTATCATGAAATTGCGGATATTCCAGATAATGCGAAGGTTTCAACCAGACGTGTAATTATTAAGGCGATTTCTCGTACATCGAAACCAGATTTAGCGCTAGCTACTGTAAATAGAGCCGCAGAATTAGGGCCAGACAGCATTCCGCTGCAATTGAAAAGTATGTTTTCTCGCGTGGCATGGTTGGCAAGGGGGAAAGCAAATTAATCGTGATATCGAGAAATATTACTTGTTGTTGATTGATTATTAAGAAATGGTTCTTTCAGGTTTATCACATGTTGAATCAATTGATAACTTAAGTGATATATAATTTGATCATTAGTTTTTAGCTGACAACTAATTGGAACCTCCTTTTTACACGTTGTCAGCGATCTTAGAGGGCAAAGCCCTCTTTTTGTTCATAGGAAGCAAGTAAACATGAAGGCAAAGCCTAAGAAAAAGTGGCCGATTTATTTGGCAATCATTATTGTTGCCCTAATCACCGCTGGGTTTCTTTTTAATCGTGAGGAAGCCGAGGTTTTTCAAACCGTAGATGTCACTCGAGGCAATTTAGATAAACAAGTACTGGCAACGGGGAAACTTGATGCCGTACGTAAAGTCGATGTGGGCGCTCAGGTGAGTGGGCAGCTGCAAACGCTGTATGTCAAAGAGGGTGATTATGTTAAAAAAGGTGACTTATTAGCGGTTATTGACCCGAAAAAAGCTCAAAATGATGTTATTGAGTCTGAGGCAACAACACGTGAGCTCGAAGCCAATTTATCATTAGCTCAAGCCGAGCTGCGTCTTGCCCAAGTGACTTATCAGCGTCATTTAAGCCTAGCAAAACAGCAAGCAGTTTCTCAACAAGAACTTGATAAAGCTAAAACCGATGTGGAAGTAAAAAAAGCGCAAGTCGCCACTTATCAAGCTCAAATTAAGCGTAACCAAGCCACTCTAGATTCGGCAAAAACAAATCTAAAATATACGCAAATTACGGCACCAATGGATGGTATTGTCACCTTTATTAAAACACTACAGGGACAGACGGTTATTGCTGCCCAAGAAGCACCAACAATTTTAACGCTTGCGGATTTGGATACGATGCTAGTGAAAGCCGAAGTTTCTGAAGCCGACGTAATTTATTTGGAACCCGGTCAAGATGCTTCTTTCACTGTTCTAGGGGCTCCAGATAAAAAATTTGCTGGGCAATTAAAGGATATTTTGCCAACTCCTGAAAAAATTAATGATGCCATTTTCTATTATGCGCGTTTTGAGGTGCCTAACCCGCAACATTTGTTGAAATTACAAATGACCGCTCAGGTCACGATTGAATTAGATTCACGTAAGAATGTGCTATTGCTACCACTATCTGCATTAGGTAATGAAATTTCACCACAAACCTATGAAGTGGATATTCTGCAAGGCAATAAAGTCGAGAAAAAACAAGTTGAAATTGGTGGTCGAAACGATGTGTATGTGGAAATTACCAAAGGCCTAAATGAAGGTGACAAAGTGGTCATTGGGCACAACGAGGCGGAATACTAACTATGGCTGCGTTAATTGATCTTCAAGGGATCACTCGCCGCTATGGGGAAGGTGAAAACCAAGTTACGGTCTTAAAAAATGTCTCACTGCAAATTAATGCAGGTGAGATGGTAGCGATTATAGGTGCTTCTGGTTCAGGTAAATCCACACTCATGAATATTATTGGGTGCTTAGATAAACCAACAGAAGGGAATTACTGTATTGATGGCCAAAGTGTTGCAACATTAGATAACGACCAATTGGCAGAATTGCGTCGAGAACATTTCGGTTTTATTTTTCAACGCTACCATTTATTAAGCCATTTGAGTGCGGAGCAAAATGTTGAGGTACCTGCGGTATATGCAGGAGCGGGTAAAAACCAACGTCGTGAACGAGCCGCCCAACTATTACAGCGTTTAGGGCTTGGAGAGCGAATTGAATATCGTCCAAGTCAGTTGTCTGGCGGGCAACAACAGCGCGTGAGTATTGCTCGCGCCCTAATGAATGGCGGGCAGATAATTCTTGCGGATGAGCCAACAGGAGCGCTGGATAGCCATTCGGGGGAAGAGGTCATGAGTATTTTAAAAGGCCTTTGTGCCCAAGGGCATACAGTGATTATTGTTACTCATGATCCCGAAATTGCTCAGCAAGCGGAACGTATCGTAGAAATTAAAGATGGCGAAATTTTGAAAGATTCGGGGAGTAAAGCCTCGATACGTGCAAATTCATTACCAAAAGCCCCCGCAAGGAAACTCACATTAAATCAAATGTATGGCCGATTTAGTGAGGCATTACTGATGGCTTGGCGTGCCATGGTTGTCAATAAAATGCGCACGCTGCTAACGATGCTTGGGATTATTATTGGTATTGCCTCTGTGGTTTCAATTATGGTGATTGGCGATGCGGCGCAGGGCATGGTACTCAATGATATTAAATCGATCGGAACCAATACCATTTCTATCTATCCCGGGAAAGATTTCGGGAGTGACGATGCAGAAAATAGGCAATCATTAAAATCTTTGGATATTGACGCGATTGCTAAGCAGCCTTATGTCCACGCTGTCTCTGGAGAGTTGAACAGCTCAACTCGGTTAAGGAAAGGCAATTTAGATGCATCAGCTCAACTTTCAGGTGTTGGGCGTGATTATTTTAATGTTTATGCTTGGAAGTTCTCAGAAGGAATGGGGTTTACTCAAGATATGGCGGACAGACGAGCTCAAGTGGTGGTCATTGATGCTAACACCAAGCGCCGCTTTTTTCCTAAGCAAGAGCATGTTATTGGCGAAACTTTACTTATTGGTAATATGCCAGCAACGGTCATCGGTGTACTTGAAGAAAAAAAATCGGCTTTTGGTTCGAATAAGTCATTATCCATTTGGTTACCAGACACCACGGTAAATAGTAAAGTGCTTAACCGGCCATACTACGACAGTATCACTGTGCGGGTTAAAGAGGGCTATGATGCTAAAACAGCGGAGCAGCAACTAATCCGCTTATTGACATTGCGTCATGGTAAGAAAGATATTTTTACCTATAACCTAGATACCTTTATTAAAACGGCGGAGAAAACAACCCAAACTATGCAGTTATTCCTCACACTAGTGGCTGTCATTTCATTAGTAGTCGGGGGTATTGGTGTGATGAATATTATGCTGGTTTCTGTGACAGAAAGGACACGAGAAATTGGTATTCGTATGGCGGTAGGGGCTAGAACCAGCGATGTGATGCAGCAATTTCTCATCGAAGCCGTACTGGTATGTTTAATGGGCGGCCTGATGGGAATCGGCTTATCGTATGGAATTAGTTTATTGGCTCAAATGGCGCTACCGGGCTGGACTTTTTCTTTTGATCCTGTGGCGTTAATCAGTGCCTTTGTTTGTTCAACAGCCATTGGTATTATTTTTGGCTTTTTACCTGCGCGAAATGCGGCTCGCTTAAACCCAATTGACGCATTAGCGAGGGAATAGTTTATAGCTTAGTCATTTATAACCTAATCATTTATAACCTAAATAATTACTGTGTATCTTCTGCATCACAGGGTTTGGTGCAGAAGATATATAGAAGGCATTAAATGCTAACGTGAAAGAGATATCTGCTCAAGAATAGTCTCATTTATTGGAACCGAGTTCCTCAAATAAATTCTGCTAATTAAATGCGTTATTTTTAACTCCTTCATTTCCTGATAATATTTTTTTCAATCTATATATTCCCTCGTTTCTCAAAATATTTCATAATAAAAAACTATCTGAAAAGATAAATTCTGCTTGCGAATTGGTATCGATCATGGCTATCATTTGCCTTGTAGAATAAATGAAACCTAGTTCCATATAATGGAACTTATAATAAAGCCAGTAAAAACTAAGCAAAGACAACCACACAGCAGGTGCGATATGGCGAATAAAGCAGGTGAAGATTATTCTTTGGCTCGAGTACCCCAAAGTGCTCGTAGACCGTTCTATGAAGTGTTAATTCTACGAATTGGTGCGCTAGCTTGTGTTTCACAAGTGATGTTAGGTGCAGCTCTTGGGTATGGGTTAACTTTTTGGCAGGCGTTTTGGGCAACAATGCTTGGCTCTGTAATTTTACAGGTTGTCAGCTGGGGGCTTGGAGCGGCTGCGTGCCGTGAAGGAATGTCGATCAGCCTACTGTCTCGGTGGGCGGGTTTTGGTAAGTTAGGCTCAGCTCTCATTGGTGGCGCGATTGCTATCTCCTTAATGGGCTGGTTTGGCGTCCAAAATGGTTTCTTTGCGGATGGAATGTATAAAGCGACTAATGTGCTAACACCAGGGACTTGGTCACTTATTACAGGTATTGCGGTGACGGTTATAACAGTATATGGGTATCGATTTTTATCTATTACTGCCAATATCTCAACGCCGCTATTTTTATTCGCGTTAGGCTGGGCGACATATAATTTATTATCAGGTCAAGATATTGGTACACTTATCAATGACACTGAACCCGCCGGGCCATTAATGACTATGCCTGCGGCCATCACAATGGTTGCTGGTGGTTTTATTATTGCAGCAGTAACAACACCCGATATCAGCCGCTTTATGAAAGGGCCTAAAGATGTGTTTTGGATGACTCTCATCGGCACATTTTTTGGTGAGCTACTGGTCAATATGATAGCGGTACTAATGGCATTATCATTACGTACAAGCCAAGTATTTGATTTAATGATGGCACTGACTGGCCTATTAGGTGCATCGATTGTTATCTTCTCGACAATAAAAATGAATGACATCAATCTGTATTCGTCATCTTTAGGTTTTTCAACACTGCTAAATGCCATCTTCAATAAGCGCTTTGACCGCCGCTATTTAACGTGGGTGATTGGTATCTTCGGCACAATTGCTTCAATGTTAGGGATCTTAGATAACTTTATTGGTTTCTTAATTTACTTAGGAATAGCCATCCCGCCTGTCGCAGGGATTATGGTTGTTGACTATTATTTATTGAAGCGTGATCGCAAAGAATTAGATATCACTCGAGAGCAAGGCATATTACCACCAAGCTGTGAAGCATATAACCCTGTTACCTTAGTTGTGTGGGTGATTGCCGTAGCTGTTGGATGGGGAACTTCGGAATTAGGTCCATTGCACGCTGACTATGGTATCCCTGCGCTTAACTCTTTGATTACTGGTGCAGTAGCCTATTGGATAGGCATGCGCTGGCAGGCGAAAGCGAAAGGTGTTGAAACGGTACACTTTCGCAAAGTCTCTCATTTAGATTAAGGATTAAACAATGTCAGGTACAAAAGTTAAAGTTGCTCTGGCTCAGTTTGATTCAGAACTAGGCAATAAAACCAATAACTTGCAACGAATGGCACAGTTGTGCCAACAAGCCGCGGATTCAGGAGCAAAATTGATCTGTTTTCCTGAACTGGCGACAACAGGTTACCGTGGCGACTTACTGACCACTAAGTTGTGGGATTTAAGTGATTCTATCGGAAGTGAAACTTATACGCTATTTAGCGAGCTTGCTACTCGTCTAAATATCACTATTGTGAGCGGTTTTGTTGAGCGCGGTGAATATTTAGGCGATATATATAACTCTGTCGGTGTTTGGAACCCTGGATGTGAGGGGATCAGTGGTGTTTTTCGTAAAGTTCATGCTTTTGGGCTAGAAAAACAGTGGTTTGGACGCGGTGATAGTTTCCCTGTGTTTGAAACACCGATTGGTAAAATCGGTATCATGATTTGTTATGACATGGGCTTTCCCGAAGTCGCACGAATTTTAACATTACAAGGTGCCGAATTGTTATTAGCTCCTTCAGCTTGGTGTGTTCAAGACCGAGATGTTTGGGATATTAACAGTGCATGTCGTGCATTAGAAAATGGAACTCACTTACTTGCAGTGAACCGTTGGGGTCATGAAGAAGATTTGCATTTATTTGGTGGTAGTAAGGTTTTAGGTCCTCGCGGCCAAGTACTTTGTGAAGCCAGCTGTGAAGGTGAGGCGCTATTAATTGGTGAGGTTGATTTTTTAAACCAAGCCCATACCCGCTTAAAAGTGCCTTATCTGAGAGATAGAAAGCCACAAAGCTACAGTGTATTAACCCAAGGTTTAGGGTCATGAGTATTTTATCTAGCGTTGTTGACGTTTACCAACTGTTCCTGCGTTCTGGAAATGAGCTGACTGTGACAACGTTGGTTAATGAATTAGGTATGCCTAAAAGCTCGGCTTCCCGCCTTTTAAAGCAAATGGCAGAGCTTGGGTTGCTAGAAAAGAAAAACAATGCACCGATATATCGGCCAGGTTTGCTGATTATGGAATTAGCGCATCGAGCTAGGGGAATGAATCCGTTAATCGATATGATGCTTGAAGCGCTTGATGAACTTGCGAAAGATAGCGGTTTTACCAGTTATGTGTCAGCACTTGACGATGATATGGTTCGTGTCGTTCATGCACGCTTTGGCAATAGCATGTTGCAAGTGATTACTCAACCGGGGACACGTTTACCTATACTGGGAACGTCAACGGGGCGTGCATTATTAGCAAGGTTACCGCTAAATGAGCGGTCAAAAATTATTGACCGTGAACCCAAAGAAGAGCGCGGTAAATTAGTTGAGCGTTTGGATTTAGTGGCTGAGCGCGGCTGGGAATTTTCGATGGATGAATCCGTTGCTGGAGTCGCTTCCATATCTAGCACGGTGTTCGACCCAGCGCAAAATACGTTATATGCCTTGTGTTTAAGTTTGCCTGCGACGCAAATGAATGATGAGGTTATGGCGCTGTTATCCAAGAGTCTTTGCCATAAAGCCGCTTATCTTGGTTGTATGGTGGGTGACCCATATTGGTTGCAAAAAAGCATAAATAAGTCATGAACTTATTTCGTGTCATAAAAGCAATCAGTAGTAAGAAGTAGGTAGTAGAAGTAATCAGTAAATTATAAATATTTATATTGTTAGTATTTTAAGTGCGTGAATACGCCTTCATCAGGAAAAGTGGAACCTCAATTACGTGAGGCTCCATCTAGAGCGAAATGAGGTTAACTCGCTATTTTATGCAAGTTAACCTCAAAGTAGCTCTTCACTCCCATAAAAAAAATTAAAGGAAGTACAATGAGTCTAAAACAAACTCTTTGCCTATATGAGCTAATCGATTGCGCTAGTGTTAAAGGTGAAGACATTGTTGCATTGTTCCAAGATTTCCCACACATTGAAGTCATGTCTAAAACGGTTAAGGATAACAAAGGGCAAAGCGATTTTGTTCGTATTCTTATTCCAGGAACACAAGGTAAATCACACCATAAAGATGCGCCAACGCTGGGGATCATCGGGCGGTTAGGCGGAATTGGTGCTAGGCCTTCTCGAATTGGTGTTGTCTCTGATGCAGACGGTGCGATTGCCGCACTTGCAGCAGCGCTTAAACTGGCACAAATGCATGAAAAGGGCGATCGGCTACTCGGCGATGTCGTGATCACGACACATATTTGCCCCAATGCGCCAACACGTCCGCATACACCTGTTGATTTCATGGACTCCCCCCTTGAAGATGCCACGATGAATCAACATGAAGCTATCCCTGAAGCGGATGCTATTTTGTCTGTAGATACCACAAAGGGAAATCGTTTACTCAATCATAAAGGGTATGCGCTGTCTCCAACGGTAAAAAATGGCTATATTTTACCTGTATCAGAGGATTTAATCCGTTTGATGGAGTGGAGCAGTGGCCAAAAAGCGGTGACATTCCCGTTGTCAATTCAAGATATCACGCCATATGGTAATGGCCTGCATCATATCAACAGTATATTACAACCTGCAGTATCTACATCTGCGCCTGTGGTTGGCGTCGCTATCTGCTCAGAAACGGTGGTGCCTGGTTGTTCTACAGGGGCTAGCCATGAGGTTGACATTGCAGCGACAGTGAAATTTATGATAGAAGTGGCTAAAGCATTCACAGGAAAGCAATGTGCGTTTTATGATGTTGAACAGTATGATTTATTAACGTCACTATATGGTGATATGTCGCACCTGCAAACCGCGGGCAATGGTGCAGTAAAGAAGTGATTAATTGATAAATAGTCACAGTTAATTATTAGTGTTGTCAGTATTACTAAAATAATTAACTGTGCTCTATTGCTGAGCTATTGATTTAATTCGGTAATGTTGTCTGGGACATCCTCAGTGTTAATAGGAACAATGAGGTCTGCATGATTACCTTTTGGGCCAATAGTCACACTAAATTGAACTTTCTGGCCAGCTTTTAGTGTCCTGTAACCGTCCATTTGAATACAGGAATAATGAGCAAAAATATCTTCTCCGCCATCAGCCGGGCAAATAAAACCAAAGCCTTTTGCGTTATTGAACCACTTAACGATACCCGTCTCCATATTTCATCCTTCAGATTTACCAATATTTGCGTTTAAAGTAATGTATAAAAAACACACAAAATAAGTATAAGTACGATGTTATTTGTTCGTAAAATATACTGTAATAAATTGCCTTCTAAGGTCAAGAGGCGAGGTACAGGAATTAGTGGAAAGTGTTAAGAATTCGCTAATCAATAGCGCTCATTTTCTATAATATTTGATGTGGCTCACAGATTGCTAACCATGGAAGCAAAGGTGATTCCCATGGTACACTGTGACTTGAAGCAATATAAACAAAAACAGCATGGTTACGAAATGGTATAGTTTTGTGGTGTTATCAATATGATTGATAGAAATCGTTGATAATAAAGACTATGCTTAAATTGAAGTTAAACACTGAGCAAGAAAGTAATGAGTGATTTTCTGGGCACATTTAAAACTGATGTCATTTTTAAAGATGAAATAGAACAAACCTTACAGCCACCTTCGATGTATAAGGTGCTATTAAATAATGACGATTACACTCCGATGGATTTTGTTGTCGAAGTGTTACAAAAATACTTTTCTTTTGATGAAGAACGCGCTACACAGATAATGTTAGATGTCCATATTCAAGGAAAGGGAGTTTGTGGAATTTTTACTGCAGAGGTTGCTGAAACAAAAGCGTCACAAGTCAATACTTTTGCTCGTGAACATGAGTACCCTTTGCTTTGCACTATAGAGAAAGTCTAATTTGGCTTAATATCAATTTTGGGAGGTGCTTATGCTCAATCAAGAACTGGAGCTTAGTTTAAACGTAGCTTTTACGAAAGCGAAAGACAGCCGCCATGAGTTTATGACTGTAGAGCACCTATTGCTAGCGCTACTGAGTAATATCTCTGCTCGCGAAGCTTTAGATGCTTGTAAGGTTGATCTTGTTGCATTACGTCAAGAACTTGAACACTTCATCGCGCAAACGACACCTTTGTTACCCGAAAATGATAGCAGAGACACCCAGCCTACGTTGAGTTTTCAGCGTGTATTACAGCGCGCCGTTTTTCATGTGCAATCATCTGGGCGTAACGAAGTTAGCGGCGCAAATGTATTAGTCGCAATTTTTAGTGAGCAAGAATCCCAAGCTGCGTACTTATTACGTAAACATGATGTTAGCCGTTTAGATGTGGTTAATTATATATCCCATGGCACGATAAAAGGCGAAGAGTCGCCATCAGAACAAGATATCCCCTCTAATAGCATGCAAAATGAAGAGCAGCCGGTCCCAGAAGACCATATGGACAACTTTACGACCAACTTGAACCAGCAGGCCAAGAAAGGGAATATCGACCCTCTAGTTGGACGTCAGGCTGAATTAGAGCGTACCATTCAAGTACTGTGTCGCCGTCGTAAAAATAACCCACTATTAGTTGGCGAGTCAGGTGTCGGTAAAACCGCGATTGCGGAAGGGCTAGCATGGCGTATTGAGCAAGATGATGTTCCTGACGTAATGAAAGGCTGCACAATTTATTCATTAGATATTGGCTCATTACTGGCGGGAACTAAATACCGTGGTGACTTTGAGAAACGCTTCAAAGCATTATTAAAAATGCTGGAAAAAGATCCGAAGAGTATTTTATTTATCGATGAAATACACACTATCATCGGTGCAGGGGCGGCCTCTGGTGGACAAGTTGACGCGGCAAATTTAATTAAACCGTTGCTATCCAGTGGCCGAATTCGTGTTATTGGTTCTACAACATATCAAGAATTTGGCAGTATTTTTGAGAAAGACAGAGCATTGGCGCGTCGTTTCCAGAAAATTGATATTGTGGAACCAACTCCAGAAGAAACAATTCGCATCATCAATGGGTTAAAGCCTAAATATGAAGCGCATCATGATGTTCGGTATACCGCAAAGGCAATTCAAGCCGCGGTGGATTTATCTATTAAATATATCACTGATAGACATTTGCCTGATAAAGCCATTGATGTGATCGATGAAGCTGGTGCCCGAACGCGATTGGTTGCACCAAGTAAGCGTAAAAAAACCATTGGTGTACCCGAAATTGAAACTGTTGTGGCGCGTATCGCCCGCATTCCTGAAAAAACCGTTTCTTCAAGTGATAAAGACAAACTCAAGACACTCGACTCTCGTTTGAAAATGTTAGTGTTTGGGCAAGACAAAGCGATAGATTCGTTGTCTGAGGCAATTAAAATGAATCGGGCAGGTTTAGGGTTAGAAAATAAACCGGTGGGTTCTTTCTTGTTTGCAGGTCCGACGGGGGTGGGTAAAACGGAGGTCACTGTTCAGTTAGCCAAAGCGCTGGATATTAAATTATTACGTTTTGATATGTCCGAGTATATGGAGCGTCATACTGTTAGTCGTTTAATTGGGGCTCCTCCTGGCTATGTCGGCTTTGATCAAGGCGGTTTACTGACTGATGCAGTTATTAAACATCCTCACTCAGTGGTGCTGTTAGATGAAATCGAAAAAGCCCATCCTGATGTGTTTAATATCCTCTTACAGGTAATGGACCACGGTACTTTAACGGATAACAACGGCCGTAAAGCAGATTTTCGAAATGTTGTTGTGGTAATGACAACCAACGCAGGGGTACAAGAAACTCAGCGTCGTTCTATTGGTTTTGCTGAGCAAGATAATAGTACTGATGCGATGTCAGAAATCAAAAAGGCATTCTCACCAGAGTTTCGCAACCGCCTTGATGGTATCATTTGGTTTAACTCATTAACTCCGGAAATTATTACGCAAGTTGTTGATAAGTTCATTGTGGAATTACAAGTTCAACTTGATGAGAAAGGCGTATCAATTGAAGTTAGCGCGGCGGCTCGCCGTTGGTTATGTGAAAAAGGTTATGATAAAGCGATGGGTGCCCGACCTATGGCTCGCACCATTCAGGATAACCTGAAAAAACCATTAGCAAACGAGTTGCTATTTGGTTCACTAACGAATGGTGGCTCTGTAAGTATCGGGCTTGATGAAAAAAGTAACACACTGACATACAGCTTCAGTAGCGTGCACAAGGCCTCTCCGGAGGATGCGGTATTCTGACGAATAGACCACAGGTGTATCAATGCACCTGTGGTTGTCAGGCCTTGCCTGAAGCGAATATCAACGGCTACGGAAAATGATTCGGCCTTTGCTCAGGTCATAAGGTGTTAACTCTACAGTTACCTTGTCGCCTGTCAGGATGCGGATATAGTTTTTACGCATTTTTCCAGAAATATGAGCAGTCACCACGTGACCGTTTTCCAGTTCAACACGGAACATTGTGTTTGGCAGGGTATCTAAAACTGTGCCCTGCATTTCAATATTGTCTTCTTTGGCCATCTAATCCTCTAAGTTTAATAACCGTGATTTTTAACGGGCAAGATAATGCCCAAAAACCCGCACTAAGTAAAGAAGTGTCGCATTTTAACGCGATCTTTATTTTTAAGTGAAGGAATAAAATTAATGTAAAACCAAAATTCATTAATCGAAAATTGGCGGTATTTCAATCGATTGCGGTATCCAGCAGGCGGGGTCAATCGCTTTGTCACGCCACCGATAAAGAATATGTAAAAAATCCCTACGGGATATCTCTTTTGCGCCCATTGAGGCGGTATGGTGGTTAAGTACCTGACAATCAAAAAGTTGCCCATTATAGCGCAAAAAATGAAAATAGAACGTAATAAAAGCAAATTTGGATGCATCATTCATTCTACTGAACATAGATTCCCCACAAAATAGGTGCCCCATGTTCACACCATACAGGCCTCCAACGAGTTTATCGCCATACCAAGCTTCAATGGAATGAGCCATTCCTGCTTGGTGTAATGCCAAATACCCAGCTTGAACTTCGGGTAAAATCCATGTGCCTTCTTGGCGTACAGAACAAGCTTCAATAACTTGCTTGAATGCATGGTTAACGGTAATGCGATAAGTCTGCTTTTTTAATACTTTTTTCATTGACCGGCTAATATGAAGCTCACCAACCATGAGTACTGCTCTAGGGTCCGGAGACCACCATAAAGGCATCTCTCCAGGATTAAACCAAGGAAAGATACCATCATAATAAGCGGCTTGCAGCCTTTTTGATGAAAGATCTCCGCCAATCGCTAATAAACCATTGGGCTCCCGCATGGCTTCAGACACGGGAGGGAATAAATAGGAGTCGTCATCTAATTGATACATATACGCCTCAGAGCGGTTGCTGTGCCCAGTGGCGCTGGCGGAACTGATAATACTGGCCTTGCATGCCTAACAGCGCTTGATGAGTACCTTGTTCGATGATTTTACCATTATCCATCACACAAATGTTATCCATTTCCTCTAAGCCCTGCATGCGGTGAGTAATGACAATTAATGTTTTATCAGCACATTTTTCTTTGAGTAGTGCTAAAATCTGTTGTTCTGTATGCGCGTCAAGCCCTTCCGTTGGCTCATCCATTAGAATTAATGGGGTATTATGTAACAAAGCACGGGCAATGCCTAAGCGGCGCTGTTCCCCACCTGAAAGCTGTCGACCGCCTTCTCCCATCCATGCATTAAGCTTTAATTCGTTTTCTAATAAATTGCCCAAGCCAACTTGTTGCAATACTTCATTTAATTCGATATCAGTCGCTTGTTCATTGGCGAGTAATAGATTATTGCGTAATGTATCACTAAAGACATGAACCCGTTGTGGCACAACAGACATCATATTGCGTAACGATTTTTCGCTAAATTCGTTAATAGGCGTGCCATTTAAGTAGATGGTTCCGCTATCAACATCCCAAGCACGAGTTAATAATTGAAGGAGTGTTGATTTACCGCAGCCAGTTTTACCTAATAAAGCAAGGTGTTGGCCTTTATTTAACGTTAAAGATACATTGTGAAGAACGGCAAATGGCTGCTCTGGATAGGTAAATGAAATATTGTCGACAGTCAGGCTTTCCAATGTTGCGATTGAAGGGCTTTCACTTGGGAAAGTTACCTCCGGTTTCGCGGTCATTAATTGGGAAACGCGAGTAGCAGACGCAATCACCTGCCCCATATGTTGAAAAGCTACCGCAACTGGTCCTAGTGCTTCGAAAGCAGCCAGCGCACAGAAAACAAACAAAGCAATGAGAGCCCCCGGTTTAGTATCCCCGCCCACATGGTCGGCAGCCATCCAAAGAAGTAGTGTCGCAGTCACACCAGAGGCAAATAAAATAATGGCTTGAGATAGCCCAGTAAGTGCCGCTTGCTGTTGTTGGCGTATTTGCCATTTGTTTTCAATATTAAGCAAGTTTTGACGAAAACGGTCAGTGGCGCCAAACAATGTTAGCTCAGCTTGCCCTTGCAGTGCAGAGGTTAAAATAGTGCGATAACTTCCACGTAATTCGGTTAGTTCACGGCCGATGGGTTTGCCAGCACGATAAAATATAAATGGCATGGTAAACAGTAAAAACAGCATGATGCCACCCAGTGTCCACGCAAGACGAGGGTCGAGGTAACTTAAACCAAAAATAAGGACAAAGGTAACAAAAAATGCAGTAATGATCGGCGATAAAACACGTAAATAGAGGTGATCTAGAGTTTCTACGTCAGCGACGAGGCGATTGAGTAACTCCCCTTGACGGAAACGACTGATACCACCCGGTGAAAGGGGTAATACTTTACTAAAAGCAAAAACTCGCAAATGAGCAAGCACCTTAAAGGTGGCATCATGACTAACTAGACGTTCTCCATAGCGACCAGCGGTACGAAAAATAGCGGCGCCACGGACACCTGCTGCGGGTAACATGTAATTAAAATAGTAAAGACCCGGAAAACCAGCAATTGCGGTTCCGGCTAAAAACCAACCGGAAAGGGTAAGTAAACCAATACTCGCCAGTAAGGTCACAATCGCTAAGATGATACCTAATGTAATTAAAAACCAATGGCGGCGGTAAAGGGCTAAGAAAGGTAATAAAATTTTCATTATCAAAGCTCCTCACTGCGATGGGCAAGTAACTGGGCAAAAGCGCCTTCTGATTGACTTAGTTGTGTGTAATTACCTTGCTGAATGATTTGACCATTAGCCATTACCCAAATTTGGTCATAATCAAGGGTTTCTTCCAGCAAATGGGTGACTAAAAGGGTTGTTTGCTGACTTGATAGCTGGTTAAGTGTTTGCATAACACGTTGCTCACTGTGGGAGTCTAAGCTCGCAGCGGGCTCATCTAGAAGTAGCATACGAGAAGGTTTCAACAGGGTTCGTGCAACGGCAACACGCTGAGCCTGCCCGACCGAAAGGCGGGCGGCATAGTCACCTAATTTGGTATTTAGACCGTCAGGCAAATGGGCTAAGAATTCGGAAACATATGCATTATCAATAGCCTGTTGAATTTCTGCCTCTGTAGCATTTGGCTTGCCTAAACAGATGTTTTCAACCAGTGTTTGCTCTGGAAGGTGAGTGTTTTGCCCAACCCAGCCAAGTAATTCACGCCATTTATCAGGACATAATTCACGAAGTTCAACACCATTTACGGTGATGGAGCCGCGATAAGGCAAAAAGCCTAACAATAAATTGAGTAATGAGCTTTTCCCTGCGCCACTTTGACCAACAATCGCAATACGTTGTTGTGGTTCAATATTGAAATCTAATGGCCCAGCAAGGCGCACTCCATCATGGGATAAAATTTCTAATTGTTTAGCCTGAATATAGATAGCATCATCGCTTAGTGTTTGGGTTCCTTGTTGAGTGTTTTGTTCCCCATCACTGTTTAACAATGTTTCGAGTGTTTCAGCGGCACCAACAGCTTGTGCTTTGGCGTGGTAGTATGTGCCAAGATCTCGTAGTGGTTGGAAAAACTCTGGAGACAGTATCAAGGCAAGAAAACCTGCAAATAGCGTGACAGGTAAACCGTAGCTACCAAAATTCATTTCACCTAGGTAAGAAAAACCAAAATAGACGGCAACAACAGCAATAGAAATCGATGCAAAAAACTCAAGTACACCGGAAGACAAAAATGCCATTCTTAGTACTTCCATCGTTCTGGAACGAAAATCCTCTGTTGATTCGCGAATTTGCTTAATTTCTGCCTTTTCACGAAAAAATAACCGTAAGGTATCAAGGCCTCGTAATCTATCGAGAAAACTACCGCTTAAACGACCTAATGCAATAAAATTACGGCGGTTAGCGTCCGCAGCACCTAAGCCGACTAATGCCATAAAAATAGGAATTAGCGGGGCAGTGACGAATAAAATAAGTGCAGCAGCCCAGTTAAATGGGAAAATAGCAATCAGGATCATAATGGGGATGATCCCCGCTAAATACATTTGTGGAAGATAGCGTGAATAGTAGTCTTGCATGTCTTCAATTTGTTCAAGAATAATCGTGGCCCAGCTACCCGCAGGCTTACCTTTAACCCATACAGGGCCGAGCTCTTGAAGTTTATCGAGTACCATGGTGCGTATTTCTTGGCGCACCACTTGGCCACAACGAAAGCCAACACGTTCTCGTATATAGGTGACAATTGCACGTAAGATGAAAACGCAAATCAGAAGAATAAAGGGAGTTAATAGCTGTTCTCGAGGAACGTTATCCATAATCAATGCTTGTAAGATAACAGCTAAGAACCAGGCTTGAGCAATAATCAGTAATCCGCTCAAAATACCTAGTAACATAGAGATCCGCAACCAGCGCTTGGCAGGGGAACTGTATTGTTTTAACCAACGTACCAATTCAGTCTGTCTTGATTTATCCATAATGATTTAGTTAGCAGGTGTAGTTTTAATGTCATTGAGTATAGTTAGGAAATACCAACCTAACGTTGCTTTTACCATGCGCTATATTACAGTTGGACTATTTTATACCGCATGAGAACGATAATTTTTTGATCTGGTAACGCAATTGGTGGTTATAAGAAAATCTGCGTTTTTGATCTTACCCATAAATTCGGGTACTAGGGTACATCATAACAGCTTCACCACGATATGTTACATAATAAAAGTGGGTTATTTACGGTGAGTTGTATTTTGTTATTAAATTGTTTTATAAAGGTAAATTTAATATTTCAGTAAAGTTTGGGATGTAATAATCTTGAGATGTTACTGTATTTTTACGTAATGAAAAGGTGGCTTAACAAAGAAATGTTAAGTCACCTGCATTTTTAATTAGTATTAAGAAGTGGGGTCTATCATTAACCATTCTTTGGGTTTTAATTTAAAATTTCCTTTTAATAAATTATCCCAAGCCTGAGCTTTTTCTTGCATGGTATTAAATGTGCGAGTTTGCGTATCCATTAACTCCCAGCTCTGTTCCGTTTGTTGCCATATATTGCAATCAATACTCGAACTACTTGGGTAGGAATAGCACATAACCACATCATTTTGGTTGTTTTGGTTTACATCGGCCATAAAGCCTACACATGGGTATGGGTCGTATTGTGAAGTGCAATACCACGCACTGCTAAGGTTTTCTCCGAGATCGAACCATTTGTCTGGTATTGTAGGGCTATTTTTAGCTTGAATTAATACTGATTTCAGCGGCTTACGCTGTTCTTCTTCATAAGGGCTAGTTTGGAATAGTTTTTGATATTCAGGGTTGTTATTGAGTTGCTCAAAAGCCTGTAGCCCTTTTTCACCTAATTGTTTTAAGTCATAAGCAAGCGAACTATTGACTTTAATTTTGCCATTTTCAACGCCAGCAAGAATACTGTTTAGTGTGATGCGTTTAAAATCAGCAATAGGGCTGTTAATGACCAATATAATGGCAATTAGAGACAAAATTCCCGCTTTATTGATAAACCCTAAATAGGACATCCAAGCTGATCTTTTATAAATAATGGCAATACTGTAAGCAAAAACCAATACAAATAGAAATAAGGCAATAGTAAATGCATACAGGCGTTCAACGCTCCAACTATACTGGTTTACTCGTACCAGAATGCCATAGAGGGAAAGCACTGAAAATGCATTGAGTAGAATAATGCTAACTAAGACAAAACCATTTAGACCTGTACGGTATTGATATTGGTTAGTGCCATCGCCATACACAAAATTGATGAAAATGAGGTTTAAAATTAAAAACCATAGCATCACCGCGGAGCCTAAATTCGTGGAGCTTAAACCTGAAAAGTAGGAAACAACAAAACCACCTAAGAAAATAACGGCAACAATATTTAAGAGGGGTAAGAAAAAACGAGCAATAAAGCTAGCAAGATTACTGAGCTGTACATTTAGTGTTGCCCGTAAAAAAACTAAACTCATGTTGAAGCCAAGTGCAAAGCTCACCCAGTAGATAACGTCGTTATCAAGAGCTTCACTCAAAAAATTAAGGTTAACAATATCAAATAGGAAACTGGCTATTTTTATGATTAGAGTTAGCAACCCACCGATAGCAGCAGCTAGAACACCTAAAAAGGTATTTTTAATATATAGCCCCATTAAGCAACCGTAATCGATTTTCCATGTTCTTGTTACTTGCCACAGTTGCATCCAAGGAAGCATAAAAAAGAACAGGACGGTTAGGGTGATAAAGGCGAAGAATGGGTCTGTATCTGCAGGATTTTTAAAGTCTTGGGCATGCCAGTAATTGAGCCAGAAAATTAACCCAATAATAACGACGATGTTGAGATAAAAAATACCGGATTTTGCATTGGTAATTAGGTAACTTATTGCTGAAGGAACAAAAATAGCTAGCAAAATAGGCAGATATAGAGTGGTCGTGCTTAATTGGCTTTCTATACGGATGGCGTAATCAGTGGTGGCAGTGATGACGATGCCTTGCATCACGGCAAGTATGACAATAATAAAATAAGAATAACCGCGAATGGCATCACGTTCTAATTGTTGCCCCATACCTACACCTATATTCGTAAATGTTATGTAAAAACAGTATAGGGAGTATTCGAGAAGTACAATATAAACTTGCTCTTAAAAATATATGTAAAACCAATAGTTAAGATGGGTAATATCAGTAACAAAAAAGGCTTCAATTGAATAAACATTGAAGCCTATTTAAATCACAATAATTTATTGATTATTTAGATGCTAAGCCATCAAGATAACGCTCTGCATCTAAGGCGGCCATACAGCCTGTGCCCGCAGAGGTAATGGCTTGACGGTAGATGTGGTCCATGACATCACCGGCAGCGAACACACCTTCAACAGAGGTTTGGGTCGCATTACCTTGGGTGCCTGATTGCACTTTAATATAACCGTTGTCTAAATCGAGTTGACCTTCAAAAATGCCCGTATTTGGACTGTGGCCGATGGCAATAAATGCGCCCATAACAGGGATATCTTCTGTTGCGTGTGTTTTAGTACACTCTAAGCGCACACCTGTAACCCCCATGTCATCACCTAAGACTTCATTTAATGTACGGTCGGTATGCAGGATAATATTACCGTTTTCAACTTTATCCATTAAACGGTTAATAAGGATTTTTTCTGCACGGAAGCTATCACGGCGATGAATTAAATGGACTTCTGATGCAATATTAGAAAGGTACAGCGCTTCTTCTACCGCGGTGTTTCCACCACCAACGACAGCCACTTTTTGATTACGATAGAAGAAACCATCACAGGTTGCACAAGCTGAAACGCCACGGCCTTTGAACGCTTCTTCTGAAGGCAGACCGATATAACGTGCGGAAGCGCCTGTCGCAATAATTAAAGCGTCACAGGTATATTCATTTTCATCGCCAATTAAACGGAAAGGACGTTGTTTTAAGTCCACTTTTTGGATATGGTCAGAAATGATTTCAGTATCAAATTTTGACGCGTGCTCATGCATGCGTTCCATAAGCCCTGGACCGGTTAATCCTTCTGGGTCACCAGGCCAGTTTTCAACTTCAGTTGTGGTGGTCAATTGACCGCCTTTTTCCACCCCAGTAATCAATGCTGGGTTTAAGTTTGCACGTGCAGCATAGACAGCCGCAGTATAGCCAGCTGGGCCAGAACCAAGAATGATTAACTTGCGATGTGTTGTTGTGCTCATGAATTCCTCTTTAATCTAAAAAGCATTTATCAGATTGTAGGAGAAATAAGAGGCTAACAAAAGTGGTTTAAGTGCGACTTAGTTTCATTTGGCTTATTTCATTAATAGGTAAAACCGACAAAATGTAAAAAAGTGTGACAAAAAGTTGCTTGTGTCACGCATCACAATTTTTAGGAATTATCTTGAATTAAGGCTGCGAAACGTTTTACTGGAAAAAAAAGCGAAATCTTGTACTGATTTTTATTCATTTGCTTTGACAATCGGCTGCGCATTTGCGAAAACATCAGTGTAAGAGTTAATTATCTAGCGGATCAATGGAAATGGCGCATTTTTGTTCTCACTGGAAAATTAACTTTACACTACTTACAAATTTAAAATACAAGTAAAAATTGTGGGTGATAATTACATTCACACTAACTTCAGCATTACGAACAAAATTTGCTCCTGAACACGAATTCCTAAATAAAAAAGGTGGTGGCTAAGGTGCTTATTTTTAGATGTAGAAAATAACAATTAGAGAAAGAGAGATAAAGAGATGATTGACAATAAAAAGCGTCCAGGCAAAGACCTTGACCGTATCGACAGGAATATATTAAACGAGCTACAAAAAGACGGGCGAATTTCTAACGTAGAATTATCTAAACGAGTTGGTTTATCCCCAACACCTTGTTTAGAGCGTGTGCGTCGTCTTGAGAGACAAGGATTTATCTCTGGCTATACGGCGTTATTAAACCCACATTACTTAGATGCATCTTTACTCGTGTTTGTTGAAATTACACTCAACCGCGGTGCAGCTGATGTGTTTGAGCAATTCAATACTGCAGTTCAAAAATTGGAAGAAATTCAGGAATGTCACTTGGTTTCTGGTGACTTTGACTACCTGTTGAAAACGCGTGTGCCAGATATGTCCGCATATCGTAAACTGTTAGGTGAAACTCTGTTACGTTTACCAGGTGTAAACGACACTCGCACCTATGTAGTTATGGAAGAAGTTAAACAAAGCAATCGCTTAGTGATCAAAACTCGCTAATCATAGCTTTTTAACCTCGCTTCAGCACAGCATTTCAGCTTTGTTGCCGCACTGCAGTTTCAACGCTGAGTTTACTCAGCGTTGTTCCGTTTTTCTCACCTCATTTGCTGCTAGATAAAAACGTAATGTCTCGTCTTTAAAAGGCATTGTCTGACCGCAATCCCAGTCTTTCTGTGTTATCTTGCAAAAATTACTTAGCAATTGATAAATTTTATTTTCAATTTATTGATTCTAAAGCTATAAATATTTAGGACTTTTGATGAGAAATAGAAATTGAATCGTCATACATTAGATGGAATACTGCACCTTAGCGTTTTCATAATGCCCTGATTTACCTTAGATGTTGTAAAGCAGGCAGAGTCAGTCGTTTAATGGTAGAATAAACCTAGGTTAGTCAAGAACATCAGTTAGCAAAGAAACAATAATGAGCCAAGAATATACAGAAGATAAACACATCAAATTTAAAAAACTAAGTAGCGGAAGGCGGCTATTAGAGGTTATTTTGCTCGCAATATGCTTGAGCGCACTCTTCTTAATGGTGGCTTTATTGAGCTTCAGCCCTTCAGATCCAAGCTGGTCACAGACAACTTGGAATGCCCCAGTGAAGAATTTAGGGGGAAGTGTTGGTTCATGGAGCGCTGACATCCTTTTCTCGGCTTTTGGTATTCTTGCATTTGCTATTCCCCCCTTATTACTTCTAGGGTGCTGGGCGATTTTTCAATACGAAAGTCAGCGCCGATATATTGACTTTTTCTCTTTATCATTAAGATTAATCGGTGGTTTAGCACTTATTTTATCCTCTTGTGGACTCGCGGCTCTTAATTTTGACGACTTACCTAACTTCGCCTCTGGTGGAGTGATTGGCAGTGTATTTAGCAGTGCCATTATGCCGTGGTTCAATTCATTAGGCGCTACGTTAGCATTGCTATTTTTATGGGCAATAAGCTTTACCCTGTTTACTGGGTGGTCATGGCTTACAATTGCAGAAAAAATTGGTGCAGCTGTGCTTCTCCCAATTACGTTGCTGACAAATCGAGCAAGGGGAGATGATTTAGATAACTATGATTATGACGTTGAAGAGACTGAAGGGGCTTTACAGCGTGCGCAAGAAGCTGAGCACAGGGCCAATGACGATCTAGAAAATATTGATGCGGATGATATTTTATTTTCTGCTCCCACAGTGGCTGAATTAGTCACTGAAATCGCTCCAACAACGGAAAAAACGACGAATGAAGCGATGACAGCGACAGAAAACGCAATCCCATTGGTGAATCAAAGCGTGTCTGAGCAAGTTCCAGTAACGGCCTTCTCTGCAGTGGATGAGCCGAGCACATATCATTTTGAAGTACCTGAAGATTACCAGCCTAAGCTTGGTGCTGGTTTTGATACAACTTCAGATACCGTTAATGAGCCGTTAGCTCAAGCGTCGCCATATGTTGCACCAGAAGAACAGTTGTTTAGTGTTCAGCATAATCAACAATCAGAACCACAAAAACAAGGTAATACCGCTTACCAAGAGTATTCGGATAAACAAGAAACGCCTGTTCAGCAAGCGGCTTTTGAATCACAAACTCACTCAGTTCCACCATTTGACACTACCAATATAACGCAAAGTGTTATTCCTTCATCAGTCACTGAAAGGGTCTCTAACCCTGCGGCATTAGCAGCTGCGGGTATTTCAGTGGCTGCGCTGGAACGTCATGCTCAGGTTAAACAAAATATGGAACCAGAGCTTCCGCGGCCAAACCCTGTTCGCTTACCGACTCGTCGTGAGTTATATGGTATTCGCATTCCATCGTTACGTGATGCAGAACTACAGCGGCGTGAAGAAGAAGCCTCTAAACGTGAGCAGATATATCAGCAGTGGTCTGCGAGTGAGTCTGAGCAACTTGAAACTGATGATGAAGCACAACAAGGTGAATTACTACGAGCGCAGTTTTTAGAGCAGCAACGCGAACGTTATGGTGAAGTTGATGAAACGGATTATGAAGCGCCATTAAATAGCGTACATTCAGATGAAGAACCATTACAAAATGAGTCAATGACAGAAAATAAAATCAGCTCATTTACACAGCCAGAAATTGAACACCGTTGGGCGTCGGCTTCACAACAGTCCAATAATACGCATACAATTCCAGAGCCTGAGGAAGTTGCGCCAGTCGTTGATAATGGCTATCAACCTCAGTTCACGCAAGAGTATTCTTCGCAAGTACAAGAGGACTTTGAGCCTAGAATTGATTTAAGAAAAGAGTTCTCTGTACTGGATAGTTTTACCCCTGTTGATGATTTGGTTGACAACGAGCCTGCTGACCCATTATTTATGCCGTCATTTAGTACGTCTTCTGTTCCACCTACGGCTCCGCAAAATAATATTGATAATATTGCTGAAGGGCTTGGCAACTCACCATCAGTAACACAAACTTTTGCGCAGCCACAGCAGCCACAGCAGCCACAGCAGCCACAGCAGCCACAGCAGCCACAGCAGCCACAGCAGCCACAGCAAGATAGCTTATTCCACCCGTTCTTAGTGCGTAATGACCAACCATTACCGAAACCAACAACGCCAATGCCATCTCTTGATTTGCTGGCAAGCCCGCCAGCGCAAGAAGAGCCAGTGGACATGTTCAAACTAGAACAAACAGCGAGGTTGATTGAAGCGAGGCTCAATGATTATCGTGTTAAAGCCGAAGTAGTTGGGTTCTCTCCAGGCCCTGTCATTACTCGGTTTGAGCTTGATCTAGCGCCGGGAGTAAAAGCAGCAAGGATATCTACATTGTCACGTGACCTTGCTCGTTCGTTGTCAACCGTAGCCGTACGTGTTGTAGAAGTGATACCGGGCAAACCTTATGTAGGCCTAGAGCTCCCTAATGAGAAACGGCAAACTGTTTACTTGAGTGAGGTATTAGATTGCGATGACTTCCGCAAAAATCCATCTCCTCTCACTATTGTGTTAGGGAAAGATATTGAAGGCGATCCTGTCGTTGCTGATTTAGCAAAAATGCCACATTTACTCGTTGCAGGGACAACCGGCTCTGGTAAATCTGTAGGGGTCAATGCAATGATCCTCAGCATTTTGTATAAAGCGAAACCAGAAGATGTTCGCTTTATCATGATTGACCCGAAAATGCTCGAATTATCCATTTATGAAGGTATCCCGCATCTATTGACAGAAGTGGTTACTGACATGAAAGATGCGGCAAATGCCTTGCGCTGGTGCGTGAATGAAATGGAACGCCGTTATAAACTCATGTCTGCATTAGGGGTACGTAACCTAGCGGGTTATAACGATCGCATCAAAGCGGCAGAAGAAATGGGCCGGCCAATTCCTGATCCACATTGGAAACCTGGTGATAGTATGGATACAGAGCATCCAATGCTGAAAAAAGAACCTTACATTGTTGTCATGGTTGATGAGTTTGCTGACTTAATGATGACGGCAGGTAAAAAAGTGGAAGAGCTAATTGCACGATTGGCGCAAAAGGCACGTGCAGCGGGTATCCATTTGGTATTGGCAACCCAAAGACCATCGGTTGATATTATTACAGGGTTAATCAAAGCAAATATTCCAACGCGGATTGCATTTACGGTATCCAGTAAAATTGACTCGCGCACGATCCTTGACCAAGGCGGTGCGGAGTCTTTACTCGGTATGGGGGATATGCTGTATTTACCGCCAAACTCTTCAATTCCAGTGCGGGTGCACGGCGCCTTTGTCCGTGACCAAGAGGTTCATGCCGTTGTGAATGATTGGAAAGCTCGCGGTAAACCACAATATATTGATAGCATTACAACCTGTAGTGATGATAGCGAAGGCGGTGGTTATGATAGTGGTGGCGAAGAGCTCGATCCACTGTTTGACCAAGCTGTTGAGTTTGTTGTTGAGAAACAACGAGTTTCCATTTCTGGGGTTCAACGCCAATTCAGGATCGGTTATAACCGTGCTGCAAGGATTGTTGAGCAAATGGAGGTCCAAGGCATTGTCAGTGAGCAAGGGCACAATGGTAACCGTGAAGTTCTTGCTCCTCCGTCAATGGGACATTAATAATTTAGTGTGCTGATTGCTGGTTTAATTTAAGGGGTGTATAAAGACGGGACGCCTCTTAAGGTAATAATTTTAAGGTCTTTCATCGATGAAAAAAATGATGTTATTGGGTGCGTTAGCCCTGAGTTTACATATTGGCCAAGTATTGGCAGACGCAAGCGAAGACCTTCAAGAACGTTTGAATAAGGTCAATAGCTTCCAAGCTAGCTTCTCGCAAAAAGTGACAAGTCCTGAAGGGGATTTGATTCAAGAAGGTGTTGGAGATTTATGGCTTGAGCGCCCAAATTTATTTAATTGGAACATGACATCACCGGATGAAAGTGTACTGGTGTCAGATGGAAAAAATTTGTGGTTTTATAATCCGTTTGTAGAACAAGTGACCGTAACTAATTTAGCGGATGCTACGCAGGATACGCCATTTCTACTAATTACACGTAACGACCCGAAAGATTGGAAACAGTACTCAATCATCCAACAAGGAAATACGTTTGATTTAAAACCAAAACAAACTAATGGAACTTTAAAACGTTTTTCCATTACAGTTTCTCCCCAAGGGACGATTGAGCAGTTTTCAGCGGTTGAACAAGATGGCCAAACCAGTGCTTATCAATTAAAAGAGCAAAAAAATGGTCGCGTTGATGCAAGTAAATTCAAGTTTACTGTGCCAAAAGGTGTCACTTTAGATGACCAGCGCTCAAACGCAAAATAAGCTTGATTAGAAAAAATATTAACCAGCAACATGAGTATTTGCTGGTTAATATATAAGGTATTTTAAGAGGTAAAAAAGGGGATATAGTGGGTAACCTGTCTCTTGATTTTTCGCAGAATGAATTTCAACCTTTAGCAGCAAGAATGCGGCCTGAAACCCTTGAACAATATATTGGCCAAAAGCATTTATTGGCAGAGGGCAAACCGTTACCGCGTGCGATTAAAGCGGGTCATCTGCACTCCATGATTTTATGGGGGCCCCCAGGAACAGGCAAAACAACCCTTGCTGAAATTATTGGTAATTATGCACAAGCCGATATTGAACGCATCTCAGCAGTCACCTCTGGTATTAAGGAAATCCGAGAATCCATTGAAAAGGCTCGGCAAAATCGTAGTGCAGGGCGAAGAACCATTTTATTTGTGGATGAAGTTCATCGTTTTAATAAAAGCCAGCAAGATGCATTTTTACCGCACATAGAAGATGGCACGATTACATTTATTGGTGCGACAACAGAAAACCCATCATTTGAATTAAACTCTGCGTTGTTATCACGTGCTAGGGTGTATTTGCTTAAATCTCTTGAAGAGAATGATATTGAACAAGTATTGCTGCAAGCGCTGGCAGACTCATCTCGTGGCCTTGGTGGGCAAAATATTGTTCTACCTGACAGCACGCGCAAAATGGTTGCTCAGTTGGTTAATGGGGATGCTAGGCGTTCATTAAATCTGCTGGAAATGATGGCGGATATGGCCGAAGCGGATGGCCAAGGGCAGCGTATTTTAACCGCTGATTTATTAAAAGAAGTCAGTGGTGAACGAACCGCAAGGTTTGATAACAAAGGCGACCGTTATTACGACTTAATTTCTGCGCTGCATAAGTCTATCAGAGGATCAGCACCGGATGCCGCACTATATTGGTTTGCAAGGATCATCACTGCGGGTGGTGACCCTTTGTATGTTGCTCGTCGGTTACTTGCAATTGCATCAGAAGATGTGGGTAATGCGGATCCTCGTGCGATGCAAGTAGCCATTTCAGCTTGGGATTGCTTTACTCGAGTGGGGCCTGCCGAAGGTGAGCGTGCAATTGCCCAAGCCATTGTTTATTTAGCTTGTGCACCAAAAAGTAACGCGGTTTATACCGCCTATAAAGCTGCGATTAAAGATGCACAAATGCAACCGGATTACGATGTGCCAGAACATCTTCGAAATGCACCAACTAAACTATTAAAAGAAATGGGAGCTGGGAAGGAGTATCGTTATGCGCATGATGAACCTAACGCTTATGCGGCAGGGGAAAACTATTTTCCTGAACCTATGCAAACAACACGTTATTACTACCCTACGAAACGGGGTCAAGAAAGCAAGTTTGCTGAAAAACTAGACTGGTTAGCCCAACAGGATCAAATTAGCACCACAAAACGCTATCGCTAAACTGGGCAATGCGGTAAGGTTATATAGCGAAATACTTTACTTTATTTGTTGTGCTGGAATGCACCTCAAAAAGTATCATTAATTACTAACAATAATCACAGGATAAGCATGCTCGATCCCAATTTACTGCGTACGGAGCTAGACGCGGTTGCTGAAAAACTGGCTCGCAGGGGTTTTACCCTTGATGTGGAAAAGCTGCGTGAATTAGAAGAACGCCGCAAAGTTTTACAAGTTGAAACTGAAACCCTGCAAGCAGACCGTAACTCGCGATCGAAAACTATTGGTGCGGCAAAAGCACGTGGTGAAGATATCGAACCATTACGTCTAGAAGTTAACCAATTAGGCGAAAAATTGGATTCTGCAAAAGCGGAGCTTGAAAAGCTGCAACAAGAAATCCGTGATATTGCCTTGAGTATCCCGAATATCCCTGATGACCAAGTACCTGACGGTAAAGATGATTCTGACAACGTTGAAGTGGCTCGTTGGGGTGAGCCTCGCCAGTATGATTTCGAAGTTAAAGACCATGTTAGCCTTGGTGAGCTATCTGGCGGCTTAGACTTTCCAGCTGCGGTAAAACTGACGGGTGCACGTTTTGTTGTCATGAAAGGGCAAATTGCTCGTATGCACCGTGCATTGGCACAATTCATGCTTGATTTACATACTGAACAACATGGCTACCAAGAATTGTATGTTCCGTATTTAGTCAACCATGACACGCTTTACGGAACTGGCCAATTACCAAAGTTTGGTGAAGACTTATTTCATACTAAACCACTGGAAGAAGAAGCAGACAGCAGCACTTATGCTTTGATTCCAACAGCTGAAGTACCTGTGACTAACTTGGTTCGTGATGAAATTTTAGATGAAGACTCACTTCCTCTGAAAATGACAGCACACACACCTTGTTTCCGTTCTGAAGCGGGATCTTATGGCCGTGATACACGTGGTTTGATCCGTATGCACCAATTTGACAAAGTTGAGTTAGTGCAAATCGTACATCCAGAAAAATCTATGGATGCATTGGAAGAGCTGACTGGCCATGCAGAGAAAGTATTACAATTACTGAACTTACCTTATCGTAAAGTGATTTTATGCACCGGTGATATTGGTTTTGGTTCACGTAAAACTTATGACTTAGAAGTATGGCTACCAGCGCAAAATACTTATCGTGAAATTTCATCTTGTTCAAACATGTGGGATTTCCAAGCGCGTCGTATGCAAGCTCGCTTCCGCGGTAAGAGTGATAAGAAAACACAACTTGTTCATACTCTGAATGGTTCTGGTTTAGCGGTTGGTCGTACATTGGTGGCGATTTTAGAAAACTACCAATTAGCAGATGGCCGTATTGAAGTTCCAGAAGTATTACGCCCATATATGAAAGGGTTAGAGTACATCGGTTAATTTCCGTTACTTCTTCAAAAGTAAAACGCGACTCATAGTAGTCGCGTTTTTTTTGCAAATTTAAAGCATTTTGAAAACGTATCCTCAGGCTAAACCTGATCCCCCCTCAATATTTTCCAAATAGCACTATTCAATGTAGGACATTACTCTACGGTAAAGTAAATTTATCGGAGCGAAATAAATGGGTGTAATTATTGGTGTTTTCTTACTAGCAGGCCTTGTAAAAGGGGTGATTGGGTTAGGGTTACCGACAATCGCAATGGGGTTATTAAGCACGTCAATGGAGCCTGCTGCCGCTGCTAGCTTGTTAATTATTCCCTCGTTAATCACGAATATATGGCAATTATTGATTGGCCCACAATTTATGGCACTAATCAAACGGCTCAGTGGTTTTATTATTGGGGTGGTACTTGGCACCATATTCAGTTTTTTACCTTCTTTAACCTCAGCATCTGGTTGGACACTACCTGCACTTGGTTTCGTGCTTATTATCTATGGAATATGGGGGTTAATCGCAAAAAAAATGCCATCATCCAAGAAACATGAAATATGGCTTTCACCAACAGTGGGGTATATCACAGGTGTGATTACGGCTGCTACGGGTGTATTTGTTATTCCAGCAGTCCCTTATTTGCAAACCTTAAAATTAAATAAAAATGAGCTTATTCAGGCTCTAGGGTTAGCATTTACCGCATCAACAGTTGCATTAGCAATCAAGTTATCCATTGACCAGCAACAATATGATATTAATTGGAGTTTATCTGCCTTTGCCTTAATACCAGCTATTGGTGGAATGTACCTTGGTCAATATTTTCGCAAGATTATTAGCGAGAAATTATTCCGTCGTTGCTTTTTTATTGGTTTGATCGGATTAGGAATTTACATGGCGACAAAATTAGCCTTCAGATGACCAATTAATTAAGAAATTAACAAACTCATTAGTGTAATCAGGTAATTGGTTGAAATCTCGTGCACAGATAACTAATTTTCGGCATGCCCAAATTTCAGTCAATTGCACTATTTTACTCGCAGAGAGCTGGCTACGCTGTGCCGCTTGTTTGGGAATAATGGCTATGCCAATGCCATCATTAACTCCTTGCATTACAGCATCTAATGTTGGCATACGTACCCGGTAATTTAGCCGCCTGCCTTGTTGTTTGGCGTTATTATCAATATGTTTTTGTAATGGGTTATCTTCCATTAAACCAATAAATTCAGCATCAATAATGTCAGAAAATGGAACATTTTCTCGGTTTGCCCAAAGGCTATCTTTATGGACAAAAACAACTAATTCATCTGAGCTGAATGGCCGGATATCCAGCCGGGTGAGATCAGTAGAATCTGCGATAACACCGATATCAGCGATTTTATTTCTGATTGCAGTGACGATATTAGTACTTGGCATTTCCTTCACTGACACAGACATCGCAGGGTGCTGGCGTAAATAAGCACTAACACGGGCAGGTAAAAACTCCATTTGAGCAGAGGTATTACAAAGAATATTAATATGCCCACGCAGGTGTCGACTATATTGCTGCAGTTCATCTTGCATTACTTCAATTTGCTGCAAAATTGTTTTCGCATGCTCAATAAATGTATGACCTGCATTTGATAATGAAACCCCTTTCACTGAGCGAACAAAAATATCTACGTTTAATTCATTTTCTAACCCACGTATCCGTTCACTTGCAGATTGCAGTGTAAGATAAGTTAGTTTCGCTCCATGGGTGATGCTCCCTGCATTAGCGACATTAACACACAGTTTTAAATCAGTAATATCGAAATACATGGAAAACAGCTCCAATTTATGAAAGGAAAGAGGGAGATTACTATTTAAAGGAATATATGTGAATTTGTATGGGATAGCAAAAAGGAAAGCAATTGCTTTCCTTTTTTTGATTTAATGATTTAGCAAAGTCGTTAAACCATCACACTTTGGTTTATTTTACTTGTGAGAAAAACAGGCTGCGGTAGCTGCTGTAATAGCAAACATACATAATTGGCATAGAAACTAATAAACCTAAACCTAAAGGAATTACTGAAATTATCATTAAGATTGATAAAACGATAAAGAACAGGAGACCTGGCAGGATATTTTTCTTAACAGCTTGTAAGCTTGCAGAAATTGCAGCGCCAACAGTGAAGTCGTGGTTCATAACCAATGCTGGAGCAAACCATGTCAAGGCAGTACCTACTAACGCAGCAACGGCCATGATAATAATTGCAAAGAAGAATGTACCTGAAGATGCAAGGATAGCCGCGTCAGATGGTGAACCATATTGGTTGCTTTCCATCAATAAACCAAACATAGCAGAACCACCGATAATAAATGCGATGATCATGCCTACTAAGTTAGCCGCAAAGTTGATGGCACCAACGGCAAATAGGGTACCGAATTTATTTTGGAAACCAGCAAATAATAACCCAATTTCTGCTTGGCCAGTTTTACGTTGATTTTCACTGATAGCAATAATACCACCAATAAAAATAGGCGTAATAAAAGTAATCAGTAAGTTCAAGAATGGGATCATTGAAATGATAAAGATCACCGCAAACAGAACGATGTTAATTAGGATCCACATTCCCAGCTTTTCTTTAACAAGAGACCATGATTGGCTGATCCAGTTAACACCTTCACCTGCATCTACTGTGCGAGGTTCTGCGTGAAAAACGAATGTATCGGCTTGAGTTTGTGCGTTAATTGTAGGTGCAGGGTTGTTATCTGCACTGAAGTTTTCATTATTCATGATAAGAAAGGAACCTGTTAGTCGTAGTGAATTAGCAATATATTATTATTAATAAGTTTTCTGAGTTTATACTCATTCTTGTAACTTATCGGCAGTAGTATGCAGATAAGTTAACTTATTATAAAGCAGACTATTCTGGTAAGGTATTTTTGATTAAAATTTTCTTGTATAAGATATTTTTTATTGTAATAAGACCATTATCTATACCTTAATGTATTGAATAGAGTATGAGTATTTAGTAGTACAGTGAAAACGGCTGTTTTTTTTTATTCTATACAGTAAGACCAAACCCTAATTTAATAGTGAATAGTAAATTAAATAATCATTATTATTAATACGTAAGCAAAATGCCATTTACCCAGCGGTTAAATGAGCGATATGGGGTAAGCATCCAATGGCTTAATCTCTTTTAGTACAAACATACTTTGCATTTCTTTGATACCCGGTAACCGGCGAATAACTGTCATCGCGAAATCGGCGTAGGAGTCTAAATCATGAGATACAACCTGCAATAAAAAGTCGGTATCACCACCAATACTGTAGCAAGCGACAACATTTTCGAGCTCAGTCACTTCTTGTTCAAATTTTTGAGCTTCAGCCTCGCTATCGCTATCAATAATAACGCGAACAAATACCATCACACCTAAGCCAATTTTTTTACGATTGAGAATAGCGCGATATCCTTCAATAACATGTTCTTCTTCTAGTTTTTTAACTCTTCGCCAACAGGGAGAGGCTGACATGCCTACTTTTTCAGCAAGAACTTGATTCGTTATTCGAGCGTCATCTTGTAGTAATTTCAATATTTTTATTTCTGTCTTATCTATTGCCATAAATGAAAGCCTTTACCTTAAAATTGCATAAAATAGGATAAAATTGCCTAAATTTTAGCGTGTAATGACTGAGTTAGAAAGCCTATTTCTTTCTTTAAATGCAATAATAATGAGGTGTTTTAGAACAATAACAAACAGTAAAAGGGAAAAGAGAGATGATTTTTAATCCAACAGAACACCGTTGTGCCATCGTGGTAAACCAAAACTTATCGAATGGTTTAGCGATGAATGCAGCGAGTGTAATTGGTGTGAGTTTAGGAAATAAAGTCAATAATATGGTAGGGAATGATCTTAATAGTTTGGATAATATGAATTACCCAGGGGTGATTTATGCACCATTACCGATATTAAAATCCGCAGAGCAATATATGAAAGAGATTGAAGTGGCAGCTTACCAGAAAGATGATATTTATATCATTCCTTTTAGTTTGCTCGCTCAATCTTGCCGTACTTATGATGAATATCAGCAGAAATTATCTGAACAGCAATATAAAGATATTCAATTGGCAGGGATAGGCTTGGTGGGAAATAAAAAAGCAGTTACTCAGTTAATTGGCCATTTACCGCTTTTCAAATAAATAAGAGGCTCTGCAAAGAGCCTCTATAATTTTAGTACATCACTTTGTGACCATAACTTTCAAGAATGCTTTTGACTCGTTCCATCACTTCTTTTGATGGTGGTCTAACGCCATCTAGCTTGTATTCTTCACCCATAGTTTCCCATTTGTGTTTACCAAGCTCATGGTAAGGTAATAATTCGATTTTCTCGATATTGTTCATATCTTTGGTAAATTCGCCCAGTAAATGTACTGAATGGTCGTCATCGCTCCAACCCGGCACGACAACATAGCGTACCCAGGTTTTTTGGTTGCGTTTGGCAAGGTAACGGGCAAATTCCAAAGTACGGTGATTAGAAACACCCACTAATTTTTGATGAATCGCATCATCGATTTGTTTTAAATCAAGCATCACTAAGTCAGTGACATCCATCAGTTCATCAATCACTGGGTCGTAGCGGCGCACAAAGCCATTGGTATCAAGGCAAGTATGAATATTTTCTTTTTTACATGCACGGAACCAGTCACGCACAAATTCGGCTTGTAAGATAGCTTCACCGCCAGAGGCGGTAACGCCGCCGCCAGTCGCATTCATAAAGTGGCGATAGGTCACGGCTTCTTTCATTAATTCGTCAACAGTGACGATATTGCCACCATGGGTGTCCCAAGTATCGCGGTTATGGCAATACAGGCAGCGCATTAAGCAGCCTTGGAAAAAGACAATAAAACGGATCCCTGGACCATCGACCGTTCCGCATGATTCAAATGAATGAATGCGGCCGAGTGTGGTTGGGGTTTCTGTCATATTAGTTATCGCTATTGTTTTGGTTTTTGTATCATCGATAGACATAGCAGGCACTCCAAAATATCTGTCATACCGCAAACTTTAGAGAAAAAATATCGTTGCTGGTATAGATAAAAAGACCCCATAAAGCGGGGTCTTTAATTTACTTTATTTTAATAAGCTAATTATTACATTGTGCTTGTGAAAGTACGAGTAATAACGTCTTGCTGTTGTTCTTTAGTCAGTGAATTGAAACGTACAGCATATCCCGATACACGGATAGTCAGCTGTGGATATTTCTCTGGGTTTTCCATTGCATCTAACAGCATTTCACGATTCATAACGTTAACGTTTAAGTGCTGGCCGCCTTCGATAGACGCTTCGTGGTGGAAGTAACCATCCATCAGACCGGCTAAGTTAGTTTTACGAACGTCATCATCTTTACCTAACGCATTTGGTACGATAGAGAAAGTATAAGAAATACCATCTTTCGCGTAAGCAAATGGCAGTTTAGCAACAGAAGTCAGTGAAGCTACCGCACCTTTTTGGTCACGACCGTGCATTGGGTTTGCACCTGGTCCAAATGGTGCACCTGCACGACGACCATCTGGTGTGTTACCTGTTTTCTTACCATACACAACGTTAGATGTGATGGTCAGGATTGACTGAGTTGGTACCGCGTTACGGTAAGTAGGCAGTTTCTGAATTTTCTTCATGAAACGTTCAACTAAGTCACACGCGATATCATCTACACGAGAGTCGTTGTTACCAAATTGTGGGTATTCACCTTCGATTTCGAAGTCGATAGCAATACCGTCTTCGTCACGAATTGGTTTAACTTTCGCATATTTGATTGCAGACAGTGAGTCAGCAGCAACAGATAGACCTGCGATACCACAAGCCATGGTGCGATATACATCACGGTCATGTAGCGCCATCAGTGAAGCTTCATAGCTGTATTTATCGTGCATGAAGTGGATGCAGTTCAGTGCAGTGACGTACTGAGTTGCTAACCAATCCATGAAGTGGTCCATTTGGTTCATCACAGTATCGAAATCTAAGACTTCGTCCATGATTGGTGTATGTTTAGGACCTACTTGCATTTTCAGTTTTTCATCAACACCACCATTGATGGTATACAGCATGGTTTTCGCTAAGTTTGCGCGAGCACCGAAGAACTGCATTTGTTTACCAACAATCATTGGGCTGACGCAACATGCGATTGCGTAGTCATCGTTATTGAAGTCTGGGCGCATCAGGTCATCATTTTCATACTGAACTGATGAGGTATCGATAGACACTTTTGCTGCGAATTTTTTGAAATTCATTGGCAGTTTTTCTGACCACAGGATAGTCATGTTTGGCTCAGGAGATGGGCCCATGGTATACAGTGTGTTCAGGAAACGGAATGTGCTTTTTGTTACCAGAGTACGACCATCAAGGCCCATACCTGCTAATGACTCAGTTGCCCAGATTGGGTCACCAGAGAACAGCTCATCGTATTCAGGAGTACGTAAGAAACGTACCATACGCAGTTTCATGACTAAGTGGTCAATTAATTCTTGCGCTTGTTGTTCGGTGATTTTACCTGCTTCTAAGTCACGTTGGATATACACGTCTAAGAAGGTAGAAACACGACCAAATGACATTGCAGCACCGTTTTGTGATTTAACAGCGGCTAAGTAACCGAAGTAAGTCCACTGTACTGCTTCTTGTGCGTTTGTTGCTGGTGCAGAAATATCGTAACCGTATTTTGCAGCCATTTCTTTCATTTGACCCAATGCACGGTGCTGTTCAGCAATTTCTTCGCGCAGTTGGATAGTCATTTGTAAGTCTTCACCTTTTTCTAATCTTTCTTGCAAAGAGGTGAATTGGTTAAATTTGTCTTTCATCAGGAAATCAATACCGTACAGTGCAACACGACGGTAGTCACCGATGATACGACCACGACCATATGCATCAGGTAGACCCGTTAAGATACCTGATTTACGGCATTTTAAGATGTCTGGCGTGTAAACGTCGAAAACACCTTGGTTGTGAGTTTTACGGTATTCAGTGAAGATTTTTTTGATTTCAGGGTCTAAAGTACGGTCGTAAGCTTTGCATGAGCCTTCAACCATTTTGATACCACCGAACGGGATAAGACCACGTTTCAGAGGTGCATCAGTTTGTAAACCAACGATTTTTTCTAATTCTTTAGTAATGTAACCTGCATCATGGGAAGTGATGGTTGAAGCGACATCTGTGTCAAAATCAACTGGCGCATGAGTGCGGTTTTCGATTTTGATCCCTTCCATGACTTTATCCCACAACGTGTCAGTTGCTGGAGTAGAGCCTGCTAAGAAAGATTCATCACCTTCATATGGAGTGTAGTTTTTCTGGATGAAATCACGTACGTTGACGTTATTCTGCCAGTCACCTTGGTTAAAACCTTGCCATGCTAAAGCGAATTTTTCATTTAACTCGGACATGATACTTTTACCTTTTAACAATGGATCTTTTAGGGATCTTAATAAATCTTTTAGTGTGTGTCAGTGGCTATTAATGTTTTTGGCCACTACGTAAATGCATAAACCAATAAATGAGGCCGACTAAAATCGCGCCGCCAATAATATTTCCGATAGTAACTGGAATTAAGTTATCTGTAATAAAGTTACCGACTGTTAGGTGTGAAAATTGATCAGGAGACATATTTATTTGAGACCAATATTCAGCAGGTGCAAACTCTTTAATCATAATACCTAATGGGATCATGAACATGTTTGCAATACTATGCTCAAAACCACTCGCCACAAACATCGCGACAGGTAACACTAGAACGACCAGTTTATCAGTTAAACTACGGCCGGAGTAACTCATCCAAACGGCAAGGCAAACCATTAAGTTTGCTAAAATTCCTAATGCAACCGCTTCAATAAAGGTATGGTGCAATTTATGGCTGGTGGTTTGTAATACATTTAATCCCCATTGGCCATTGGCTGCGGTGTATTGTCCTGCAAACCAAATCAGTGCAACAAAGAACAGCGCGCCAATTAAGTTACCAATATAGACATTAAACCAGTTGAGGAACATTTGCCCCCAAGTGATTCTACCTGTGGCTTTTGAGACGATAGTGAGTACGGTGGAGGTGAAAAGGTCTGCACCACATACAACCACTAACATCAGGCCTAAGGAGAAACAAATCCCGCCAATAAGTTTAGTGAAACCATAAGGCGCTTCAGCTGCCCCGGTTGTTGCCGTGATATAGAATACAAATGCGATAGAGATAAAAATACCGGCAGTGAATGCTGACAAGTAAGTAATTGCAGGATGTTTATTTGCCTTATAAACAGAGGCATCATCTGCGACTTGCGCCATTACAGCTGGTGGCAATAAATTAAAAGGGTTGTCAGCTTTCATACCAACACTCTCTTACAAAGTTGATTAATTATAGCACGCAATAATAGTAACAAAGGGGAGAATTGATAAATTTGATATGGATCATGAACTCTCTAGAGAGAGTGGTGAAAATGGTTAATTTAATGTTAAATTACAACTTATCCATTTGATAAATAAGGTTTAAATATTTTTTAAAATTTATATAAAATTTTTATAAAGTCAGTTTTGGCCAGCAAAATAAGTAAAAATATACGCGTAAATGTTAACTATTTAAGATGAATATGATCTCTTTGGCATATAATTTAACTTATGTTTGCATAATGCCCTAGTTAATTAGGGGAGATTCCGATATATATTCCTTAGCCAAACCATATTTTTGCAATATTTATCTAACAATTATGCAAATAATAAAAGATTAATATAAATTAATCGATAAATTAAAGTGATATATCTTAATAAAACAATCCGTTTTTAACGTTGTAACTAGGTATAAAATTCAATATTGTCAAGAGTGTTTAGTTCTTGCTCAATACGTTCTCGACTAGTTAAGAGCGTTTTGATGACTTGGTTCACTTTGGGTTCATCGATGCGGAAGGTTGGGATAGACACACTGATTGCCGCAATGATGTTATTGCGTTGTCGTAATGAGACAGCATAACAAATGGTTTCTTCATCAATTTCTTTATTATCAACGGCATAACTATTTTCGCGAACCGCGTTAAGCTGTAGGCGCAGTTCAGCCAAAGTTTGCACGCTGTATTGGGTTAACGGAGTAAAACCCGAAGGATAAAGTTCGGAAATTTGCTGGTCACTGTAGTTAAAAATCATAGCCTTACCCAGTGCCGAGTAAATCGCAGGCAAACGAGTTCCAATATTAGAGATTAATTGGACCTTTTGCGCCGATTGAACTTTATCAATGTATAACACATTAGCACCGTCTAAAATCCCCATTTGGCACACTTCATTGCATTCATCAACGATATGCACCATTTCCCGATGAACCATTTTTAGCCAATAGGATTTTTCGAAAAATGAGCGGGAAAGAAGCGAGCAGGCGATACCTAAATAATATAGCTGGCTATTATCATCGTAATTAATATACCGATGTTCAACCAATGTTTTTAAGATAGGATAAATCGTCCCTTTTAATATTTGTGTTTTATCAGAAAGTTGCGTCAAAGAAAGCCCAGTATTTTCAGCCGATAAAACTTGCAGTATTTCTAATACCCGAATTGTCGGCATGTGCCCCGTAGACATTAAACCACCTCCCTGATTAATTTTGTCGCTATTCTAGGTTTAAAATACCACTATGTAAATCATCTCAGGAATACGTTTAATCTCAAATTGGTCACTCTTAATAATGGGTAAAGTCATCCAAAAGGCGTGACTTTGCTCAAAATTTAGCAATAAAAAAATTATTCTTTAGTTAGCTTTATGACCACTTAATCCCTTCAAATATCTTTTTAATCAGATTATTACATAAAATTTTCATATGAGTTGTATGAATTTGACTCAATCAATGATTCATGATTTCTTGTTTATAGTTTTTATTTATGAATGTAGTTTGTATATATGAATATCGGTAACGAGGAGATTATCAGTATGGAAAGTCGTTATATCACTCCAGTAGTGACCATCTTTGATGACAAAGGTCGAGTGGATATAGAACAAAATATACGTGTTTATGACTCATTGAAGGGCAAAGTCTCCGGTTTTGTCACTATGGGAAGCACGGGGGAGTTTTTTGCGCTCAATATGCAGAGCTCAAAAAAACTCATCGACCTATGTGGTCGTTATCCCAAGGAGGAAATGCGTGTTTATGCAGGGGCAAGCCGCCTTGATGTGGAAGAGTCGATTGAATTGGCTAACTATGCATATGAAAAAGGAATCGATGGGGTGATGATTATTAGCCCATATTATTTCCCGCTAGATGATGAAGGTGTTTTTCGTTTTTACAGTGCGATAGCAGCAAAAACATCTGCTAACATTTTCATTTATAACTTTCCTGAACGAACAGGTTATTCTGTCTCCCCTGATGTTTGCCTACGTTTAGCGGATAAATATCCCAATATCATCGGATTAAAAGATACCATTCCTGACACGACTCATACCGCCCAAGTGATTGAAACGGTGAAATCACGCTTGCCTCATTTTGAGGTGTACGCAGGTTACGATAATAACTTTGCTCATGTGGTGTTATCGGGGGGAAATGGGTGCATTGGTGGGCTTTCAAATATTGTGCCGCAATTTTTTGCATCATGGATGCAGGCGTTTACCCAAGGTGATTTAGCGTTAGTGGCAAAACACCAGCAACGAGTAGACCAATTGATGGCTATATATGGCGTCAATGCGCCATTCATCCCAACCTTTAAGAAAGCGTTGCAGCTAAAAGGTGTGGTTAATTCAGATTATTGTACAGCACCATTTATTGGGTTGAACAATATACAGATTGAGCAACTTCAGCAGTTGTTAACCCTTGCTGATTCACCGCTCTGACCTTTCCTGAATCAAACACAATAGAATATCTTACCAACAGGGAAAAATATCATGGCGACAATTAAAGCTTATAACAATCCTGTTTTAAATTCTGCGATAGCCAAATCGTGGAAACGTTTAGTACCCCTGATGTTTATTTTGTATTTTGTTGCATTTATTGACCGAGTCAACGTAGGTTTTGCGAAAGATGCAATGCAAGTCGACATTGGTTTATCTGATTCAGCGTTTGCTTTTGGTGCCGGTATTTTCTTTGCGGCATATGCGCTATTTGGCATTCCCGCTAACTTAATTTTAAACAAAATTGGTGCGCAAAAGTGGCTGAGTATTACCACGGTAATCTGGGGCGTTCTGTCGGCAATGACAGGTTTTATCACCAATGAAACGCAATTTATAGTTTTGCGTTTCTTGTTGGGACTTGGGGAAGCTGGCTTTTATCCAGGCATTCTATTATTAGCCTCAATTTATTTCCCCAATAATGTACGTGGGTCTGTAATTGGGATCTTTGTTCTAGGTGTACCTTTGGCATTGACACTGGGTTCGCCATTATCAGGCGCGTTACTGGAATTGCATGGCTGGTTAGGCCGGCCAGGTTGGTTCTGGATGTTTGTCATTGAAGGACTTCCTGCCGTTGTGATTGGTATTTTTGCTTTCTTTTATTTGGATGATAGCCCTGAAAAAGCCCGTTTTTTAACCGAAGAAGAGAAAAAAGCGCTAACTGAACAATTAGCCAAAGAAAATGCAAAAACTGAAACCACATCGGTATTATCTGCACTAAAAAATATCAAAGTTTGGCACCTTGCACTGATTTACGGCACGATACAAATTTCAGTATACGGTTTGATGTTCTTTCTGCCTTCCCAAGTTGCGTCCTTAATGGGGGAAAGTTTAGGCTTTAAACAATCCTTAGTTGCTGCCATACCTTGGGCTTGTTCTGCATTCGGGGTGTATTACATTCCTCGTTTTGCTGACCGCCATCCAACTCGTCGCATCGAAATCTCAGTGCTGTGTATGTTAGCCGCAGCATTAGGTTTGGCATTGTCAGCATTTGCAAGCCCTGTTTTTGCTATTGCAGCATTATGTTTAAGCGCTGTTGGTTTTTTATCCGTTCAACCAGTGTTTTGGACGTTTCCTCCTCAGTTATTAAGCGGCCCTGCATTAGCAGCAGGAATTGGTTTCTGTACCACCATGGGGGCATTTTGTTCATTCCTCGCGCCAATCATTCGCGTGGAAGTCGATAAAATGATGAATAGCAATACCGCAGGTATCGTGACATTAGCGGTGATCACCGTAGGTTGTGCCGTCTTAATCGCATTACTTAAAAAAAATACGCATAACAAGAATCTCAACGCATTGTCATCTTACTAATGACAATTTTTAGGAAGGTGTGACATGCAAAAAATTCTCAAAATTGATGAGAGCGACAACCTAATTGTTGCCTTAAAGGACTTGCAAGCAGGGGATATTTATCACTGGGGAAGTGAAGATGTGATCCTCGTGACTGATGTTAAAGCAAAGCATAAATTTGCCATGGAAGCGATACCCGTTGATGGCATTGTTTCTATGTATGGCACAGCAGTAGGAAAAGCAACAAAGCCAATTGCAAAAGGTGAAGTTATCACAGTCGATAATATTCGCCACTATGCAGCCCCAGTTTCTTTAGAACAAGATGCACCGTACGAGTGGAATGCACCTGATGTATCTGCATATCAAGGACGCACATTTAAAGGCTATGTACGTGAGGATGGGCGAGTAGGAACCGCAAACTACTGGTTAATTTTTCCATTGGTATTTTGTGAAAACCGCAATGTAACAAAACTTACAGACGCCTTAAATGAAGCATTAGGTTATACCAATAATAGTTTGAAAAATTTTGCGTTGGATTTAACAGCTGGTGAGCAAGGGGGAACGGCAAAACCTAAATTATTCCCACATATAGAAGGTGTACGATGTATTACGGTCACGAGTGGTTGTGGTGGAGCGACCTCTGACAGTAAAACGATGTGTGATGTGCTTGCTGCTTATGCGGACCACCCTAATGTCATCGGTATTACGGTATTCAGTTTGGGCTGTGAAAAAGCACAGCGTAAAATGTTTAAAGAGTCACTTGTTGCTCGTAACCCTAATTTTGCTAAACCTGCACTTTACTTTCGCCAGCAAGAGTGGAGTAGCGAAGAAGAAATGATGCAAACAGCATTGAAGCAAACCTATGAGTGCATGAAGGCCGTCATACCGCAATCTCGTGTGGACGTTCCGTTGTCTCATTTAAAACTCGGTGTGAAATGTGGCGCTTCTGACGGTTTTTCTGGGATCTCGGGTAACCCTGCGATGGGGCTAGTTTCTGATTGGCTAGTGACTTTGGGGGGCGCATCAGGGTTAGCTGAATTTCCGGAATTATGTGGTGCAGAAGGGGATATGGTGAAACGGTGCGTTTCTTTTGAAGATAAGAAAAAATTCTTAGATTTGATGGAACGTTATGAAAAAACAGCGAATTTCTTTAATACTACCATTGCCGATAACCCAAGTCCCGGCAATATTGCGGACGGGCTAATAACCGATGCGATTAAATCGACCGGAGCGGCTAAAAAAGGCGGAACATCGCCGATTAGTGCGGTGTGTGACTATGCGGAGCCGATGCCTGACAGTGGGTTATCCTTAGTTTGTACGCCGGGTAATGATGTTGATGCAGTCACAGGACTTGTTGCTGCAGGGTGTAATGTGGTTATTTTCTCAACAGGGCTTGGCACTCCCACAGGGAACCCGATTGTACCTGTTTTAAAAATATCGACGAATAGTGCCATTGCAGAGCGCCTATCGGACATAATTGATTATGATTGCGGGCCAATTATTGATGGGGTTCCATTACCGACAATAAGTAAAGGGCTATTTGAACGGGTAATTGATACGGCAAGCGGTGACTATCAGGTCCAAGCGGATCGCCTAGAACAGTTTGATTTCTTATTATGGAAACGTTCATTGGATTTATAATTAATATAAACCAATAAAATGTAAAAATGTTGACGGGGCAAGTTCCCCGTCAACGATTTAATTCACATTATGCATTATCACGCTTTGCTTTTTGCAGCTTTTCATAAGCAGCCAGCAAAGCTTGATGCGCAGGAAGTGCTTTAAGTTCTTCGTCAATAGACCACAAGCCATAGAAGCATGATTCCCCAGCGATAGCGGCTGATGCAGCATCTACTGCCTCTTGACCATACATACGCACAAAGGCGTTGTAGTATTGCGCAGGGTCACGTTCTTCTTCTTGAGATAACAACAACAGGGTTTGCAAGCAACGATAATAATTTGCGCGCTCGGCAGTAAATACTGAGCTATTGAAGTCTTGTGTCCATTCAACCCAAGCAAGTGCTTGTTCAAGGTCTCCACCCGCTAGTGCCAACATGGATTTTAGTTCACCAATACGCAGGTTACTCCACCCATTGTCTTTACCTACTGCCAAACCAAGTAATTCACGAACACGGGTAAAATCATCTAAACCGTCGTCATCTAATTGCTCGATAAGGGCAAGATAGTCTTGTTTTTCCCATTGGCTATCAGGTAGGTTGATAATGGTGTCGCGTAAATAAGCGCCCATCGCGTTATTGGCGATATGTAAGTCTTCAACTGGGTAAATATCAGACATACCTGGGACTAAGATTCGGCAAGCGTAGACACCCAAGTGGTTATAATCTGCAATATAGACTTCAGCATCTAATGTATTGAAAATACTGATAAGTGTTGCAAACTCTTCTTGAGTTGTGCCTTTAAAGCTCCAATCTGCAAAGGCATAATCGGCATCATCTTTAAACAGATCCCAGCTAATTAAACCGCTTGAATCAATAAAGTGAGTTTCAAGATTCGTGTGCTCAGCCACTTCTTCGTCATCAAAGGTCGGTGCATTAAACACATCGAGGTCTTTTAAGCCACGGCCTTGCAGTAATTCCGTGACGGTACGCTCAAGGGCAACACCAAAGTCGGGGTGAGCACCAAATGAGGCAAAACAAGTCCCATTTTGTGGGTTAAATAACACCACACAAATCACAGGGTACTGGCCACCGAGTGATGCGTCATAACAGAAAATTGGAAAACCTTCTTTTTCTAAGGTTTCAACCGCTTCAACTACCGCAGGGTAGCGTGCCATGACGTCTGCTGGGATAGCCGGTAGGCTAATACTTTCAGCAATGATTTTATTTTTTACAAAGCGTTCAAAGACTTCGGAAAGCCCTTGTACACGAGCTTCGTTGGCTGTATTGCCCGCAGACATTCCGTTAGAAACATAGAGGTTTCCAACAATATTCATTGGAATATATACGGTTTGGTTGTCTGATTGACGGGTAAATGGCAGTGCACAAATACCGCGTTCTTCATTACCAGATTGCAAGTCAATTAATTGGCTGGCGGCTAAGGCGTTGTCGGGGTCATAAAACTTAATCAAACGATTGTCTAATAACCCTTCAGGTAAGCTATCATCTTCGGTTAATGGGAACCATTTTTCATTAGGGTAGTGGACAAAATCCCCTTCAGCAATAGATTTACCTAGGTAGAAATCCGCAAAGAAGTAATTCGTTGATAAACGCTCAAAATACTCACCAAGCGCTGAGGCTAATGCAGCTTTCTTGCTCGCCCCTTTACCATTAGTAAAGCAAAGTGGGCACGCTTTATCGCGGATATGTACAGACCAAACGTTAGGTACAGGGTTTAACCAAGAGGCTTCTTCAATATCAAACCCTAATTTCTTTAATTTGGTTTGAAATGCATCAATGGAATCTTCAAGAGCGGCATCTTTGCCGGGAATAAAAGTTTGGCTCATTGTCAGTCACTTGTGAATAGAGTGTTTCAAACGGGCTATGATACGGATTTTTGCTGCAAGCCTCACGCTTTTTATTCATTCATAGATAAATCATCTTAAAATTCATTATTTATCCTAAAATAATTGTATAGGTCACATAAAATTCAGCACAATTCCACATAATAACCGAAGTTTATTAATGAAAGGAAAATAGGATGAAAAACAGAAATAAAGCGCTTTTGGCGACATTGGTTTCACTGTTTGCCGTATCCGCTATCGCTCAACCGAATATTACGGTATTGGCGACAGGGGGAACGATAGCAGGTGGTGGTGATTCAGCCACATCCTCCAGTTACCAAGCGGGTAAAGTAGGGATTGATGCTTTAATTAATGCGGTGCCAGAAACCAAAAAAATTGCCAATTTAAGCGGTGAGCAATTGGTGAATATTGGTTCGCAAGATATGAATGACCAAGTTTGGCTGGCACTGGCGAAAAAAATTAACCAAGATTGTGATAAAACAGATGGTTTTGTAATCACTCACGGGACTGATACTTTAGAAGAAACGGCATTCTTCCTTGATTTAACCACGCAATGTAAAAAGCCCATTGTCTTGGTTGGTGCAATGCGACCGTCAACGGCTTTAGGTGCTGACGGTCCTTTGAACCTGTATAATGCAGTCGTTTTAGCGACGGATAAGTCTGCTGGAGAGCGCGGTGTTTTGATGGCAATGAACGATAAAGTCGTGCAAGGCCGTAATGTGATGAAAATGAGCACCACTGAAGTACAAGCGTTTGATGCCGTTAATAGTGGGGCAGAAGGCTTTATTCATGATGGTAAAGTTACTTATTTCCAAGCAGCGCAACCTCGTAGTGACAAAGCGGCATTCGACGTCAGTAAGCTCGAAAAGCTCCCTGCGGTAGGTATCGTTTATAACTATGCCAATGCATCAGCAGCTCCTGTGAAAGCCTTGAGAGAAGAAGGGGTTGAAGGAATTGTAAGCGCGGGTGTGGGTAACGGTAATATGTATAAGACTGTCTTTGACGCTTTAGCAAAAGCAGCGAAAGAAGACGTGGTTGTCGTTCGCTCAAGCCGTGTACCAACAGGGTATACGACAAGAAATGCCGAAGTGGATGATAACTTATATGGTTTTGTTGCTTCAGAAAGGTTAAATCCGCAAAAAGCGCGCGTATTGCTGCAATTAGCCTTAACTCAGACTAAAGATCCTCAGCAAATTCAGGCATTATTCGAAAAATATTAATTATCAAAACGAGTATTTATTTCATACAGCGGGGTGCAGTAGCCTGTACCCCGTTAGTTTTGCTGTGACAATAAGGCAATATTATTGAATGCTCGAATTACACAATGTCATCGATAACGCCACCATCAACACGTAAGGCTGCACCGGAAGTCGCTGCAGAGAAACGGCATCATTAACACGTATATTGTTACGGCCATTAATCAAAACTTCTGCGCCACAATTAGCGAGGCCTTTAGCAATTGCATAACCAATTCCAGCTGTTGATGCACTGACTAATGCGCGTTTGCCTGTTAAGTCTATTTTCATTTACGAACTCTTTATATTGAAAAGGAGAGTTTATAATAGCAAATGATAATGCGGTGCTTTTCTTAATAATGCTGTACATTTTATTTGATTATTTATTGAGAAATTTTATAGCTGTGTATGTTATTTTTCAGCATAACAACATTTATCCTAATTATTTGACTCAGTAATCTGATCTATTTTAAGGCAATTAGGTCAATGTGGTGATAGAACTTAGCGAATTCCTGCAGAATAGACGAAATTAAGGAACAATTAGTTAATTTATTGATTTTTTCTTAAACACTTCCTTATACGTATCCCATGCATATTTTTTATATTTATCAATCAATTACTTTTTATTTTTAGCAAGGTCATCATCGGTGATAATGACAGTTAATTAAAATTAATGTGCCGTTGATCATATTTTGGCAACAAAGCCTGTATCTGTGTTGATAATTCGCGTTGCAAAAAATAGGCTAAATACATCGCAAGAGATATAACTCATTGTGAATATTTAGATTTAAATGGAAAGTTAAATCGTATTTCGGCCGAAAAATAAAATTAAAAAATATTAGAGGAATACAAGAATGGTTAATAAAAATGTCAATACTGGCAGGAAATTGCTCGTCTTAAAAATTGCAATAGCAATGCTTCCTATTGGTTACCAACCAATCATGCATGCGGAGCAATTTATTGAAGATTCAAAACTTACAGGTGGCCTTTACTACTGGCAACGCGATCGTTCACGTAAAGATTTAGACCCAAATAGCGATAAATATAAAAAGTATGCGGATAATCTTAAACACTCAACATTTAATGCCAGTCTTGATTTCTCATCCGGTTATTTTCAGGACATCATCGGGCTAGATTTAGCGGGTTTTACCGCTATTGAGTTATCAAATAGTGGCCCAGCTGCACCCAATGAAATCGGCTTTAGTGATGCGAAATCACGTTGGGATGAAAAATGGACTGGAGATCGTAGTGGTGTGACTTTTTATAAGGCCGCTGCAAAATTGAAATATGGCCCTTTTTGGGGTAGAGGTGGCTATATTCAGCCTACGGGGCAAACTCTACTCGCATCCCACTGGAGCTATATGCCGGGCACATATCGCGGATTAGAGGTAGGCGGGGTGTTTGATTTTGAGCAAAATGGTGAACTTAGCATGTCCTATATGTGGACTGACCGCTATAAAGCACCTTGGTACCGTAGCATGTATGACTTTCGTGAAGCGGATGGTGAAACTGGGATCAGTTATTTACACTCAATTGGCTTTAAATATGACTTTAAAAACAATTTAGTCTTAGAAGGGGCATATGGGCAAGCTAAAAGCTATATGGATCAATATTTTGCCAAGGTTTCCTATGCAGTTCCTGTTGTTGACCGTGACTTACGTATGTCTTATCAATTTTATGGTGCAAAAGATAAGGTTTCAGGCGGTGGAGTTAACGATGTTTATGACGGTTTAGCTTGGTTGCAAGCGATGACACTAGGCTACACTTACGATGAATTTGATTTTAAATTAGAAGGAACCTATGTAAAAGCCAAAGGTAACCAAGGTTATTTCCTGCAGCGTATGACCCCCGGTTGGGCAACATCAAATGGTCGCATGGACATTTGGTGGGATGGCCGTTCGGATTGGAATGCTAATAATGAAAAAGCCGTTATGGCCGGTGTTATGTATGATTTAAAAAATTGGGACTTAGCTGGATGGAAGGTTGGAACCTCATATATTTATGGATGGGATGCTAAACCAAGTACTAATAGCCAATATGCTCAGGATGTACGCTTAAAAGAAAGTGCATGGAACTTTGATATTTTATATACCGTACAATCAGGTCGAGCAAAAGATACGCTATTTAAACTGCATTTTACCAAGTATGATAACCATACAGATATTCCGAGCTATGGCGGTGGTTACGGAAATATCTTCCAAGATGAAAAAGATATTAAATTTATGGTGATGATGCCATTCACGGTATTCTAATTAGTAAAATCCTTTAGTAGCAATGACTGCTATAAAGAAACCATAGCAGTCATTTGCCCTGATAGCTAAAGGCTTACCATATATTTTTAATATTGAATGGAATATTAAGACAAGAATAAAAACTTATATTAAGAGTTAAAATTAAGGTGAATTTATTCACCTTATTTTATTTTTGATTACAAGGATGCGTTATTTACACTTTCATTGAGTATAAGGGTATCTTGTTTTAATTTATCTTTTAATACGGTAACTTTTTCTGATTGATGGGGTGGGTTTTTAACTTGTGCTTGGCCAGATAATATTCCCCCTTTTTTAATTGATAAACTACTGTAATGGATAGTACCGTGGATTTCCCCATTATTTTCAATACAAATAGTATCAGATAAGCATTCACCTTCAATACGACCATTAACCACCAGTTCTTTGCAGGTGATATTTCCCGTAACTTGGCCGTTTAACATAACTTTAACCGTATTTTCTTTTCCTGTTATATTTCCAATGACTTTCCCATAGATATGCACTTGCTCATTAGACGTAATATTTCCTTCAAAAATAACGTCCCTAGAGATAATCGTATTCGATTTTTCTTCACTAATAGTCGGAGTTGACAGTGTTATTTGTTCTTCTATTTTTGTAGTCACTTCAGGCTCATTACTTATAGAAGGGGACGTCGCTGTAGGCGTGGGCTTGTTTTGTCTTTTGGTGAACATTTTACTTACCTTTTTTTGATTGAAGTATACGATCAAGAACAGTATTGATAATACAAACGAAAATAAGGTGATAGACGAATAGCTAAAAAACCACCCTATTAAAGTAAGAAACCAGAAGAAAAAACTTGTATTGAGAAAAAGATAGTTTTTTTTCATCAGTTAATCTCTTACAAATTACTAAAGTACTCAATTAGTTTAGTCAATAAATGTAATTACGCATTTAAATGATGATTTAACGTTATGACTACATTTGGATCATTAACTCTCTAATTTGGAGTTGAAATTATAGTAAGGTAATTAAATAATTTTAAATAGTATGAAGTGTTTGGAATCATCTATGATGTTATTTATATACCACTTTGATATGTAAAGTATTATTCTAGATAACGGAATATATTTATCTCTGAAATAATATAAGGGTTTTGATTTGAATTGCAACTATTATAGTTTTTATAAAAATCTTGCATTGTTGCTAAAATACAGTGATAAATAATTGTGTTTAAGTTACTTACTAGCAATTATCACTAATCGAGTAAAAAAGGGAATATTAATACTTAAAATAAAAAACCCCGATAAAATTGTATTATCAGGGTTTTGGCATTTTTAACCATGATGTTTCATCAACGATGGTTGAATACTATTACTCTTTTGCTTCGTGTGCGTCAGCATTGTCACGGCAATCACCATCTGCGCAATGACCATATAGATATAAACTATGGTTAGATAGTTTAATGCCATGGCGAGCAGCGATATTCTTTTGGCGGGTTTCAATGGATTCGTCAGTAAACTCAATCACTTTTCCACAATCTAAACAGATTAAATGGTCATGGTGATGCTGCTGAGTTAGTTCGAATACAGATTTACCCCCCTCGAAGTTGTGACGGGTTACGATACCGGCATCATCAAACTGGTTTAACACGCGGTATACAGTTGCTAACCCGATCTCTTCACCCATATCGATCAGCTTTTTATAGAGATCTTCCGCACTGACGTGGTGGCACTCAGGCTCTTGAAGTACTTCCAAAATTTTTAATCTTGGAAGAGTGACTTTGAGTCCAGCATTTTTCAATGCTTTATTGTTGTCTGTCATGCGGGTTTGTCCTGTATCTTAAATCATAAATTTAACAATAATGAGACATTTTTAACATCAATACAGTTGTCTTCTAAACTGATTTACAATTATAGGCATGGAAAATAAAAATAGAAACCATGCATTGTCTCATTATTTTGATAATCTCTTGAGAACCTATCCTATTAGGATACCTTATCGGTTATTTTAGACTACGCCACTGGCTTAGGGGGTTCATTTTGTGTAAGACAGTGGTGTAATCTATGGGTAAGGGTTCTTTATGTAGTCTATCAGCCTAAAATTTCAGCTAAAGACATTTCTTCAGAGATTTGTTTTACCCATGCATCAACACGTTCATCAGTTAGCTCAGGTTGACGATCTTCATCAATAGCTAAACCAATAAAATGGTTGTCATCTGCCATGCCTTTGGATACTTCAAAGTGATAACCTTCTGTTGGCCAGTGACCAACAATAACAGCACCACGTGGTTCGATAATATCGCGGATCGTACCCATAGCATCACAGAAATATTCAGCGTAGTCTTCTTGGTCTCCACAACCAAATAAGGCGACAAGTTTACCTTCGAAATCAATCTCTTCGAGAGTAGGGAAAAAATCATCCCAGTCACATTGGGCTTCACCATAATACCAAGTTGGAATACCAAGAAGTAGAATGTCAAAAGCTTCAATATCTTCTTTGCTGCATTTCGCGATATCGTGAACTTCTGCTACATCTTTGCCTAATCTTTCTTGGATCATTTTGGCAATATTTTCTGTGTTACCTGTGTCACTTCCGAAGAAAATGCCTATGACTGCCATAAAGTGATTAACCTCTTGTTTTTCTAAGAGAGCTAGAGGTGAAAATTCGCCTTCTATAGCCCGTTTAGAACGAAAATAGATAGAATATTACGCCTTATTTTGGCGAAAAAATGTTGCTAAGTCTGTCAAATTTGTGTGATTTATCAAGATAACGTTACTTGAGTATTGATGTATCAACATGTTCAAGTTGTGACATCAAAATTTCTTCGATCAATTCACTACGGCTTATATTTTTATCTTCAGCTAACTGATTCAATACCGCGACAGCGTCTTCGTTCAGTTTCAATTCAACTCTGCGCAATCCCTTCACTTTATCTCGTTTCAGTTGGTTGCGTTTGTTGATCCTCAGTTGTTCATCCCGTGATAGCGGGCTTGTTTTAGGTCGCCCAGGCCTTCGTTCCTCAGCGAACAAATCTAGTGTCGTTCGATCCGTTTGTTCTTTTGCCATGTCTATAACTGCTAAAAGGGTGTGCCAGTAATTCAGCGCGCCATGATACCCTAGCTAATCCCCTTGTGCTATAGCTTCATCAATGATGATTGGGTTTAATTGATTGTAAAATGAGCGCTTTTGGTAAAAAAGCACCACTTGCTATAAGCGTGATGCTTTTTTATTCGTATTATTGTGTCTGCTGGTGCCATAAATTGGCGTATAAACCATTTGATTTGAGTAAGTTTTCGTGGGTATCCATCTCGTGTACTTCTCCTTGGCAAATCACACATATCCTATCAGCGTGCATAATCGTATTTAGCCGGTGAGCAATGCTAATGACGGTTCTTCCTTGAGTAATTAATGGCATATTCTCCATAATGGCGGCTTCTGACTCGTAATCTAAAGTCGAAGTGATTTTGAATTTTGGATGTGTGAAATTAATCGTTTTACATCAGCCAGTTAAAAGTGTTAGATGCGGCTTTTGACTGGCTTCATTCTTCGACTGTGTCGAAATTGTGACATGCTCACTATATTTGGTTAAATGTTGACCACTAAAGTGCGCGTATTTCTGAACCATTTCTAGCGTTTCCCATCCACCCATTTCTTTTAATACCATGAGCGGAGTTCCACTTTGTGCGTGCCAACTTGCCCATGTATGTCTGAGGTCGTGAAAAGTGAAATCAGTTATGCCAGAATCAGCCAATGCTTGGTAATAGCATTCACGATAATAGTTACTCCTTCGCTTTCCTTCGTTGGAAAACACATAGTCACCATCCTTTTCAATTCCATTTAGAATTTCAATGGCCACATCATTTAGAGGAACCGGTCTAGCTCTCCCTGACTTTGCATTATCAGCCGTTACATGAGCAACTCTTCTAACTAGGTCTACGCTCTTCCATTTAAGTGATAATATTTCGCTTTTTCTCATGCCTGTTAAAATAGCAATAGAAACAAAATCTCTCATCCACTTAACTTTGATGTTAGATAGGAGCAGTTCAGCTTCCCACCTTTCTAACCATCGAACTCTAACAGTGGGCTCTTTCATTCGTGGTATATAGGATGACTTGGTTAACCATCCCATTTTGTGCGCTAGTGAAAAAGCTCTTAGAATAAATGAGCGATATCTATTCTTTGTTGCACTTGTTAACTTACGCTTAGTAATAGGGCTATAATCCGGAATTGCATTTGCTATATCATCACTAGTGATTGATGAGAGCTTTCTTCCACCTAAAATAGCGATAAAATACTTAGAGTAGGTTTGTTTAGTTTTAAAGCTTGTCTGCCCCTTAGCATCTTTAAGAGCCAAAATAATTGCATCTTCAAATATCCGATCTGGTTGCTTCTCAAGCTTATCCTGCTGCCACAGGTCATGCTTTAGTTTGTCGTGATATTCTTGTGCTTTTATTTTGTCTGAGGTGCCAGTAGAGCGTCTAATTCTCTCGCCAGTTGGGGTGGATACATCGACCCAATACTTGCTGCCTCTTTTGTATATTGGCATTTGGTTTTCCTCTTACTACCGACCAAAGCCAGCCGATAGACATTATTGTCGTTAAACTGCGCCTGTTCAAACTTTTTTAGGCTTTCCTTGTTTGCTCTCCATGAGCTACCGACCCTGAACATGTAATATCTGGCTGGGTTGCGGTATACCGTTGAAGATGACAGTCGGATCATCAATGCGTATTCTTTTATTGTATAAAGAGAGTCATCCACTATTAATCTCCTTATCTATCGTCATAACATAGTGATTGAGCCACATTTTAGGTGTGTAATTTAGTTTCTTATCAATTGGTAATGATTTGGTGAAATCGGAAAAAACTTGAGGGACACCTGAATTGATATTTCGTTAGTTAATTTATTGTATTGTTGCAACAAATTATTCTGGTAATTCAACCTACAAACACTCTCATGATGATTGCTAGTCAATTCACATTAAATCTATATCATGGCGAGCGTAGCTTAATTTATTATTTGTACGTTTACACTTTGATTTATATACATATAAGTCACTCAGTAACTTTATACTTACTTCAAATTGGCGCCTTGACTTTTCCATTACCCAATTTTTTAATTTGTAAGAATATATTAATAACTAAGAATTATCCTATTCGAACAGTGTTTTTACTAGTAGATTAGAATGCATGGTTTCTATCCGATATGATTAATATGAACTCTCATAAAAAAATAATAAAAATCAACTAATAAGCATTATGGATGTAATTGTTTGCGTGTTAAAGGCCACAGTAACTCTTGTCACTATTGGCTGTTTTATTGCATTACTATTATTGCTCTTAGTGAGTGAATTTTAGATCATGTTTATTTTTTTATCGCAGCAATTTAATCGCTAGGATTAAAATAATTCATAACTTAATTTTAATTATGGTCTAAAGTTAATTGCGAAAGAGTAGTTCAATAAGCTGTGTTTTTTTGCCGATACTCCCATGTGTCGGCTTTTTTTTTTGCTAATTTCCTTGCGTAGTCATACTCATTAACTATTCTTAATAAGCCAACATAAAAAAATAAACTCTGCTTATCCCCTTGCCGCTTCATATTCATCCATGACGCGGTATTTTTTTATTACTTTTCATTATATAAATTAAATCCTCATGATAAAAAAATATCACTAATGATTCATAATGGTCTATATTTAATTTTTACATTCCAAGTATTGAATAAGTTTTGCCGATGCACCCTGTGTCGGCATTTTTTTATTTAGTTCTCATGCTAAATTTTACACTTTAGTTGGGTTTAGATTACTTACAGAGAGAAACAATAATATCCTTGCATAACCTCTTGCTTCTCCTACATGATGGCGTTTTTTATCTGACATGACTTACTTTTTATGTGGTTAATACTACTTAAAAGTGAGAAATGTGTAATAAAATATTGATGATGATATGCATTAGTGTATATTTGTTTTCTGGATGTAAGTCCTGATTTTCCTTTTAGATCTACTTAAGCCGCCATTTTGTTTTTATATTCAGCTTTTTGGCGGTGCTTTTTAATTTCGTCTTTTCGTCTTTTCGTCTTTTCGTCTTTTCGTCTTTTAGTCTTTTAGTCTTATTTCTACGAATTAAATTAGTTCATTTTCTGAATTGTTAAAGTGTCAAAAAACTATCTATCTCTCTTTGTGATTCTTAATTTTTCATTGAGAATCATTGTGTTATAGCCATGTATCACTATAATCACTTCCCACTAAGTTATTATTTTGAAGATGCTTTACAATATATATATTCATAATATTGGATAAACACCTATTCACATCATCATATTCATTCCTCTTCATTGTTTAAATTAAATCATTATGATTAAAACAATTCATCAGTCTTTTAAATTTATAGTCTATAGTTAATTTGAACTTTCTAATTACTTTATAGTCCTCGCCGATGCATCTTGCGTCGGCATTTTTTTACTTAACGTCCTTGTTAAGATTATCTTATGAGCTATGCTTAAATTGCTAATACAAAGAGGATATATGTTCCTATTAACTTTGCCGCCTTCTCCTTGGCGGTTTTTTTTTGCTCTTCATCACGCACCCTGCGATATAACGTTTAATTTCATTTCCAATCCATTCCCCAACCTGGACACTAACACCGTTACCTATTTGTCGATACGCATCGGTTTGACTCACTGGGAATTGAAACCAATTAGGTACCCCCTGGAGTCTTGCATATTCGCGTACTGTGTATGGCCTAACCCCCATTGGGAAATTTTTATCAGATACTAAGCGAGTACTTTTATCTTTAGCATAGTGAGCAACACAAGTTGGGGCGATATCGCCATTGGCCGGATCGCTTATTATAGGTAAATCACGATATACGCCATTCATCCTGGAGTAGACTGACTTGGGTATAATAATATCGGGTTCACTCTCCAGGATATCAGCCAATTTAATTGGCTTATGATTTTTAGGTGTGCGCGGTGTGAAATTTTTTTTCGTACCGATAATTATTAATCGGCTGCGTTTTTGTGGTAGCCAAATTTCTGATTTTATGGGGCAAAACACGTTAACGTAATAATCTGGCATTTTCTGCATAGCTTCCATGACCACAGGAAATGCTTTCATACCAGGTACGTTTTCAACTACATAAAACTCAGGCCTAGCTATTGCAAGGTGGCGTAATGCATGCAGAAATAACTCATCACCAGTACGTACTCCGTGTATATCACTGATTGTGCTGTACTTTGTGCATGGATAAGTAAATATCATCCCGTCACATGAGTTTTGCTCTAAAACTAGCTCCTGGGTAATGTCGCATTCTTTAATATGATTACCCAGGTTATGGCGGTAGGTTTTGCAAGCGGATGTATCAATTTCAAATGCTTGCCCTATATTTATTCCAGCCTGGATAAGCCCTATATCCATAAGTCCAGCACCGCTGAAATAAGAATTAACAGTTATCATATCTATCTCCTGTTTGCATCCTTGCACTGAGTCCTTAATTACTTTTTACAATTTAATTTTGATTGCTTATTTAGTTTTTGTTAGCTTTCAAGTTATTAGAATGGAATGTCATCATCAAAATCCATAGGAGGTTTAGTTTGGTTACTATATTGTTGATTTGGGGAGGATGTACTCTTATTTCCTGTTTGATTGCCGTTGTTATTGCTATTGCCATTTCCTAGCATTTGCATCGTACCGCCGATATTTACTACCACTTCCGTTGTGTATCGGTCTTGACCGCTTTGGTCTTGCCATTTACGGGTTTGCAGAGAACCTTCGATATAGACTTGTGAGCCTTTTTTCAGATATTCACCTGCAACTTCAGCTAACTTGCCGAAGATGCACACTCGATGCCATTCAGTTTTCTCGCGCATTTCACCTGATTGCTTATCACGCCACGATTCCGATGTGGCTAGTGTGAGATTTGCTACTGCGCCACCGTTAGGCATGTAGCGCATTTCGACATCTTGACCCAAATTTCCAACAAGTATGACCTTATTCACTCCGCGACTAGCCATCAGTTCCTACCTCCTCATACTCGCCTTCAAAAATAGTGGCGTTTTCTTGGTCCACATTAGCTTCTGCTTTTTCATCCAGAACGACAGCTTTTTGCATCTCGATAGAGACGGGGAGATATTTAAATAAACGACGAATAACAGTTTTCTTAGCCATCTCTTCCCAGTGAGAAACCCATGGGCCGTTTTGGCCAGCCTTGCTAGATGCTCTGACTTTCTCAACTTGGTTATACGTCATTACTTCAAACTGAACACCGCCATCTTTTAATCTCGCCACTGCGTACACGTGTGTAATAGGTGAATCTTCATTTTCACTAGGTGTGTGAGTTAGGTCCTCATTAAGCCCGTACTCAAAGTGAAAGTTATCACCTTGTCTTACTGTTCTAGCTGAAATGCTGATTATTTGGTTTGAGCGGCGGGCTAAATCAATCATCCCTCTATAGCCAATGATTAACTGTACGTTTGATTGCCCTGATTTAGCTTTCCCGTTACCAAAAGGGAGCAGGTAGGCATGACCCAAAGCGTTGCCAGGTTCTAACCCTAATTGTGAGCACTGAACAACAGCACCAACAAAGCTTTGCATATCACAAGTGGCTAGTGCAGGTGTTTTGCGAATCTCTGTTGTTACAATGCGAATCATGCGGTCAGGTGTCATGTGGCGAGGCAGGGCGGCAGCTAATTGGGCTTTCATGCTTGGCTGATTAATGAACTGAATTAGTTGCTGGTCCTTAGTTTTAACTTTAACCTCTGTTCCTTGAGTTTTTTGCAAATCAGATTGAGCTAGCGGTGGGTTACTCATTCCTTAATTCCTTAGCCCAACGGGGCAGTGATAGTGTGCGTATGCCTGCCCACTCATCCGTTTTTAGGCATTCGGCATACGTTAGTAAATTATGTTTATATGCAGTGCGACCTGCTGATTTAGCCTCTTCACTCATAACATACGTTCTTACTGGGTATTTTCCGCAGTCAATTTTCGTACTGACCACTAAAAACAGAAATGTTGGTGTTATTCCAGTTACTTCCTTGTAACCATCAGAATAGAAGGCGTCCTGAACGTGATAGCGGTAGTTGTAATATTCGTAATCAAATTTTTCTATGTCGCCAGAGCTTTTTACGTCAACGATATAATTATGTGCTGTTATGATCCGGTCAGGTCTGCACCTGCAAAGAACATCCGTTTCTTTGTCGGTCCAGTAAATACTACTTTCTGATACTCCATCAGCTTCCAAGCACCATTTAGCTATCGGGTGAGCTAGTGCGCTATCTCTCATAATCATTAACTTCCTGTTATCGTCATGAGTGATACGCATACAGACCAGGAGAGGTGATTTTATTAAACCTGCCTCAAATTGGTATTCAAAACCTTGAATTTCGTGTTGCTGAATGGAAGTTTCACCCGCAAGAGGGTGTTGATATTCTCCTCGAGGAGGACGGGGCTTATATTTATGAAGATATTATAGGTAAACCTTTTATTCGTCCTCCATTCACTGTTTTACCGACTGGCGGGGTAGCGCCACCACTTAACCTTGCATTTGTGGCCACGAATATTGGTGAGGTGGTTCAAGGTTATTTGAGCTGGCAATCAGCTGCTGCTGATGTTCGCTATAACACAGTAAACATCATTGAAAATGGCAAAGTTATTCAGTCCATTCAGGTGCCACAAGACAGAGTAGATTTATCAGGCCTTGTGCGTGGTTCTTATCGTGCGGAGGTTCGTTCTATTAATGCGGCTGGTGCAATGTCTGCCCCTGCCATTGTTGATTTTGATATTCAGGCCCCACCTAAACCGGTTAGCGTTGAAATGGTTGGCGGAATGTTCTCTCTGACCTGTATTCCGCACGGTGGCGAAACCGCACAGCATGGCTATACGTTTGAGTTTTGGTTCAGCGACAAAAAACTGACCAGCACGAATGACACCGAAGTCACAGCAAAAGCCAATCGTCAAGGCCAAGGGCAATTCTGGACTAAGGAGAATTTAAAAGCTGGCACTGATTATTGGTTTTATGTTCGAACGGTTAACAGCTACGGAAAATCTCAATTTGTTGAAGCAGTAGGAAAGGCTGACGGAACGCCAAAGGATATGATTGACGAATTGGGTAATAATTTCCTCAGCAATGAAGCCGGTCAAATCATGCAGGAGCAAATCGACTTCAACCAAGGGAATGTTCAACTGCAACTTGAGCAAGCAGCCGAAGCGACACTTAACAACACAATGATGTTAAATCAAGTTTCATGGCGTTTATTCGAAGAAGAGGGCACGCGTAAATCTGAAATATTCCGACTTGAACAAGTGAGAGTATCAGACCAGGAGGCACTAGCACGCTGGCAGCAACAAGTTAAAACAGACTACGAGCAAACCTCATCCGCTGTTCTAAAAGTACAAGAGTCATTATCAACACTTGAGGAGTCAACAGCGAAAGATATTTCACAGGTCAAAGCTGAGATTAAACAAGTTGATGACAAGCTAGGGCCGATGGATGCCCGTATTACGGATCAGTCAGAGGCGATTGCTAAAATCGATGAGACACAGACGAAGCATATTGAAACAGCAGAATCCCGATTTAATGATAATGAAGCGTTAATTAATCAATTGGCACGCACAATTACCAATGCTGAAAGTTCATTAGCAGAAATGGGGATGCAGCTGACAGCGGAATATGGCAATCAAGCAGTTGAGCAGTTAAAAATTCAATCCTCAATCACTCGACTAGATAAGACGGTTGCAAATAATCAGTTAACGTTTGCACAGTCTATTGAGCGGCTTAATTCCCAATACGGAGAGACTCAAGCGGCGATTGAGAAAATGGCAAAAACGGAGGTGGATTATCAAGGTAATGCTTCTTCTGTTATCTCGTTTAAAACTGCGGTGATGTACAACGGCCAATATTATGATGCCAAAATGCTAATAGGGGCTAGTATTAAAAATGGACAAGTCGTTACTCAAATTGGTTTTAGTGCCGATACCTTCGGTATTTTTAATCCATCCAGTGGTAAGTTAGAGCCCGTATTTTTTGTCGAAAATGGTCAGGTGTTTATCAATGATGCGTTTATTAACAAGGCCACAATTGAAAAGCTCCTGGTTGGTGTAGAAATCAAATCAAAACGCTATGAAAAAGGCAAGGTTGGTTATCGGCTTGATGCGGAAACAGGTAGCGCAGAATTCAATAAACTGGAAGTCTACGGTGATTTTAAGGTGAGCGGTGATGCTGGGCGTGTCATTTTAGATGCAACGGGGTTGATGATTTATGACCAATCAGGGCGATGGGCGGTTAAAGTTGGGAGGAAACCATGAGTGATCTGGGCTTATTTATTAACCCTAAAGATGGAGGAAAATCCATTGAATTAACAAAAGATAATTACCCTCTCACGTTCATCACTAAAATCACCACCCACCCCAGATATCCGCAAAAAGACAACAGAAACAAGTCTGTTAATGTGCCCGGGCTCTCTCGGTATAACGTGGTGATTATTCCCTCAGCACTTTGTCATTTTCTAGCCTATGGCTCGGTACAAATGGTAAGAGTCGGTAGCTATTGGACCTCAGGAGATACTTTCCACTGCTATTATGATGAGTTCGGTGGCCCTGATGGTTGGTTGCCGGGAAGTGATGGAGAA